>JASJEI010000221.1 GCA_030064795.1 Pleurocapsa sp. MO_226.B13 | reverse complement strand
CTCAGGCGGAATTAGCCAAAGATCCTTCATCTGAGGGTTGGGGAGGAAGACGCACCGTAGGTGGTTCTGGTTGTAATACCTCTTCAAAACTCACACCTGAAGAAGTCATTGCTCTACTCGATCTAAACGCATCAGAAACCGAGGCTAATTTGAAATAAATGCAGTCTATCTCAACTGTTCTACTTTTATCTGAGTCACTCGGAGTACCTCGACATCTACTTGAGAACTAAGCGCATTTCCCATTGCCTGCGCTATTTGCTCTGTATTGCCAAAAACCGAATCGTAAACCACTAATGCTTTCATCGTGTTATCTCCTTGATGAACTGTTCCATGAGAAATGGCTTGCCATGTCCTGGATAAACAAGATTTATTTTTAGGCTTTTGAGTTTTTTGATACTGGCATTTGCCGCGCCTGAATCGTCGATGAACCAGAACTCGGGCTGGTTAAGATTGGCGAGCAGATCGCCACAGAACAAGTCACCAGAGGCAGTTAGGATGCCGATCGACCCCTTTGAATGCCCTGGGATATGAAGTACTTCAGCATCGAATCCATAATCAGAAAGACTGTATCTATCCTCTACATATAGATCGGGTTTGAATCTATCTGATTTACTTAAACTGAAAAATAATCCAAATAGTATTCCGATGAGATTATGGGAATTTTGGCGATTCCAGGACATATCTCCCCGTTCAACCATGCCAGAATCTTCATAATGCATGGCTATTGTTGCACCAAACTTTTGACGGAGATAGGCTGCATTGCCACAATGGTCGATATCACCGTGGGTCAGAATAATTAGCTTCAGGGTTCCAGGCTGGCAATCTGCTCGTTCTAGCTCTTGTTCGATCGCACTACGCTGATTGGGCATTCCCGTGTCTATCAAGACATAGCCTTCGTCGGTTTCAACCAGATAGCAATTGACCGAGATCTTGAACGCTAAAGGTGTGGTAATTATTTTAATCGTTGCAGTCATTATAATTAACTTTAAGACATGGAGTAGAAGCGATCGAGTAAATCCATTCGTTCGTTACTGTTGGAGTTTTCCTTCTAGTCAAGCATTTCTCAACTTGCCTTTATGCAACCATTCATGCATCTGGGCTGGAGTTTGAACGCGGTTGAGTCGCTCTTGCAGTTGTTCTCCCTCCAAAACTTCCGTGTCTAACAAGGCTTGGGCTGTCTCTTCCAGCAAGTCTCGATTCTGCTCTAAGATGTTTAGAGCCATTTGGTGTGCGCCATCGACAATCTCTTTGACTTCGCGATCGATCTCTTCGGCTACCTTGGGACTTACCGCACGGCGAGGATTGTTCCATCCTTCCAAAAATTGCTGCTGGGTCTTTTCAAAAGCGATCGGACCGAGCTCATCGCTCATGCCATAAAGAGTAACAAACCGTTCGGCAAGATCTGTCGCTTTTTGAATATCATCACTGGCACCAGTAGAAACCTCACCGAAAATTAATTCTTCGGCAGAACGACCGCCCAGCAGAGTAGTAATTCTCCCCCGCAGCTCGCTTTCGAGCATCAAAAAGCGGTCTTCTTCTGGTAATTGTAGCGTATAACCTAAAGCTCCTATACCTCTGGGCACGACGGAAATTTTTTCCACCTTACCCGCACCAGGCATCATCGAGCCAATAATGGCGTGTCCGACTTCGTGATATGCCACTGTCTTTTTCTCCAGGTCATTCAGCACGCGAGATTTTTTCTCCAGTCCAGTCACAATGCGCTCGATCGCTGCGTTAAAATCAGCCATAGTTACTCCCTCGCGGTTTTTGCGAGCAGCTAGCAAAGCAGCTTCATTGACCAAATTCGCCAGATCCGCTCCAGCAAACCCAGGAGTGCGGGCAGCAAGTTTGGCGAGATCGACATCTTCTGCCAAAATGACCGCTAGGGTATGAACTTGCAAAATTGCTTCTCGACCGCTTTTATCGGGGCGATCGACTAAAATTTGACGATCGAAGCGACCGGGACGCAGTAAAGCTGGATCTAACACTTCTGGTCGATTGGTAGCAGCGATCAGAATCACCCCCGTATTGGGTTCAAAGCCATCTAGTTGTGATAAAAGTTGATTGAGGGTTTGTTCCCGCTCGTCGTTAGCCCCAATCAGAGGTCCCGCTCCCGCTCTGGATTTGCCCAAAGCGTCCAATTCATCGATAAAGACG
Organism: Pleurocapsa sp. MO_226.B13; assembly: GCA_030064795.1. The sequence continues at coordinate 13,917 of JASJEI010000221.1, read as the reverse complement.
AGACAGGGTGCTTGTTGCTTAGCCTGTTCAAACAAATCGCGAACCCTAGCAGCCCCAACTCCGACAAACAACTCGACAAACTCCGAACCAGAGATGCTAAAGAAAGGTACTCTAGCTTCGCCAGCGATCGCTCGGGCGAGTAAAGTCTTGCCCGTTCCTGGCGGTCCTACCAGCAACACTCCTTTGGGAATTTTTGCTCCTAAGCGAATGTATTTGTCGGCACTTTTGAGAAAATCAACTATCTCTTGCAGTTCTGCTTTTGCTTCATCTACTCCCGCTACATCATCAAAGGTCACGCCCGTTGTGCCTTCGGAGTAGATACGTGCTTGGCTTTTACCGACCGTAAGGGCAGCTGGACCAGCTCCCTGACTGCGACTAAGAAGCCAGCCCCAAATGCCAAAGAAGATTAGGGGAGGTACGACCCAACCGAGTAAAGTTCGCAGCCATCCCAGACCATTGACAGGTTGCACAAAAAATCGCACATTATGCTCTCGGAGAATGTTAGGTAACTCAAAATCTGTCACGAGCGGAATAGTTTCCAAGACTTGAGACGACTGATTCTCAAATGGTTCGGCTGTTGGCTCAGATTTGAGAGTGTAGCGAATTCGATTGGGACTAATTTCCACTCGTTCGACTTGGTCCGCTTCCACCTGTGCCAGAAAATCACTGTAGGCTGTGGTCGGATAGCGAGGTCTGCCAAACAAAAATAGATTCAGCATTATTAGTAGCCAGAACAGAACAAGTAAGCTGCCACCAAACTGTTTGGGTTCTGGCGTTTTAAAACCGCGATTATTATTGTTATCGATAGGCATTTCTCTGACTCCTTACAGATCGTGACTAAATGAATTGAGCTGAAGTTAGATAGCGTTTGAACCATTTACTCGCCAGCCGTGCCACCTGCTCTAACGCACCTGACTCTTCAAATAGATGCGTCGCTCTCGGCACAATCTCAAGCTGTTTTTCAGTCCGCAGTTGTCCCAGTGCCGACCGATTCATCTCGATTACTGGGCGATCGTAACCGCCAACGATGAGCAGCGTGGGGACAGTGACGCGGGATAACACCGAGCCAGCTAAGTCTGGTCGTCCGCCACGAGAAACAATGGCGCTGACAGCTTCTGGACGTTCCACTGCCGCTACCAAGGCAGCAGCAGCCCCCGTACTGGCACCAAAGTAACCAATCCGTAGATTGCGAGTGTTGGAATTTTGTAGCAGCCAATCTGTTGCGCCAACAAGCCTTGTAGCTAGCAAGTCAATGTCAAAGCGGAGATGTCTTGTCCGCAAGTCAATCGCCTCCTCTTCGACTGTCAGCAGATCGATAAGTAAAGTAGCCAATCCTGCTTCTCGCAACACCCTAGCAACGTAGCGATTACGAGGACTATGGCGACTGCTGCCACTGCCGTGGGCAAATAACACAATGCCTTCAGCTCCTTTAGGCATACCCAGATTCCCCTCTAGAGAAACCGAGCCTGCCTTAACCGAGACCAGAGATTCTAAAAAAGATTCTGAGATGCTATTCATAGGTCGCTCCTCCAACTTAGAAATTACCTAACTCGACGGTGCAGTTTGCTCCTTCATGGTTCGTGCTAACAAATGCCGTACTTCTGCATCGGTTGTAGGGGAAAAGTCATCGTACCAGAGACTAATCGCAGAGAGCCACTCTGGAGTAAGCAAGCAGACCACCTCATCTACCTCGGTTTTTAGCTCTCGACAGACATCAGGCGGTGCTACAGGAACAGCGACAATAATGCGCTTTGCTTGCTGTTGTTTGATGGTAGATATAGCAGCCTTAATGGTCGAACCCGTAGCAATTCCATCATCAACCAAAATAACGGTGCGATCGCTTAGATTGGGAACGGGACGGTCGCCACGATAAAGGCGATCGCGTCGCTCTAATTCTTGTTGTTCCTTGGTAGCAACTTCTTCGATCGCTTTCTGAGAGATTTTTAACGAACGCACTAGAGCTTCGTTCAAAAGCATAATCCCCCCTGTTGCGATCGCACCCATCGCTAACTCTTTATGCCCAGGTACGCCCAACTTCCGCACAATACAGATATCTAAGGGAGCATGAAGAACGGGAGCGACTTCAGATGCTACTGGCACGCCACCACGAGGTAGCCCTAATACTAGTACATCCGAACGATTAGCATAATTTGGTTTGAGTCTTTTCGCCAGTAAGCGACCAGCCTCGATTCGATTGCGGAATGTTGTCCTCATTGTCTTGTTGACCTCTTAAATTCAATTTAAGTTTGAGCGTGTCAAAAGTTGTAGGATATTAGTCTCCCAAGCTCGAAGCGATCGGCGATCGCATCTCAACTACCTAAAATGACCGCCAGAAACGGTTGTGAAACCTAATCAGAGACAACCTTTGCTGTTGACGAGTAGCTCTTATCGACCCTAATTACTCGTTTGGGGTGAGATAAACTCAGCCTCGGAGCGGGATTTATTCTTCTGTGTTTAGCTCCCTACTCAGATTCACAACCTCAACTATTTGCCGTCTGCATCAGCTCTTCGGGTTCTTTTTCCTCTATCTCTTCACGATGATGTTCGCCAGCTTCACGGGCTACTAATCGACCAGTTTCGCTCAACCAGTCAAGAAGAGAGCTATCTTGCCTCGGAGGAATTATCGCTGGTTGCTGGTTGCGGGGTTCTTCTTGGAGAGTAGGGTGATGCAGCTTAACCATCTTGACTTACCTCATTTAGCTCTCTACTTCGATCTTATCGCTTTTATCCAAGTCAGTAGCAGTCTCAAAAGCACTCTTGGCAGCCCAAAATGTTAATTAAAGTAAGAGAATTTGTCAGCTAAGAAAGTATTAATGGTAGATTATCTATCTAAAATTAATAGTAGTGATTACAAGCCGTACAGTTCGTTTATTTATTTATCGAATGCTTCTCATTGGGTTTGTGAGATAGCAAAAAGTTAATCGTGGATTTAATTGTTCGTCTCCTAACAACACTGGCGATCGAATCATCTGAAGTAGAAATTGTCGAGCGCAAGGGTCTGGGACACCCAGATACTATTTGTGATGCTTTAGCCGAACAGCTAAGCCTAGCACTGTGCCACTTTTATCAAGAACGTTTTGGGTTGCTGTTGCACCATAATGTAGATAAGGTATTGCTTTGGGGAGGTATTGCCCGTCCAGCTTTTGGTGGTGGCAAGGTACTAGCACCGAGCGAAATTTTTCTGGCTGGTCGAGCCACCCAAGAGTTCAAGGGTGTTCGGGTTCCAGTTCAAGAATTAGCAATTGAGAGTTCTCGGAACTGGTTGCGTGACAATTTTCAGGTTCTAGATCCAGAAAGACACGTCAAAATCCATTGTTTGGTAAGACCAGGTTCTGTAGACCTAACGGAACTGTACGCTCGGGCAGCAGAAACTAACATCTGGCTGGCAAATGATACTTCCTGTGGTGTTGGCTTTGCGCCGTTGAGTCATCTCGAACGGGTAGTCGATCGAGTGGAAAAATATCTTAACTCCTCCAAGGTTAAAGAAACTTATCCTGAAATTGGCGAAGATATCAAGGTGATGGGCATTAGAAGAGGAGAAAAAATCTGCCTCACTGTAGCTTGTGCCTTTGTCGATCGCTTTGTCAGTGACATCAACGATTATTGTACTAAAAAAGCCCATCTTCAGAAAATAGCTCAACAAGCTGCTCAACAGGTTACTAACAAACCTATAACCTTAGAGATCAATACGGGAGATGATGTGAAACGTGGTAGTTGTTACCTAACCGTAACGGGAACTTCCGCTGAGGCAGGAGATGACGGTCAAGTGGGTCGAGGTAACCGAGTTAACGGTTTGATTACGCCTTATCGACCGATGACCTTAGAAGCAGCAGCAGGCAAAAATCCAGTTACCCATGTAGGCAAACTATACAATGTTGTTGCCAATCTCATCGCTGAGGCACTCGTTGAAGAGATTGAGGAAGTGACAACTGCCTATTGCTATCTTGTGAGCCAAATCGGTCAACCAGTCGCTCGACCACAAATCGTTGACGTACAATTGCAAATGTCCGAAAATCAACCCGTCGAGGAGTTCCAAGGGCGCATTGAAGAGATCGTGCGCGATCGCCTATTGCAGATTAATACCTTATGGCAAAGGCTAATTGAACGCGAATTCACCCTTTACTAATGCCTTTGATCAGCTTATACCTTGATGGGGTGTGGCAATGATTCAGTATGGTCTTAGATTTATACTTTTATCATGCTTTAGGTAAGATCCAGAAAGTTTATGGATATCATGAAAACAAGGAGTAATATCCGAAATGATTATTGATATTATTCTCAATTAAGGATAATAGACCGAAAATTCTCGATATTATGATTTATGGGATGGATATAAAGAAAGTCTATCCATAATCACCCATAATAAATCCCACATCCATCAGCCCCACAGATGAAGTACATCTGAAAAAGAGGATTGAATCATAATGGAATCGAGAAACAAAAGAAACACGACTTGGAAGGTTTCTCTGAAATCTTTGCAAATTAAGGACTCTAGAGATCGAACATAAGTACGGTTTTAACAGAATTACGTTGTTTCAGCCATGCTTAAGAATGCTAACCCTCCAAGTCGTGTCAGATACTTTTTCATCCCTCGAACCTTGTGAGTGATGCATCGCTGCTGCTGGGCATGGGGTAGAACTCGAGCCCTTGCCCCAGGTAAGCCCGATGAGCCATCACTGACAACCAATTTAACTGCCTTGGGGTCAAGCCCTCGCTCAATCAAGTGATGGAAGAAGTCCGACCAGGATTGTGTGTCTTCTTGGGCGGCAATCTCATAGTGCAGGATATGATCACTTCCATCTGACCATACTGCCATCGCCGACAAGATCACCCTCTCTTCCCCATGACGAACTTGGCGCTCATGTCCTGCACGGTCTATCTTGAATTCGCCTTGGGCGTACTGAATATCCACCCAGACTCCATCCACGATTAAGATCGCCCTTTGTCTGGTTAATCGGTGATTGACGATGCTCATCCATATGGGTTTGAGCCTCTAAGGTGCTCCGATTAATTGCATTCACAGACAGCACGCTACCCAAAATCGGGTAGAGAGCCTCTTGTAAATCTCTCAGGGATAAGCCCATCACATAAAGAGACAGCGTAAAGTTAAGTAAGCTATCTAAGCCACGCCCAGGGCACCTGAGAATTTGCCACTCGCGCTCTTTATTTCCCCATCGGAGTTTGGGCACTTGGAATTGATCGATTCGACCATACTCGGTATCGAGTATCCGAGAGAAATATAATGAGTGCGATCTATTGAAGAAGGATGGCTCAAGCCCCAAATTTCTAGAGTATTTCCCCTAGAAGATGCGATCGCAGCCCATCAGCTTCTGGAAAACCGTAACAACATGGGCAAAATTCTACTCAAGATAAGCGCGATCGCCACAAACAATTTATTAACTTAAATAAAACACGGAGAAAGAAGATGAAAATTGGCATAATCGGCGCAGGAGCAATTGGCAAAACATACGGAGAATTATTTTCACTAGCAGGTCATGAGGTGATGTTATCGTCTCGCCATCCCGAAGATCTTGAGGCTGGCAACTACCAAATAGGCACTGTTGCCGAAGCAGCAGCTTTCGGCGAAGTCATTATTCTAGCCGTCAATTACCGTATGGTGGACGATGCGATCGCGGAAATGGAAAATCATCTTGATGGCAAACTGGTAATTGACACGACCAACCCGCTTTATAGCGATGAGAATGGCAATTTGAAGCAACTTATTGGAGAAAATGAAGTTGCTGGCGTAATAATGCAGCAGAAAATACCCAACGCTCGTGTTGCCAAAGCTTTTACTACGTTATGGACTGGATATGTAGAGCAATATAGTAATATTCGAGAACCAAACCTCATTATGACCTATGCAGTAGATGAAGAGAGGGATGAGCGAGTAGTCAGACAGCCGATCGAAGATTCGGGCTTGATTCCCTTCCTAGTGGGAACTGTGGCAGAATCGAAACCCCTCGATCCAGGTAGTCCACTTTGGAATGTCAGGTTGACCCCCGAACAAGCACAAGAGAAGCTTCGCGCTTTTAGGACGACTTCAAAAGCATGATCTGTTAGATAACAATAAGTTCATCATTAGCAATCCAAAATTGGTCTGCACCCGCACCACCAGTAATGGTATTATCACCGCCAGAAGTAGCAAAAAAGCTATCTGCACCTTCAGCACCTACAAGGCGGTCGCCCCTACCTAGAATAAAAGTATCATCGCCACCATCGCCATAAATCCGATTATTGCCTTCAGCAGTAGAAGCGTCGATGGAGTCATTACCTTCTCCAGCAAAAACTAAATTATTACCTGCTTCTATTTTTAGATTATCTCCCTCAAGAGTACCGAAAACAGGTTCGAGTAGAGGATCGGGTTCAGCTTCTACTGGATAACCAATGATCGCTGCAATTTGCTGGTAATAGTCGACTGCGATCGCATCTCCTCCATTATTTAAGACAGTCTCAAACAGCGTCTCTCTTTGTTCGTCGCTAAGATCGTCAATGGGAGTACCGTCAAAGGTATCCTGTCCCCCAAATAGACCTTGAATTGCTACGATTCCGCGATCGTGTAAACTTTGATAAAAGTCCTCCGACTGGGGTTGAGTTCCCGTAAACGCGCTAACCTTATCTAAACTAAAGGGTGCGGTTTCTACCTCGGCAAATACTGCCTCTTGATTATCGGGGACGATAAATAGTCCCAGGTGTATTTCTGGATTGACGTTGTAGACTTCGGTAGCCTGTTCGACATCATTGGTAATAAATCTTACTTGGTCTTCCCCGTCAAGTTCGGTAATAATCTCGGCAACTTCGCTAGCATAGTCATCGGATTTGAGGTCGAGTTCCAAAATCGTCCGTCCTTCCGCCCAAAGGATAGCTTCCTCTAAGGTTGGTACGGGATAGGGTGTGAGATTGCCCTCGTTGTCTTTTAGCTGTAAAGTTTGAATTTCTGCTAGAGTAGTTTCTGCAACCAGACCCGTACCGTTAGTGGTACGATCTAGGTCTTCATCGTGGATCAAAATCCACTCGCCGTCAGCAGTACGACGCACGTCTACTTCTAGCAAAGCTGGCGCAGTGGTTAAAGTATTCTCAAAAGTGGCGATCGCATTTTCGGGAAAACCAGGCAGAAAACCACCGCGATGGGCAGAAACTAATTGGGGATAGTCGGGATTCCAATCAAAGAATTCATCGATTTGTCCGTCGGGAACTTCGATAAAGTAGCTGCCATTTTCATAGCCAATAAACTCATCTAAAGAACCTTCTAGAGAATCTTGGGAATTAATACCGTTTACTCCTAATCTGGGGTCGAGATCGAGAGGTTCGGGGAGTTCGAGTAAGATAATTTCATTATTATCTAGTTCTGGAGGTCTTCCCGTCGCAAAATCGCCAAAAGGATAGTTATTATCAACGGAAACTAGAATTGTTTGCTCGTCAATTACTAATATATCTTCGACGCTAGTAATCGGAAGGTCAAAATCGGTATTGCCATCACCATTAAGATCTTCAGGATCGGCAATATCTAGCAAGTCCACTACTTCCGTCTTTTCCACAAAGCCATTTCCGTCTACTTGGGAAATATCGATCTTAAATATTTTCTTGAAGAAGGCTTCATCAGCTTGAAAGTCATCCCGTTCGATCGCGAGAAATTCATTCTCGTTAATCGGGGTCAAGTCCCCTAACTGGAAAGTAGGAGTATCGCCAGAATCATCTAGAGGATATAAGCCAAACAACTCATCGCTATAAGTTCCCGTCTGAATATCGTATTCATAGATACGTAGAGAATTTTCAGGATCGCCATCTACGGGTGCTTCTAAAATCGGATAAAGAGTAGTTCTGTCAGGACTATAACCAATTCCTTCAAAACCACGCGAACCAGTCAGGTTAGCTACTGCTTCCCCTGCTTCCACTTCAGGATTTTGGGGCGATCGCACTTCTTCGGCGACAATCCCATCTCTGACTAAATCTATAGTTTCGGGAAAGTCACCAATCAAACCATCTGCACCCAAACGAATTAAGTCCTCTGCTTCTTGTTCGGGAGTCTGTACCGTACCGTCGGGATTTAAAGTCAGATAGCGTTCTTCATCTCTCAGGGTATATACGTTAACCAACAATCCCGCATCATGGGCATAATCAATTAAGGGAGAAACTTCCCCAGTCAACTGAGTCGTAATTTCGGCATTACCATCCCCGTCCCCATCAACAGGTTCTTCTAAACCTTCCCGTAGTAAAATCGTATTTTTCCAGGGGTTAACCGCCTCGGCATAAGTACTCATGAACCCATAGAATTCAGGTAGTGCCAATAAATCCCCGTATCCCGTTTCCGCACTGAGATCGATAATATCTACCAAATCGCCGTAAACTGCACGGGCATCTTCTTCGCTAAAATCGGGATTACTAAAGTTATCAACGATATCGTAAGGGAAAGAAAAACCAGGACTAAATTCTTCACTGGCCGCGCCTGTCAGTTGATGTAGGGGAACGTCAATACCCGCTGCGGGCATAATTTCTCGATCCAAACGAATTAGAGGCGCGATTTGGAAGGTTTGAATGATGTTTTGTTCGGGGTTGGTAAATTCTTCTTCCAGTAATACCCGTACCGTAGCTTCCTCGAGATTTAAACCAATACGATCAAAATAACTATTATGCTTGAGTTCGTGAACGATACCGACCTGCTTGCCCGTTTCCGCTTCATAATCCTTAACTAACTGAATGACTTCCGCCATCGTGGGAATTTCATAGAGGTCGTCAAACTCATCGCTGCGTTCGGGACGAGGCTGTCTGGCGCGGAGGGTTTTAATTTCCTCTAAGGTAAAATCTTCAGCAAAAAAGCCCGTATATTCAACTCCATCGATAACTTTAGTCGTTTCGCGATCGCTAAATTCGGGACGATCCAATATATCGGTAGTATTATTCAATAATGGCTCATGACGCACGATGGGAACGCCATCAGAGGTCATTACATAGTCGGTTTCGATAAAATCTGCACCCTGTTCTAAAGCCAGTTGAAAAGCTGGTAGAGTATGTTCGGGTAAAGGGCCACTCGCCCCGCGATGCCCGATAATAATTGGGTCTTGTCCGTTGAGGGTATTTAGCTGAGGAATATTGGGTGTGGCAATAGGTGCTTCTAGCAACGTCCCATCGCTGTCAAAATGCAGTAGGTAAGGGCCGTATTCATCTCCCACCCACAAATCGCCATTATCGTCTATTACCAAAGCTTCCGTATCAAAATCCGTACCAGTCAAAGGGCGTTCGAGGTCATTCTCATTGCGAATCTCAAACGACACTAAATTATTAGGATCTTTGAGAGTAATAAAATCTTCTATTTCAACGCTTCCATCTCCCCCTTCCGTTCCCGCAAAATTCGGATCGACTTGGTAAATCCGCGCTAAAGTATCAGAATCGCCACCAAATAAACTATCAACAATAAACCAATAACTATCGCGACCGGCAAACTGTACCCCACTCCAACCTCCGACAGGTTGACCTGGAAATGGGCCAGTGCGGTTTGTATCGAGATCTGCACCTGATTCGGGCCCTTCTGCAAAAGTATCGGCAGGTAAAGAAGCAAATCCCGTCAAAATTACCTTATTCTCAGTCATTACTCTATCTCCTGAAATTATTAAGATGAACAGTACCCTGCCACGTCCGATATAAAGGTGTCGAATGCATTGCCCTATACTGTTAAATCGACTCTAAAATTTTGAGTTAATTGCGGATTAATTTGTTATCTTGTCAGCTTTTTTAACAATAACTAGAAACCATTAACCACAAAAAAATGTGTTTTTTATTCAAGATAGTTTCTAAGTTTGAGATCGTTTATCTCCAAAAATAAAGCAGATTTGAGCGAATAATTAAAAAGTATAAAAGTTAAATTCAAACTTAGATCAAGATAAAAATATATGCAAAAATAATCAACTAAGATTCGGTTAATTATTTATTAAAACCACAAAATAAAATAATCTTTATAAAGCTCGATCGCTCAAGCTAATACTTGTAGATCTAAATTTAGGGAATAGTTGCTAGTCAGTAGTCGCGATCGCCAATAAACTCTATTTACTGTTTTAAGATGGAACTAACGACCAGTCATGCTAATAATAGGATTAGGTAAAACTTGAATAGAGTCCATTCGAGCGAAAGTTGCAAATCTCTATTAGTACCTGTCAGTATAGATAATATGAAAAGCTCAAATCCAACCGATACCTGTTGTTCCATATTTACACAGGTAATTGACTCGGCACAGGCAAAAGAAATAGCAGCTATCTTCAAGGTGTTAGGTGAACCAGCGAGATTGCATTTAATTAGTTATATAGCTTCCCAGCCAAACCAGGAAGCTTGCGTCTGCGAATTAATCGAACCTCTAGGATTATCTCAACCTACGGTTAGTCATCATCTTAAGGTGCTTCACAAAGTAGGATTGTTAGATAAAGAAAGAAGAGGCAATTGGATCTATTATCTTTTAAATTTAGATAAGATTGCCGTTTTATTGAATATTTTGGATATTTCTTCTAGTAGACGGGGCGTAAATAAAGCAACCGTTCAAAAATAACTTTCCAGTTAATGCGCGCTCATTGGTATTGGTTTATTAACCCGACTGGGTGATTTCAGATAGGTAGACTTGATGTTATCCTTAGCTCTTACAACTGGAAGAAGGCTGGGAAAACTTTGCTTGAGAATACCATGAGAGCAGTATTTAAGACGAGGCTAGTTGCATTCTTTCTAGACGGATTAACCAAACTCAAAGGAATTGGTTTATCTCCAGTTTCAGGAGATTATAAGACTTGGCGACGCAAGTTTTTTAAAGAACGTTTGTATTTAGCTGCTCAGATTGCCTTTTTTTGGAGTTTGAGTCTATTCTTTGTGTCACTGCTTTATCCAGAATATCGAGGGAAGCTTTGGCTGATTTTAGGAACTGTGGAATTGTTTAGTATAGGAATATGTCTGAGTCTACAAAAAACCAAGTTTGGTCGCTCTCATCCTCATCTACTCTTTATCGCCCTGGGTTGGTCGATGAATGTTTACCAACAAATCGGGCTATCTTGGGACGGCTACGCTAATTTTAATTTTACTATTTGGACTTTTACCTTTCTAATTCTAGCTGCTCTTATTCCCGTCTATTGGTATCTTCATTTTGTGGTGCAGTTGAGCGTATTTGCTTTTTATTTTGCTGCTAATGCTGTTCTTGATGCAGTGCCAACAATTTCTGTTACTGAACAGATAGAACTAGCAATTGCTTTGTTTTGGGTTTGTTCGATCTGTAACTTAGCAGTTTTTTTATATGAAAAGATAAGACAATCGGAATTATCTGCGCGTCAGGAGTTAGAGAGCTTTGTATATACTGTATCTGCTGAACTTCGTACTCCTGTTGTTCATAATTTACAAGTTTTTCAACAACTTGGGCAGCAGTCAGGAGAAAAAATAGCGATCGCTCGTTCGACTTTAGAAGCTATCTCTCAAAGTAGCGATCGCCAACTAAACCTAATTAACTCTCTGCTAGAGAAAGCAAAAAACAATTTAACCAAGCAAGATAATTTTTTTAAACCCCTTGACTTAATCAAAACTGTTTTGGGCTATTTAAACTGTAGTCTGAATCCCTTTGTTACTAGCAAATTAACTTTAAACTCAGTCACAGCAAGTAATCCTGGTGGAACAGAATATCAGGTGTGGCGATATCAGTTTTTGCGCGATCGCTTGTACTTAGTTTGGTGGATTGCTTTTGGCTGTACTATTACTCTTTTTGCGATCAATTGTTATGAAGCGACTCTCGATCCTCAAGAACAACCCGAACTTTTTACTTACGCTGCTGTTATTTTATCTCTATTAGCATGGCTGATTTTCTCTAAAACCAAGGCGGTTTACTCCCTACCAAATTTACCATTTCTCAGTTTTGTTGCTTGCGTTACCATAGTGCCTCAACTGGGAGACACATTGAATAACGATAAAGCACCGATTGTTGGTATCTGGACGCTGGTCTTTCTATTTCTTGCCACCTTAATCCCAGTTCGTTGGCGGTTACATCTTACCTCTCAGTTGATGACTTTTGGCGGATTTTTACTCATCAGCACGATCTTTGGTTTCGATTCTGAGTGGCTCAAACCAAGTCAAGTATTAGGCACAATTTGGTATTTGTCTTGGATATGCTTTGTTTGCGATCTTGGTGTTTATACCTTTGAGAATCTGCAACGGTCTGAATTTGAGTCTCGTAGGCAGTTACGGGTTTTTCTGCACTCGGTTACCCATGACTTAAAAACTCCAGTTTTAGGACTTTCGATGGTATTGGAAAATTTACTTGATAAGCCAGAGAAAGAGTTTTTGATAACTCGTTCAATGTTAGAGAGGATGATTAGAGGCAGCGATCGCCAACTTCATCTACTCGACTCGCTCATGGAAGTACATAATTACCAAATCAAAGGTGTAAGTACAGGCAATTCGAGATGCGAAGCGATATGCGAAGCCCTAAAGGATTCGCTTCGCATCACGGTATCCTTTAGGAGTCTTTTAGGGCGAATTGCCCCTACTCATTGTCAACCGCTTCAACTCGAACAGCTAATTGAAGCAATAATTACAGATATGCAACCTTTGTTAGTTAAAAATCAAGCAAGTATCCATACTGCCATTCCAGATAATTTGCCGTCAGTCAATGGCGATTGGGTTCAACTCTGGCGTGTATTCGAGAATTTGATTAACAACGCTCTGAAATATAATCCCCCTGGAGTGAGTATAACTTTGGAAGCTACAGTTAAAGCTAATAAGATCTATTGCACTGTTTGGGATAATGGTGTTGGTATTAGTCCAGAATTATGTACTAGAATTTTCGCTCTTTACAGTCGAGGCGATCGCGTTCGTCGTTCTCCTGGTTTAGGATTGGGACTATATCTATGTCAGCAAATTATTACTGCTCATGGAGGTCAAATTGGTGTTAACAGTAAAGTGGGAATTGGTTCGACTTTTTGGTTTACTCTGCCAAGAGGTGACAAAAAAAAGAGATGAACGCCTTTTTAATACCAGATCCTGATTATCATTAACTACTGTACGGGCGAATGACCATTCGCCCCTACTATCAGCACGGATTTTCATGGTGAGAAACAGCCCCTAAATACAGCCCCTAAATAAGGTAGCTATGAGGACGAATCAGCCATGAAGCTAAGCTGTCGGTTTCCCATCCAGGTAATCGGTTCGTTTTGGAACGGTTCGAGAGCCTTGAGTAAGATCGGCAAATGCCGTTTCTTCTTCATGGTGACCTTGATGGCATCTTCAGAGATCCGAATCTGCCCAGAATTACAGATGAACTTCTCAAACAGAGAGGTGGCTAGAGCGTGGGAATAGCCCTCTAAATCCAATGCCAGCAGACGATCGAGATTATGAGCCAGAATGGACATCGCTCTTGTCAAAGTCAACCTCGATCGCCATGGAGGAAGAAAGCCGGTTGAGATGGAAAAATTGAATCGGTTCGTCAATTTCCTGCTCGACCAACCAACGGCGAGCATACTTGCGAATAATCTGATTGATGGGTCGCTCAAAGTCATTGGTGATTAACAGAGCTGGTTTAATACGACTCGTACCAGCGATCGCCAGTTGTCGGATGTCTTTACCATAGCCCTTGAGAGGGATGGTTTGTTCATGTACCTTGATGGTTCGATTGCGACCATCGTGCCCCTGCACTCGGATAGTTTTCCAAGCTGCCTGAGGTAGAGCATTGAGTTCTTCAACGATGGGTTTTCCTCGTCTCCGGATGGTAATAAATTTAATGGGATTGGGGAGCTCATCAAGTTGTTTGAGCTGTTCGTAGGTGGTGAACTTGCTATCAAAGATCAAATAAGAACTCTTGCAAAAGTCTTTAGTGGTATAATAAAAGATTTTGTAATTTTTGCTTAGGGCGGTCTCGCTACGCGAGTACGAAGCAACGCTATCAACTAAAAACTTGGTTAAAAC
>JASJEI010000220.1 GCA_030064795.1 Pleurocapsa sp. MO_226.B13 | reverse complement strand
TAAACACCCATTCGGGCATAAACACCCATTCGGGCATAAACACCCATTCGGGCATAAACACCCATTCGGGCATAAACACCCATTCGGGCATAAACACCCATTCGGGCATAAACACCCATTCGGGTATAAACCCGCATGTACGCCCTAAAGCATTCCCTTCGGTCACGCACGCCTGACAGGCATGCCTTGTCTCTAAAACCAGAAGTGTAAATATTCGCACTGTCGATCGCCTTAAATCTCTTCTTGGAACGATCGAGGTATTAAACTTAAAATACAGAATTAAGTATTCTCTCTCTTCTGTGTAAATTTTATAACTTAGTAGAGTGTGTATCGATAAATGCCTTACTTATAACACTGTCATAGTTACGCCAGACACTTTGGTGTCCTATGCGATCGCGTTGATGAGGTCGCAAAAGCAGCAAGGTAGTTCTGGCTGTGTTTTGGTAGTCGATCGATCGAGTCCAGTCGGAATTCTTACCCAAGGTGATGTGGTTAGATTGTTGGCTGAGGGGCTCGATTTTGCTGCGACTAAGATCGAGCGGGTGATGACTCAACCAGTCATCACGATGACGCAGCAGGAATGTCAACATCTAGAGTCTGTTTGGTCTTGTTTGCAGCGACATTCGATTAACTATCTGCCGATTTTGAACGACGAGGGGGAAATAATCGGTGTAATTGATTCCCAGATTCTAGTCCAGTCCTTTACACCTCCAGCAGAAACCAGAACAGTCGAGGAGGATACCGACAACCAACAGGGCGATCGCTCGGATGAGGCAATTCCCACGCCAACAAGCTCTCAACGAACATTGCAGACCGAATTAGAGCGTTTTTTTGAGCTTAATCCTAGTATGCTCTGTATAGCTAGCTTTGACGGTTATTTTAAAATAATCAATCCAGCTTTTACCAAGACCTTGGGTTTTAGCGAAGAAGAATTACTCGCCGAACCCTTTATTAATTTTGTTCACCCAGAAGATCGCGCTGCAACCCTAGCCGAACTTGCCAATTTAACTGCAGGAAACACGACTATTTCTTTTGAGAATCGCTATCGGACTAAAAATGGTGATTATCGTTGGCTATTGTGGACGACAAAACCTTATCTAGAAGAAGAGATCCTATACGCAGCAGCAAGAGATATTACCGAGCGCAAACAATCAGAATTGGCTTTAAAAGAAAGTGAAGCCAGATGGCAGCTAGCACTAAAGGGAGCCAATGACGGGATCTGGGATTGGAATGTTAAGACTAATGAAGTGTTTTTTTCTCGGCGATGGAAAGAAATGCTGGGATACGCAGAAGAGGAAATTGGCAATAATTTAGAAGAATGGTCAAAGCGAGTTCATCCAGACGATCTCGGTTGGGTAACCGAACTAATCCAAGACCATTTCGCTGGCAAGACTCCGTTTTATATCTCCGAACACCGAGTCAGGTGTAAAGACGGTAGTTATAAGTGGATTTTGGATCGAGGACAGGCATTGTGGGATGAAGCTGGTAACGTAGTGAGAATGACTGGCTCTCATACTGATATTACCCAACGCAAAGAAGCAGAAGCCAAGCTAGCTAAAAGTGAAAATCTACTCCGCACCATTATTGAATCCGAGCCAGAATGCGTCAAATTGCTCGATCGCGAGGGTAAATTACTAGAGATCAATCCTGCGGGACTGGCAATGATTGAAGCTGATTCCTTAGCAGAGGTAGTGGGCAAATCGGTTTATCCCCTAGTTAATTCTGATTACCGTCAGGCTTTTATCGAGCTTACCCAAAGTGTATTTGAGGGCAAATCGGGTAAGTTAGAATTTCAACTGACTGGACACAAAGGCACACAACGTTGGTTATCAACTAATGCCGTTCCTCTGCCCAATGGTGACAAGATTACGGCATTGCTAGGAGTCACCAGAGATATTAGCGAGCGCAAACGAACAGAACTCCAGCTACAGCAAGAACGAGATTTTTCCAATGCCATTATTGATACCGTCGGTGCATTGGTGGCAGTATTAGACTGCGAGGGGACAATAATCCGCTTTAATCGTACCTGCGAACAAATCTCTGGTTATAGTTTTGCAGAAGTTGCAGGCAAACAAATCTGGGAATTTTTGGTTGACTCTCAAGAAAAAAAAGCGGTCAAAGCGGTGTTTGAGCGGTTGCTGGCAGGACAAGTTCCCAATCAATATCAACACTCTTGGCTCGCTAAAGATGGCAGTCGTCATCTAATTTCTTGGTCTAATACAGCTTTGTTTGATGCTCGTGGTGCAGTTGAATTTATTATTGCTACAGGCATCGATGTCACCGAACAACGTCGAGTTTGGGATAAGCTAGAACATCAGTATCGGGAAACTCAACTGCTCGCCGAAATAACCCGTAAAATTCGGATGTCGATCGAGCTAGAAGATATTTTACAAACCGCAGTCACCGAAGTACAGCATTTACTAGCTTGCGATCGCGTTTTAATTGTCAAGTTACAAGCCAACCAAACCGCACTACCGATCAGCGAATCAATTTTGCCTGGTTTACCACCGATGTTGGGTTACGAGCTTGCCGATCCTCTTTTGGTGGGACAATATGTGGCCAGATATCGTCAGGGAAAAAGCTTAGCAATTGACAATCTGGCTACCGCTTCAATTTCGCCTGAGATCGAACAGTTATTAAGACAATTTGAAATTCAAGCCAAATTAGTCGTTCCCATTCTCAGTCAGCAGGAACTAAAAGGTCTTATCGTCGTTCATCAGTGCGATCGCCCGCGCCAGTGGCAAGGATCAGAAATTCGGCTATTAAATCAGCTAGCCGACCAAATTGGGGTGGCAATATCTCAAGCTCAACTATTAGATCATCTCGAAGAGATGGTAGCCCAACGTACTAGCGAGTTGAGTACTACCAACCAACTCTTACAGGCAGAAATAGTCGAGCGCGAACTTACAGAAGCAGCCTTGAGAGAAAATCAGCAGAGGCTTACAGGTATTTTAGATAATGCTGATGAAGCAATTATTTCCATCAACGAACAACAGCACATTCAACTATTTAACCAGGGTGCAGAAAGGGTTTTTGGTTATCAGGCCAAAGAGGTAATGGGTCAACCCTTAGACATTCTCATACCCAAAGCTTTGCGTCAAGTACACCGACAACATGTCGAACAATTTAGCCAATCCTCAAAGCAGTCCCGTCGGATGGGAGAACGTAGCACTAATGTATATGGTCGTCGTAAAAATGGCGAGGTGTTTCCTGCGGAGGCATCGGTAGCAAAATTGCAAACCAACGTAGGAATGTTGTTTACGGTCATGCTCAAAGACATTACCGAAAGAAAACAAGCTCAAGAAAAACTAAAAGCATCCAGCTCGCTCCTAGCAAAAGCCGAAAAAATCGCCAAAATTGGCAGTTGGGAATACAATTTGAAGACTAATGAGCTAACTTGGTCGGAAGAATTATTTGAAATTCTGGGCTTCGAGCGAGAGTCAACAGTACCTTTATGCGATCGCGTGATAGAGCGCATTCATCCAGACGATCGCCTTTTAGTTAAAAATACCTTGTATAAAGGACACGCCGAGGGTAAACCATGGCAATTAAATTATCGTTGGATACTGCCAAATGGCACGATAAAATATCTCGAAAGCAGAGGCGAGCCTACCAGATCCGATCGCGGTGATGTTCTCAAGGTTTGGGGAACAATTATGGATATCAGTCAGCGCATCGAGGCAGAACAGTCTCTCCAACGTAGTGAAGAACAATTAAGATTGATTACTGATTCGCTACCAATTTTAATTGCCTATATCGACGATCGACAGCGTTATCGTTACAACAACCGTACCTATGAAACCTGGTTTGGCAAATCCCGTTCTAGTTTCCTAGGACGACCGATGAAAGAATTATTAGGCGAAAACAACTATCGGAAATTAAAGCCTTATGTCGAGACGGCTTTGGCGGGAAAAGCAGTCACCTTTGAAAATCAACCGACTACTGAAAACGGTAATACTTACTGGATCGCTGCTACCTATATCCCCGATTTCGATCTTAAGGGACGGGTAAGAGGATTTTTCTCGATGGTAGATGATATTAGCGATCGCAAAGCAATAGAACAGATGAAAAGCGAATTTATCTCGATTGCCAGTCACGAAATGCGAACTCCTCTAACTTCAATTCACGGAGTAATAAAGTTACTCAATGCTGGTCGTTTGGGAGAAATATCAGCAACGGGACAACAAATGCTAGAGATGGCCCTGAGAAATAGCGATCGCTTGGTACGTTTGGTTAACGATATTTTAGACATCGAAAAAATGGAGTCGGGACGCGATCGACTCGAAAAACAAACTTGCGACAGTGCCGAATTAATCCAACAGGCAATAGATACTTTGCGTTCCATGGCCGAGGAACATCAAATTACTCTCGAAACCAACTCTCCTTCGATTAAATTAAATGCCGATCGCGATCGCATCGTCCAAACTCTAACTAATCTTATTAGCAACGCCATTAAATTTTCTGCTGCTGGTAGTAAAGTCTGGCTCACATCCACACTACAGGAAACAGAGGTTCTATTTAGCGTCAAGGATCGAGGTAGAGGCATACCCAAAGACAAACTAGAAACTATCTTTGAACGCTTTCAACAGGTAGACGCTTCTGATTCTCGCCAAAAAGGCGGTACGGGGTTGGGTTTAGCCATCTGTCGTCACATCGTCGAACAACACAAAGGCAAAATTTGGGTAGCAAGCGTCTACGGAGAAGGGAGTACTTTTTACTTTTCCATACCGCAATAGGAGCAGAGGGAGGCGGAAGGAACGAGGAACGAGGAAGAAGGAAAATAAGGACTTGGGGATTTGGGGAATAATTACTGTAGGGGCGGTATTTCCTTCGGAAACGCTTCTAGATAAGCGAACCGCCCCTACAAATTCCGTACAGACAAGGCATGCCTTGTCTCTCCTGCAAGGGCGAACGCCCTAAAGGATTAGCTGAGTCCTTCGGACTGCGACCTTGGGAGTCATGCGCGGGCTTCGCAACCGCGTCGCCGTTCGCCCCTACGACGAACTCTGTAATAAATTTAACCAGAATTGGTCTTAAATACCTACTGTTGTAATATAGGATTCAGGAAGAGTAAATTTCACCAAGAGTACCGCTAGTAATATGAACGCTAAACGTATTTTGTTTATTGATGATGAGGACGATATCAAAACCTTAGCTCGTTTTTGTCTGGAGTCAGAAGCGGGTTGGGAAATGATGAGTGCTTCTGGTGGAAATGAAGGAATTAAGATCGCTGAAACTCAGCAGCCTGACGCTATTTTGCTCGATGCCATGATGCCCGAAATAGACGGACTCCAAACCTTAGAAAAATTGAAAATCAACCCCAAAACCAAGCATATCCCGACCATCTTTGTCACTGCCAAAGCTCAAGCAAGCGATCGCCGACGTTTTTATAGTGCGGGTGCTAAAGGTGTAATCAACAAGCCCTTCGATGTTCTCACTCTAGCTAGCCAAATTGCTGGATTTCTCGGTTGGTAATTTTCATAAATATTTTGTTAGTCGTTAGTTCATTGATGGTTTATTTTCGAGAAAGAATAGACTTGAATTTGGTTAATGACATTAATCAAAAAATGGTGAAAGATTTCAACGAAAATACCAAAGAAGCAGCAGCAGAAAAAAAAAAGAATCAGGTCAAGTAGAAGAAATCAAAAATCAAGGAAAGTTAATATTGGATGCTACTTGTGCACCTGCAGATATAACTTATCCCCAGGATTTAGGCATATTAAATCAAGCGAGAGTGCAAACAGAAAAAATCATAAATTTTCTCTATAATACTGGTCAAACCAAGATTAAGAAAAAGCCAAGAACTTATAGAAAGAAAGCCAGAAAAGATTATTTAAAAGTGGGGAAGAAACGTCGTCCATCTCGACAAGAAAGACGTGAGGCGATCGCTGCTTCAATTACAATACATAAAAAGAAATTTGTCTCATATAGAAAATTTAGTTAATTCAGGAGCCAAGTTAAGTAACCTAAACCCAAGTAAATATAAACTTTTATTAGTAGTTTCAGAAGTTTACCGTCAACAATTGTGGATGTATGAGAATGAATCAAACAGAATCGATGATAGAATTGTGAGTATAACTCAACCTCATATTCGCCCTATAGTGAGGGGTAAAGCAGGAAAACCTGTTGAATTTGGAGCAAAACTTTCAGTAAGCTGTTTCGACCAATATGTATTTTTAGACCATTTAAGCTGGGATAATTTTAATGAATCTGGAGATTTTAAAACACAAGTAGAAGCCTAGAAAAACTACACTGGATACTATCCCTCTTCAGTTCATGTTGACCGAATTTATCGGACCAGAGAAAATCGAGCTTGGTGTAAAGACAGAGGGATTAGAATTAGTGGACCACCCTTAGGACGACCACCCAAAAATGTTAGTCGAGCGACTAAAAAACAAGCTTTAGATGATGAAAAGTTTCGCAATGGAATTGAGGGGAAATTTGGTCAAGCTAAGAGAAGATATAGTCTTAATTGTATCATGACAAAATTGACTGAAACCTCAGAAACTTCTATAGCAATTACCTTTTTAGTTATTAATCTTTCTACCCTGCTTAGGCAGGTTAACTGTCTTTTTTTGTCTTTATTTCTGAATACCTATAAATTAGGCTTCATTCTCGCTTATTCTATTATCAAAGCTGATATATAACCATAGTTGCTAATAGAATAAATTATCTTTTAATCAAGCTGATTATTGTTAATTTTTTCGGCTACTTTTTCAGCAAATCCTATGTACAGAAGGCTATATCTACAGTCAAAAGTCAAAATTTAGAGAATTGGTATAACTCTATCTTGAGTTTAGCAGCAAGATTTTAGGAATTTGTCAAGAAATAGCTGCTGTTTATTAAGGAAAATAACTATATATACGTAATAGGATCGCACTATAAATTTATTTATCGCTTCAGTATTTATACGTAGAATTAAATAAGGAGTCTCTATTTAGAAGAAAATTAATTGTGCAGCTAAATAAATCTTTTTCCTTAGAGCAGATAATCGATCGCCAGCCTTTAATTGTAGCTCCTAAAACCCTATTAACTGAAGTTATTAGGCAAATGCGGGAATGGGCTAACAATTATTATCTAACTGAAAGTAACGATGCTTCAGATCCAGATTCTCTGACTCGCATCAATAATAGTTGCGCCTTAGTAGTGGAAGATACTCAACTACAAGGAATATTTACCGAGCGAGATTTGGTCAAGCTGATTGCTACAGAAAGAGATCTAGCAGAAATAGTAGTTGGTCAAGTAATGAGCAGGGAGTTAATTACTTTAACCGCATCTGATATGGAAGATCTTTTTATTGCCCTAAATTTAATGCGCCAGCACTATATTCGCCATCTGCCAATTGTAGATGAAAGCGATCGCTTATTGGGGTTGATTACAGAAAAAAATTTACGTCAGAATCTCCAACCGCTCGATCTGATGAAATGGCGTAGGGTAGAAGAAGTAATGAGCGATCGCGTTATCCACGCCCCACCTACAATATCAGTTCGGCAAGCAGCAAAATTAATGGCGGAAAACCAAGTTAGTTATGTAGCCATTGTCGAGTCGGATCGAGAGGAAAGCGAATTATTAATCCCCGTGGGGATCGTTACTGAAAGAGATCTAGTTCAGTTCCAAAGCTTGAATTTAGATTTCTCGCAACCAGTACAAAGGTTTATGTGTACCCCTTTGTTTTTAGTCAATCCTAACGATTCTTTGTGGTCGATACACGAGCAGATGCAACAGCATCGATTACGAAGGTTATTGGTAGCAGGTTCGCGAGGAGAACTGCGGGGAATTATTACCCAAACTAATTTACTTCAGGTATTCGATCCCACGGAAATGTGTGGAGTTGTCGATGTATTACAGCGACAGATTTACCAGTTAAAAAACGAAAGAGCCAAATATCTAGACGATCGGGCTAGAGAACTAGAAAAACAAGTAAATGAGCGCACAGCAGAACTCAGACAAGCTCACCAGCAACTTTTCTTTCACATTAATAACACTCCCCTGGCGGTTGTGGAGTGGGATAGTAATTTTTGTGTCAAACATTGGTCAAAACGAGCCGAACAGATTTTTGGTTGGTCGAAATCTGAAGTTATGGGTAAACACTGGCGTGACTGGCAGTTTGTTTTAGAAGCAGATCTCGAGGATGTAATTGGGATTACCTCTCGGTTGTTTGATAGCACCGAACCACGCAATATCAGTCACAATCGCAACTACACCAAGAAGGGAGCGATTGTTACTTGTGAATGGTATAACTCGGTTTTACTCGATGAAGCGGGCAATTTAATATCTATCTTATCTTTAGTACAGGATGTCAGCGCACGGGAAATAGCACTGTGCGCTCGCGCCGAAGCCGAAACAGCTTTACGTGAAAGCGAGCAACTATTCCGCAATATGGCAAATAATGCTCCGATGATGGTTTGGGTGACAGATGGGACGGGCTACTGCACCTACGTGAGTCAAAGCTGGTACGAGTTTACGGGGCAAACTAAAGAGACTGGATTGGAGTTTGGTTGGTTAGAGGCAGTACATCCCGACGATCGCGATCGAACTCAAACAATTTTCTTGCGCGCTACTCAACGACAGGAAGCATTTCGGCTCGATTATCGTCTTCACCACCACGATGGTGAGTATCGTTGGGTAATTGATGCTGCTAAACCCTGGATTGGCAATGACGGTCAATTCAAAGGTTATATCGGCTCGGTGATTGATATTAGCGATCGCAAACGCCGAGAAGAAATTCTCCAAGATATTGCTTCTGGTGTCTCAGTGGAAACAGGAGTAAATTTTTTACCATCTTTATGCGAGTATCTCTGCAAAACCCTAAAAGTAGACTATGCTTTTGTCGGCGAATTAATCCAGCCAGAAGCAGATAAGATTCAAACTCTAGCAATATATGCTGGAAGTCAAATTATTGACAACTTTACATATCCAATGGCTGGTACTCCCTGTGAAGAAGTCATCGGACAGGGATTATGTATTTATCCAGAAGCAATTCAGGAATTATTTCCCCACGATCTAATGCTGCAAGAAATGGCAGCCGAAAGTTATGCAGGTATACCTATTTTTAAATCTAATGGATCGGCTTGGGGTTTAATTGCAGTTTTAGACAGCAAACCTTTTGATGATGTTACCCCGATCGAAGAAGTATTGAAGATTTTTGCTACTCGTGTCACGAGCGAATTAGAACGCCAACAAGCAGAAAACAAAATTCGCGAACAAGCAGCTTTACTAGATATTGCCACAGATGCCATTATGGTTCGTGGATTAGACGATCGCATCTTATTTTGGAATCGAGGCGCGGAAAAATTATATGGATGGACAAAAGCAGAAGCTTTAAATAGAAATGCCAACGAGCTTTTATATCGCGAATCTTCAACAGAACTAAGCATAATTCAGCAAATAGTAACACAGCAGCAAGGGGAATGGCAGGGGGAACTCAATCAAGTTACCAAAGCGGATAAAGATATTGTGGTTCAAAGTCGTTGGACTTTGGTGAGAGATGAGGCGGGAAATCCATCCTCATATTTAGTAGTTAAGAGCGACATTACCGAGCAAAAACAGCTAGAAGCCCAATTTCTCCGCACTCAACGCTTAGAAAGCTTGGGAACTCTGGCTGGTGGGATTGCTCACGATCTCAAAAACATTCTCGCTCCTCTTCTGGGGTTCTCACGGTTACTACCTCTGAAATTACCCGATTTAGACGAGCAAACCAAAAGCTTTTTCCAAATTATGGAAAATAATGCCCAACGAGGAACGGCATTGGTGCAGCAGATTTTAACCTTTTCCCAAGGCACAGAAGGCGAAAAAGGGATCGTGCAAATTCGCCATCTAATCGAAGAGATTGGGCAAATAATTAAAGAAACTTTTCCCAAAACCATCGAACTAGAAATAAATGCGCCCAAAAACCTCTGGACGGTCAATGCCGATCCCAATCAACTACACCAAGTGTTGATGAATTTGGCAGTTAATGCGCGAGATGCTATGCCAGAGGGGGGCAGACTCAAAATCGCTGCCGAGAATTTTCCGATTGATGCTAATTTTGCTCGACTATATCTAGATGCCCATGAGGGTTCTTATCTCTTAATTACCGTTTCCGATACTGGCGTGGGTATTCCTCCTGAAATTATCGATCGCATTTTCGAGCCATTTTTTACCACCAAAGAAATCGGTCATGGTACGGGTTTGGGTTTATCCACCGTTATCGGCATTGTGAAAAATCATGGTGGTTTTATCGATGTAATTAGCGAAAGGCAGCGAGGAACTCAGTTTAAAGTGTTCTTGCCAGCTTCCGAGACAGCAGCGATTGCCATAGAAACAACAGCAGAATTACCTCAAGGGAATGGCGAATTAATTCTCGTTGTCGATGATGAACCCGCAATTTTGGAAGTAACTAAAGCTACTCTGGAAACCTTCAACTACAGAGTGCTAACTGCTGGAGATGGCGTAGATGCGATCGCTATTTATACTCAAAATCAAGCTGAAATCGGTGTGGTTTTAATGGATTTGATGATGCCAGAAATCAGTGGTCTAACAGCAATGCGTACCTTGAAAAAAATTAATCCTTCAGTCAAACTCATTGCTAATAGCGGTCTAGCAGAAAAAGATAAGATTACCGCAGCCGAAAAAATTGGCATCAAAGCTTTTCTTGCCAAACCCTACAGCGTAGAAAAGTTATTACAGCAATTAAAAGATGTTATTGCAGCCAATTAGCTTTTTAAAATTTCTAATTGCTGCCAACATAAATATAAGGCGCGAGGAACGTGAAAACACCCCTTCCATTTACCTCCTTTGAGATTTAACAAGACTTCTCCTCGTCGATCGAGATACCCAAACCATTCCCCATAATCAGGATCGGTGAAATGTCGCCAGGTATAATCATGCACCTTTTCAAACCACTCCCAACACTCTTGTCTTTTGGTTAAATTAAATCCCATCAACAAAGCTATTAAGGTTTCTAAATGTACCCACCACAGCTTTTGATTCCACTCTAACTGTTGGGGAGGATGCCCCATCGCATCCATAAAATAGTAAATACCTTCATATTCTTTGTCCCAACCGAAATTCAGTGTATTTAATACTACATCCACTGCTCGATCGATTAACTTGAGATCGCCCTTGCGGTTAGCAATATCCATGACAAACCACATTGCTTCTATGCTATGACCGGGATTGATTAATCTACCATCAAAGCAATCGAGATGTTTGCCATCGGGAGTCACGTTTTCATAGATTAATCCCGTCTCAGCATCTAAAAAATCTCCCATTACTTCTCGTATGGTTTGTTCTAAAACTGCTTCTAGTTGATTATCTTTTAGTAACCAATCCATTTCTAAAGACAAGTTAGCCAAAATCATCGGTACGGCTAAACTTTTGAGCGATCGCGTTCCTGGATAGGCTTTGTTATACTTTCCTTTGGGATTAACTTGGCGACGCAATACATTATTGTAGGCTTGTAGGGCAATTTCTGAGGCTCGTTCGTTATTAGTAGCCAGGGCGTACTGACTAAAAGCCATGGCAGCAAAACAATCGGAAAAGATATTGTAGGGTTGCACCAATGGTTGCCCCGCTCGATCTAAAGCAAAATACCAGTTGCCATCAGCATCGCGTCCGTACTGCGCCAAAAAATCTGCCCCATTTTGAGCAATCTCTAGCCACGGCGATCGCTTTTCTAAACGATTATAAAACATGGAGTACGTCCATACCTGACGATTTTGTAGCCAGATAAATTTATCGGTATCGTAAACCCCGCCCTTGCGATCTAAACAACTAAAATATCCTCCCTCTTCCCAATCTACCGAATTATTCGACCAAAAGGGAATGACATTGTTTAGTAAGGTATCTCGGTATAATCGCGCTAGGTTATCGAGCTGCTGATTCATATTTTGCTAGTGACAGAGAAATAGAGCTAGTTCGCTTCGCAAATGAGAATAATTCCTATTTGTATCCGAACCTGTAGTTAGTCACAGGAATTATAAGCGATCTGAAATAATCTACTCGAAGCAATTATAGAGAAAAATTCATCTTGACAGAAAAATCAGTAAACTTCATCTCGCTATCGACATCAGCTTCTACTCCTAAAGTACCTGAAGAAGTCTTCGTACCTAATTTGATGCTGCCACCGTTAAAAGAATTGTTTTCGTTAAATTTTCCACTAACGCCAATATTGGAACCAAAGAGAAAATTGCTATTCCAGGAAGCATCAGCACCACTAAAGTTAGTTTCGCCATCGACTTTAACATTAGCAGCAAAAGAACCGATAAAAGTTTTGGTAGATACTCTAATGTCACCCCCCGTAAAAACAGTATGGCGATCGAAGTTGCCATTAAGACCTAGGGAAACTAGGGAGGTTTTAGCATTCCAGGCAGCATTCCCCCCAGTAAAAGTAGTTTCTCGGTCGAAATTGCCCTTAAGCGTAATTTCTCCCACTATTGTTTTAGCGTTCCAGGCAGCATTCCCCCCAGTAAAGGTAGTTTCTCGATCGAAATTGCTTTTAACTGTGAAAGAACCTAAAACTGAATCGGTATGCCAAGCAGCAATGCTTTTGAGTGGTTTAAGTTTGTCGTCAACATTAACTGCTAAGTCCACTGAACCAAGTTTAGTACTACTTTGCCAAAAAGCTCTTCCCTTAGTAAAACGTGCTTGAGCATCAAAATTACCGTCTAGGGTTAAAGAACCAACTTGAGTGTTGGTTTTCCAAGATGCTGTCCCTGGCTGAAACGAAACTGGTTGCTCTTGAAAAGAGTAATTATTAAAATTACTAGAATTTCTATCATGCCGATCTAAAGTTAAGCTAGGTCGAGACAAAGTATTGATTGCCAGTCGCCCAACAAATTTGTTTTCTCCAGAGGCTAGTGTATAAACTGAATCTTGCTTGTCTTTTAAATAACTATCGGGAGCAAAATACCTCAAATCATCTTGCTGGATCGAGGTTTTGTGAGTTAACTGATAAAAATTTTTATTGGTTTGAATCGGTTGGAGAAAAATAATCTGTGTTCCGAGAAATATTCCTGTTGCAGTTAACCACATAAATATATCTCTCAATAAAATAAAAAGTATTTATATCATTTTTTCAGTTTAAAATGTTGCTCGTTAAGATGGTAAGGTGCTAAGACAAAGTTTTGATGAAATTTTTTGGTTTTGGGGATTTAAGTTAAATATTAGTTAAATATTTCACAGATAACTGGAAACAGAGCGTAATTCTTCGGGAATGGGAGTATCTGGGAGAAATTCCAAACAGGTTTCGCGATCGCCTAAGTAACCAGATTCGGTAAAGGCAAGTAACATCCTAGCAAGGGCGATCCAAACTTCTCGGTCGTATTCCCAATCTCGATCTCTGGAGGTAAAACAGGCGATCGATTTTAATGCCCAAAAATAGCTATTACGCACTACCGAACCACCTTTTTTGTAGGCTGGAAGATCCGAGTAGGCAATAAATAAAATATCTTCTTCGATCCTAACTTGCATTCATCAATACCAAATAGGCGATCGCTTATTCTGGACTATAATAATCGTCAGTTAAATCGCGATCGTAGTTATAGTTTTCACAGCTTTGAGCAGTTGCTTCTGCTTCTGCTTGCATTCGATCCACTAATTGAGGATTTTCTGACAACAGGTTGGATTTGCGAGTTACTTTAGGATCGGATTTTGGTCGCAAAGATTCTAACTGCGGATTTAGCTTAATGCTTTTTTCGATGGGAATAGCCAAGCTGGAGCGAGTAATTAATTCTTCTAATTCTGGACAAGGTTGAGAGCCATCTTGATAAAGTTCGGGGGATTCCCATAGAGGGTAGGCGTGCTTGCCATTGACACCTACTACTTCTCCGCGACTGTTAAGCAACGGCCCTCCACTCATGCCTTTTTTTACGTCATTGGTATAGCCAATCTGATATCCTTCTAGCAAAGCTTGATTCAAAATAATCGCAATTCTTCCTGTTTTGATCGCCAGTCCTGACAATCTATGATTGGCAAATTCGCGACCGACAGTATAAGTTGATGCCTTGGTTTCTAATTCTGTGTAAGGAAAGCCAACAGCAAATATTGGTTCGCCAACTTCTAGGTAAAGCGAACTGCCGATTTTTGCCGTAGCATAATCGCGATCGGCAGTAAATTGCAACACGGCTAGATCGTATTCATACTCACTTTCTACAGAACTATTAACAACCTCTGCTGGATGTATTTTGCCATCAGAAGTTTGAATACTATAAGGAGCTTCTCCCGCTCTTAAGACGTGCTGGTTAGTAATGACAATATACTGATTGTCTTTTCGCTGTACGATAAAACCAGAGCCAAGAAAATCTTTGTCCGATATTTTAACGCTAATATCCGCTGCAATTTTATCGATTTTCTCTACTCGTCCTTGAGGTGAAACTGCTAGAGGTGAAACTGTAGCCAAAATTTTCTGTTTGAATTTGGAGACATCTCCAGATAAAAACACCCCAGTGGCAACCAAAAAGACAAGCAATCCTAAGATCTGGGATGTTGATTTCAACAAGTGTTTTCCGTGAGGAATTTTGCCTTGAAAGTTTTGCCTTTGTAACCCTCTATTGATTGGCCATTTCATTCACTAGTCTTGATAAATGTTTTCTTGCCTATATTTCTAACATAAAGCTCAGTTATTAACGGGTACAGAGTCGAGGAATTTTTCCATATCTACGTAGAATTCACCGTCAGAATAGAAACCAGGATCGTCCGAACTGAGAGTTAAAGTTTGACCGCTAACGCTGCGACGGAAATCTACTAGTCTGATTAATACTTCTTCGGGATCTGTTTCTTGTTTGAGTGTAACTAGAACATTCTCATCGGGGCAATCACCACCACGAACATTAGCAACGCAGAGTACTGGCTGTCTATTGATGTTGCCCGTACGAATAAATTTTAAGTTGCCCTTGTCCAGAAATGTTTGGAAACGTTGTGAAACTTCAACGCATCTTGTTTGAGGAGTCCACTTTTCGGCAAATTGGTTTACCCAATTAATTAGAGTGATTCTGCCTCTGGGGGTATTGACGAAAGTATTCCAATCACCATTCAATTGAGCGCAATAGTAAGTATTGCTATTTTTAGTTTGTGCTAGAGCGGGATTGGCGATCGCGCTACCAAGAACAACGCTCAATCCAGCAAGTATTCCAGCTAACGATCTAGTTTTCATAGTATTTCCTGGGATATTTAAGACTCACTATACATACTGAAAGTAAACTACACGATTACTCCACTACTATTTTAGCTAAACTTGATTTGAGCCAAATTATACTATCCCGATAAATCATTAGACTTTACAATATATTTATAAAAATATAATTTTTTTTCCGCACTTTTACTAGTTTCAGGATTGATGCGGATTAAAAATGCTGTATTTAGAGTGGGGATGAACTTTACCAAATTTAATAATTGACTATTTCCTTGGGATTAACTGGGGTAATTTCTGTGCTGAAGCGACGGAAATCTTTGACGTTGAAAGTTAATGTATGACTAATTTGGTGAACTATCGTAAACTACTGGCGTGTCAAGCTTAATTTGATGGATTAGATTTGTCTCGCGCAAAGGCGTTTATCCCCATCGCATACGGGGGCAAAGGCGCAAAGAGAGTTGTTTTTTTGGCGTTGTTCAGTTGAATTTATTGCACTATTTTAGGCTTGACGCGCTACTACCGCTTTCTAATGGTTTATTTTAGCTGTGGCTACGTGGCTACTCTCTAGGTTAGCGCACAAGGTGTTGCGGTAGTTATTGATTAAGAGTCTTCCTATAGTTGCTAACTCGCGATCGCCTCAAGGATTGGCTAATACGATTATTCAACAGCTAAAACAGGGTATACCCCATAGCTATTGGGATGACTTCATTAATGGGTTGCCCATTGGTACTTCTACTCAGCAAGAATGGGAGGTAGAACCTGGAGTTCCTCACCCCATGTTTATTGAGTATTTAGCCGAGAAGCTGATTAAAGGCAACAACAGCCAGACAAGAGAGCAGGCGATCGCCAATGCTTTAGACATAGCCAGCAGTCCCAAACAAGCGATCTTTTTCTGGAAGGAGTGTAAGATTTCTTTGGGTAATGCTTTACATGAGGCTGAACGTCATCGCGCTCTTGGGGTTAAAGCTTTGCCGACTCCTCTCT
>JASJEI010000237.1 GCA_030064795.1 Pleurocapsa sp. MO_226.B13 | reverse complement strand
GCCCAATCCCCCCTTTGATTCCCCCCTTATTAAGGGGGGCTAGGGGGGATTCAGGTCTTACGTCCGCTCCACAGACAGTCACTGCGAGTCCCGCAGCCAAAATATTTTTCCCCGCATTGATGTCCCTATCGATGCTCTTTGTGCCACAGCTAGGACAATCCAAACTGCGAACATCAAGAGGTAGTTTTTCAACGACAAATCCGCAATGGTAACAACGTTTACTACTAGGGAAAAATCGGTCAATCTTGACCAGTTTTCGCCCATACCATTCACACTTATATTCAAGTTGGCGAAACATCTCCGACCAAGAAGCATCGCTAATGGCACGAGCCAGCTTGTGATTCTTGACCATGTTTCTAACTGCCAAGTCCTCAATAGCTATCAAGCTATTTTCCCGAACCAAGCGAGTAGTCAATTTGTGCAAAAAATCGGCACGAGCATCTTTGATTTTGGCGTGTATTCGAGCTACTTTAAGTCGTGCTTTATGTCGGTTACTAGAGCATGATTGTTTTCCGACTCAGTTCCTTCTGCGCAACTTTGAGCTTCTTATACAGCCGATTGAAATGTTTTGGGTTGGCGATATGCTCCCCATCGCTAGTGCTAATCAAACTCGTTATACCAGCGTCAATACCAACCTGTTTAGATGTTGGTGGCAATGTCTTAATCGTGTAATCATCCACCAGCAAAGAGACAAACCATCTGCCCGAAGGATCGAGTTTGACTGTAACAGTAGAAGGACTACATCCATCAGGCAAAAACCTAGACCAAACAATATTCAGTGGTTGTTTGCACTTAGCAAGCCAAAGAGTATTGTTTCGGTATTTAAAAGCCGACTTGGTAAACTCAGCCGAACCGCCATTCCGCTTGGCTTTAAACCGAGGATACTTAGCTCTTTTACCCCAAAAGTTAGCAAAGGCTTTTTGCAGATGCCTCAAGCATTGCTGCAAAGGGACACAGCTAACCTCGTTAAGAAAGTCCAACTCTTCGGTTTTCTTCCAACTAGTCAAAAGACTAGAGGTTTCTTTGTATTGAATCCTCTCTTGTCTCTCATACCAAGCTTCGGTTCTTTTCGCCAAAGCTTTGTTGTAGACCAAACGCACGCATCCCATTGTCCGTCGCAAGAGGTTTTCTTGTTCGACAGTTGGGTAAAAGCGGTAGCGGTAGGCTTTTTCAGTCATGCTTCACACTATACCACATTAAATGTAAACAACCTAATTAGAGGCGCGCATTCCTGAGTGGCTGGCATCTGGGGTTCCCCCAGATGTTTAAACGCCACGTCTCACCGCCAAGCTTTCGCTATGGCGGGAGTCTCCTGCGCGAAATACAGATGAATCTTATTTAATAACTTATATTCTGTTAAAAATTCAGAATTGACTGCCATGTTAAATGTTCAATATGCGCTGCTAGTCTAAATCTTGTTGCCTTCTACTTTAACCTCAGAAATATAAGCAGACAAATTTTCTCAGTAACTAGTAATATGAAATACTTTTATAGTAGTTTAATAACTAATGACCAATAATCATTTAGATCTTTAATTGTATGAATTCGATCTAACTAGCGAGGGATACCTGCAAACTTTACTAATATTTATTACGCTAATAACAGCCATTGATAATTAAAAACTTACTCCCAGTCTTCAAAACGCCGTTATGGTCGAGCAGATTAAGCCTCAATATTCTCTAACTTGGATTTCGCAAATTGCCGAAATACCCCAGTCAGCCTGGGATGAATTAGCCAAACCACTAGCTACACCTTTTTTAGAGTGGGAATGGCTTAACAACATTGAAACTTCTGGTAGCGTAAATGCTCGTGCTGGATGGCAACCCTGTCACCTAACTGTTTGGCGCAACCGTCAATTAATTGGTGCAGCACCACTATATATCAAAGGACATAGCTATGGAGAATTTGTCTTCGATCACCAGTGGGCAGATCTCTCCCATCGTTTGGGTATCGACTACTATCCAAAACTATTAGGCATGACTCCTTTTACTCCTGCGGTTGGTTACCGCTTCCTGATCGCCGAGGGAGAGGATGAAGCGATGATTACCGAAATTATGGTAGCTGCGATCGATAATTTCTGCGATCGCAATCGTCTTTCGGGCTGTAATTTTTTGTTTGTCGATCCCGACTGGCGCGAGATTATGGAAAATAATGGTTTTCATAGCTGGCTGCATCATGGCTATATTTGGTCAAATCGTAACTTTGATAGTTTTGACGACTATCTCAAGATGTTTAACACCAATCAACGCAAAAACATCAAGCGAGAGCGAAAAGCAGTTACTAAAGCGAGTTTACAAGTTAAAACCTATGTCGGAGAGGAAATTCCCCCTCATTTGTATCCCCAAATTTATCGCTTTTATAGTAGTACCTGCGATAAGTTTTACTGGGGTAGTAAATATTTGACCCGTAAGTTTTTCGAGCAGCTTTATCCCAACTACAGCGATCGCATTTTATTGGTTGCAGCCTTTACCGAAAGAGACCCTCGTAACCCCGTAGGAATGTCTTTTTGTCTGCATAAAGGTAGTAATCTCTATGGACGATACTGGGGTTGTTTTCAAGAATATGACTGTCTCCACTTTGAAGCCTGCTACTACAAACCGATTGAATGGGCGATCGAGCATGGCATTCAGATGTACGATCCTGGTGCGGGGGGCAGACATAAAAAAAGACGGGGTTTTCCCGCCACCGTTAATCATAGTCTCCATCGCTTTTATAATCGTCGTCTGAGTCAGATCTTACGTAATTATATTGGCGAGATTAACCGTATGGAACGAGAAGAAATTACCGCCATCAATAATAATTTACCCTTTAATAAACGCGAGATTAACTTTAGTTTGGATTGAAATTATTTGGTAGTTGGCTATCAATTTATATATTCAGAAATTAAGAATTAACCATGGACAAAAACAATTAGTTATACCATTTCTCCTTGAAATTGCACCGAATATTTTGAGTTTAGATCTCACGCCAAGACCCAAAGGCGCGAAGAAGTTGAATTCGAGAAGAGTGCATTGTCATAGAGAGTTAGTATTACATTAAATAGCGATTGATTATCGACGCTCGATTGTCCGTAGATCGAAACCATACGAGGATATAAGGGTGTATTTATTACTCGCCCTTAAAATAATTATCATTGTAATTTGTGAAATTTTAGACTAATTAAGAAGATCGTCTATCACCTACACTAAAGGGCTGATTTTTGAGGCGATCTTTTAATAATATGGCTCGCATTGCGATCGGGTATCATGTGGGGAACTAATAATTCAAGTTTTGTACCCGATTTTGCAGATACCATGACGGCGAAACACGATTCGGAAACGGAGACAAAAAAGTCTTGAATTTGAGATTCGTTCATTGGTTTAGTCTGCCAATAATTATGACAGACTAGTCGGCTATCATAGTAATGGTTGGCATCTTCTTTTAAGATACATTCAATAAAAGTACCGTAAAGCATATATTCAGACAAATCCCAAGAATTGGCTACTGTCTCAATCCAGCTTTTTGAATGGACTTTTTATAAATGTTTGTATAAAGCAAATACATTATCTCTTTTCCAAATAATAAAATTACCTAAATAGTTGGCAGTGGGAAAACTTACAGGCGGAATTTTTAGGAGATTTGTTGATACCTGCGACCATTTTCCTAACTCCGATCGCACAGAAACAACTTTAGGTTCTCGGAAAAATCTGATGCGATCGTCTCGGACAAAATTATTAAAATTAAAGCTTTTTATAAAGGCGACATCACTATCGACAAAAATTAAAATTTCTTCATCGACAATGTTGGCTATAGCAAGTTTGACCAGCTGCTGTACAATCCATAAAAAGTTCTCTTTAAAAAGACGGGTTACAGTTTGGAATCCTGAATAACCCGCCAGATAAAAGTATTTGTTTTTTCGAGGATCGATCGCTCAAAAATTCAGAAAGCTTCAACTAAACCAAACTACAAGAATTACGGTAAAAAATGCGCAATAGTGCAGTAGCACAGACTAATTTAGTTGCTTCTAAACCCCAATAAACTAAATGCATGACCGTCATCGAAGTCGAGCTTACTTTGGCAGTAGAAAATAGATCCAAAGACATTCCCATGCTGCTCATTTGGGGAGTAAAGATATAGGTATAAGCTAAAGCAATTACGAGTAAAGTCAATGCGATTAAAACGGATTTAAAGCTCGCTCTCTGATTGAAGATATCGCTAAAACGATAAACCAAACATCCAGCTAAAACAGTTGCAGCACAAAGCAATTCTACATGATTGAAAGTCCCAAAAATTATATAGCTAGCACTGGCAAAACCTGACTCATTCATCATGCCACTTGTCAGCATTCCAGGAACAACAAGCAAGTCAAATATCAAACTGCCACTGAGCCAAAACCCTAAAGCAAATAGGATCGCTGTAGACCAGCTTAATGATTTAGAAGTGCGGGGTGAAATAGCTTGCATAAGTAATAGGAATAAAGAAGATAATTACTCTTTCAGCTTAACTAATAACGATTCCTCCCTGTATGACAAAACGTAAAGTCTTTTAAACAAGCTATAAGTAGGAAAATTTATTAGAGTATAAATACTTAATTCACTTAGAGTATTGTTGAATTTCTTTAATGGAAAATAAAGCTTGAAACTCAATTCCTTTGGACTGGTAAAGTTCGCTACCACCTTGTTCTCGATCTACTAAAGCGAGGATTTGTGTTACTTCATACCCCGCAGCTTGTAACCTTTCTACCGCAGTCAATGCCGAACTTCCCGTGGTAACAACATCTTCTAAAACCACAATTTTTGCTCCCGTGGCTAGAGATGGCCCTTCTATATAGGCTTTTGTTCCGTGTCCTTTGGGTTGTTTGCGAATAATCAAAGCGGGAATAGGCCGACCTTGATAAGCTGAAACCACACTTACAGCAGCAACCATTGGATCTGCACCCAAAGTAAGACCCGCGACTGCTGCGGTATCTTGGGGTAACATTTCCCACAAAAGACGACCTAAAGCTAATGCTCCTTCTGCTCTTAAAGTTACTTGTTTGCAGTTGATATAGTAAGAACTCTTTGCTCCCGAAGAAAGTACAAAATCTCCTTCTACATAAGCATACTTAGCAATTAAGTCCAATAAAATCCCTCTCAGGCTTTCAGGATCGGCAGTACCTAGCGAGTCATAAGTGCGATCTGTATTCATAAACTATTAGCCATCTCGATTAACTTTAAACTTTTCTGAGTTTACTATTTTGTTGCTTCATTAATTAGAAACTACTGTTCTTTCCCTAAATCTTCGGCTAGGATTGAGCAGAAGTTTATCTAAAATTAAAGTAATGTCTATTAGGTTTACTAAATTAACTAAATTATCCAATATATTGCTAATAGCTAGTGTCTTTAGTCTGTTTTCTCTGTCAGCTAAAGCAGAAATGCAACCCCTCGATGAAAAGTTTGAAGCTGCTTATTTTGCTAATGGTAAAAATGCTTTTGCCCAGAGTAATATTTTTGGTCAAATAAATACTATTTTTGGTTTTACAGGATTTCCCGAACAACATATTAGTGGTGACGGGAAGAAAGTTGATAATCTTTACGAAGAAACCATGAATAACCAAGCCAGTATGGGTATGCCAATCGTAACTAGAGATTTGACCAATCCTTATGATACTTCTCTTCGGGAAAATCCTAGCTATAGTGCAATTGAATAAAGCTGGTTGCTAATTTGAGCGATGAAATTTGGGGCGTTACTGTTGTCAGCTATTAGCTATCGGCTTTTAGCATTTATTGAGTTCAGCAGTTTCTTTAGCCCCATTTTTTTTATCTGTCAATAGTTATTAATTCCTAGTTAATTTAGGTATTAATTAAGTAATGTCAATGTAATCAAGGTCAAAATAGATTTAAATCTTTATAAGCTTGTTATAGTAGAATTTACAACGTATTAAGCAAAGTGAAGTAAAGAAAAAAGGTTAGAAAGACCCAATCTAATATTTTTATTGAAACACGATTCTCAATAAACGCTCGAGAGTCTGTAAGCCAGTAAACTCGTTGGTTAATGCAAATAATTCTCACATTTTTACTTAAGATTGTTTTAATATTTACTTTTAAAAAATAAATAATATATTCTAAAAATAAAAAGTTTTGCTTATAACTTTTGTCATTACGACTCCATTGAAAGCAGAGCTTGTAAGATAAAGATTAAAATCTCAAATCTGTAAATGACCGAATTGTCCCAAACTATTCAATTACCTAGTAGCGAAAGCGCGATCGCCTTATCGGGAAGCCAAGACCAAAATTTAAAATTACTCTCTCGTCACACGGGAGTAAATCTAGTTCTGAGGGGACAAGAACTACTAATTAAAGGTAAAGAGAAAGCAGTATTGCGTTGTGCCAAAGCGATCGGGACTTTAGAGCCGTTGTGGTCAACAGGAAAAGCCCTATACGAACCCGATATCTTAACGGCATTTCAGGCGATCGATACCGATCGAACCGAAGAATACAAAGAACTACAAAAAAATGTTTTGGCTCGGACAAAAAGAGGCGAAGTCATTCGAGCCAAGACTTTTAAACAGAAGCAATATATCAAAGCCATCCAAAAACATGACATTACCTTTGGGGTAGGGCCAGCGGGGACGGGCAAAACCTTCCTGGCTGCGGTATTGGCAGTTAAAGCCCTACTTAGTGATGAATGCGAAAGAATTATCTTGACTCGTCCTGCGGTAGAAGCAGGAGAAAAGCTGGGATTTTTACCAGGAGATTTACAAGAAAAGGTCAATCCATTTCTCCGTCCTCTGTACGATGCCTTGTATGAATTTATTGATGCCGAAAAAATTCCCGATTTAATGGAAAGAGGAAAAATTGAAGTTGCTCCCCTGGCTTATATGCGAGGACGTACTTTGTCTAATGCCTTTGTAATTGTAGACGAGGCTCAAAATACCACTCCCGCTCAATTAAAAATGGTGTTAACTCGTTTAGGCTTTGGTTCCAAGATGGTAGTAACAGGAGACATAACTCAAACCGATTTACCCTCTTTTCAAGATTCTGGTTTAATTGTTGCCCGGAGAATTTTGCGTAACGTCGAGGGGATCGCCTTTTGCGAACTTACTCAAGCGGACGTAGTGCGTCATCCTTTAGTACAGAAAATTGTAGCTGCCTACGAAAGATACGATAATAATTAAATAATCCCTCGAAATTTCTCTCTAGAAAGTAAACTGCTTTTATTTGTTCTCCCTTTTGTTTAAAACGATTTTAAGATATGCGCAATCAAAGCCTACCCATTGGGCAAATTACCGATGGAACAGGGATAAAATTAGGCTATGCCACTGAGGCACATAGCAAAACTAGAACAGAAGATCGATTAGTCTGGTTGATTAATGTCGGTTTGTTGCGTCGAGAAGTAGACGGACGGGGTTTGATTGATAGTTTTCGTCTGACTCCTTTGGGAAGAAAAATTATTAGTGAGTGGGAAGGCTCGATCGACCAGATTCCTCCTGCGTCTCTAATCGACAGAATTTTAAATTGGCTCAATTGCTGGTTAAGATTGTCGCTCTAAACCATTTTTTGGGCTGTTATAACAGTGTATATTTATTAATTCCAGCACAGGAGCGATCGATGAAAGCGATTATGGTAGTCGGGACAACATCTCACGCAGGAAAATCTTTCCTGACTGCTGCTTTATGCCGTATTTTAGCCAGACATGGTTGGCGAGTTGCGCCCTTCAAGGGACAGAACATGGCATTAAACGCCTATGTCACCTCAACGGGAGGAGAAATAGGTCATGCTCAAGCAGTTCAGGCTTGGGCTGCGGGAGTTTCCCCTAGGGTAGAGATGAACCCCATCCTACTCAAGCCTCAAGGAAATATGACCTCTCAAATTATTATTAAGGGTAAAGCAGTCGGTACGGTCAAAGCCTCAGAATATTACGAAAAATATTTTGAAATTGGCTGGCAAGTAATTCAAGAATCTCTGTATCGTCTTTCTTTAGAATTCGATCTCGTCGTCTGTGAGGGTGCGGGAAGTCCCGCCGAAATTAATCTCAAACATCGCGATTTGACCAATATGCGAGTCGCAAAACATCTCAACGCTCCAACTATTTTGGTCGTAGATATCGAACGGGGTGGTGCATTTGCTCATGTGGTAGGAACTTTAGAATTATTAGATCCTCAAGAGCGATCGCTTGTTAAGGGAGTAGTAATTAATAAGTTTCGGGGACAAAAAGAACTTTTAGATCCTGGGATTAAGTGGTTAGAGGAAAAAACTAAAGTACCCGTATTGGGGGTTATTCCTTGGAGTCATCAAATGTTCCCTTCAGAAGATTCTTTGGATTTATTAGAAAGAAATCGTCGCCGTAGTAGCCAAGATATCAATATTAGCGTTATTCGATTACCGAGAATTGCTAATTTTACCGATTTCGACCCTTTAGAAGCCGAATCATCGGTAGCAGTTAATTATATTGATATTCAAGATTCTTTGGGACATCCCGATGCAGTTATTATTCCTGGTACTAAAACCACTATTTCCGACTTATTAGCCATGGAAAGAAGTGGGATGGCCGAGCAAATTAGGAACTATGCTGCTGCGGGCGGTACGGTATTGGGTATCTGTGGTGGTTTCCAAATTTTAGGACAAAAAATTATCGATCCCGAAGGATTTGAAGGAGAACCGGGAGAATTTACCGCTTTAAATTTATTGCCAATTACAACTATTCTTTCTCCTAATAAAATCGCTCGCCAAAGACAGGTGATCTCTCAATTTCCCCAAGCAGGTTTACCAGTAGACGGCTACGAAATTCATCAAGGTCGTAGTCGCATCAGCCGTCGTCTCAGGGAAGGATCGGATGACTATCTACCTATTTTTGACGATCCTGGTTTGGGTTTAGTAGATAAAAGCCACTCGGTATGGGGTTGCTATATTCATGGTTTATTTGATAATGGTGCTTGGCGACGCTCTTGGATCAATCAACTACGCAAACAACGAGGTATGTCTTCTCTGGCGACTGGCATTTCTAACTATCGCGACCAAAGAGAGACAACCCTGAATATTCTTGCTGACATTGTGGAAAAGAATTTAAATTTAAAAGGAATCTTATCTAGTCATTATTAGCGATCGTCATGAGTATTAAGGTGTGTTTTTTACCAGATAATATTACTGTGGAAGCAGAACCAGGCGAACCAATGTTACAAGTTGCAGAACGAGCAGGAGTATTTATCGCCACGGGTTGTTTGATGGGTTCTTGTCATGCTTGTGAAGTGGAATTAGGCGATGGTCGAGCTATTTGTGCTTGTATTAGCTCCATACCAGGAGATCAGCCAGAATTGACCATAAATATATACGACGATCCAACGTGGTAATTAATCTAGTAGGGGCGAACGACCGTTCGCCCTTACGGTTATTAGTCATTAAGAGCGATCTTGAATTGCAAGCTCGATCGCCTATCTCTCCTGGCTGTTTGAATAAACCGTTCTATACTAGAAAGGTATTGTTTGCCTCCCAGTCTTTGTAGATTATTGTGTTCTGCTTGAGGAATAATGACTAACTGTTTTGGTTCGGGTGCAGCAGCAAATAACTTTTCTGCCATCGCCACGGGAATAATTCGATCTGCATCGCCATGAAAGATTAAGATGGGAGTTTCTAGAGACTTAATTTTGCTAATCGAATCAAAACGTTGAGTCACGATCCAATTTAAAGGTAAAAAACGAAATAGACTATCCGAGCTTGCTATCTCCTGAATAGAAGTAAAAGTTCCTTCGGTAATTAATCCTCCCATCTCAGGATATTTTGTTGCCAAGTCAATTGCGATCGCACCTCCCAAAGAATGACCGTAAACAAATATATCTTGAGGCTCGATGTTTCGGGTAGCAGTCAAATATTTCCAGGCTGCTTCTGCATCCTCATAGACTCTTTTTTCATTGGGAAAAGTCGCGCTACTCTTACCATAACCCCGATAATCTATCAGCAACACGGATAATCCTAACTGCTGAAACAGCATCGCATTATCGACCAGATCCCCATTATTACTAGCATTGCCATGAAGATAAAGCATGACTGGTGCCGATTTTTGTGTAGCTGAAATCCACCAACCATGTATTTTCTCTTGTTCTACATCAATCCAAATCTCTTGATAGTCTAAATTGTATTTTTCGGGAGTCGAACTAAGTTGATTATCTGGAACAAAAATCAATCTAGTTTGTCCCCAACGCAATAGTAAACAAAGAGTAATGTATATCGTTACCGAAATACCTAAAATAATTAAACCGAGTTTTTGCAGCATTAATGAATCTGGTTTTGCTCTCTCAAGCTAAATAATATTTTTAAAATATCTTATTACGATCGACTTCGGTTTATTTTTTGTAATTTAAATTACTATTAAATCATTTTTTAAGATTGCAATTTATAAAATTAATCTTTAAAAATTTCAGAGCGATTAAATCTTCCTGAAGCCTGAAATCCATATTTATCAGTTATTTGAGCAGCAAAAATCGCCTTTTTGCTGATAGCAAATTAAATTAAATCTTGTCTAAAATTGAATGGATCGAAATCAAATCGTTCATCTTTCGATAAACAAATTATCGAGAGACGGAAGTAGGGAAAATCCATTCCTGAAGGAACGCACCTCCAAGATCGACCATAAAGAGGTGAAGCTAGATGGAACTAATTTATCGAGGCAGAAAATATAGCAGCAACAATTCAATCGCTTTGAAAATTATTCAAGAACGGGGTTATCAAGTCAGTCATATTAACCAAGTAACTCCAGTCGCGATCGACCGGAAATTTCCTCTAGGACAATATGTCAAACAATTCTTTTATGAAGATATTGATACAATTTATCGTCCTGGCAAATTTTGGTACGAGCAAAAAATAAATTATCTAGATAACTGTTGGCGATCGAGTGTAACGCAACAATTAGACTCCTGCTGGGTAAAAACTCTAGTCATAGAACGGGAAACTGCCAAACCGAGATTACCGATTAAATATAAATATCGTGGTGTCACCTATTACAAATAATTGAGTTGCTTAAAAAAGGCAACCGTAAAAGTTGCCTGTCGAGCCAATTATTCGATTAATTAAATCGATAAACCTAACTTTAAGCCCAAGGCTGCATGAGCTATTAAAATAATCAATGCAGTACTACC
Organism: Pleurocapsa sp. MO_226.B13; assembly: GCA_030064795.1. Next base: position 6,323 of record JASJEI010000237.1, on the reverse strand, counting down.
GACATAAGCATGAACGGTTCTAGCAGTTTCTTTGTTACCAATAAACCCAGTAGCAGCAAGTAGCGCGTTGATTGTAAGCAAGGCAATTACTACCGTACCTGTAATAAAATGACGGCTTTCTAAGATCGGTTCTCCTTGCATGACCAAAGATAAAACCCCGCCAGTGTAACCAGCCACTAAAAAGAAATACATCAACGGTGCAATTTTACGATGATCGGCTTTATTTTTAACCGCTAGTTCGGTATTGGTTGTTGCTAGGGTTCTACCACGCCAGCCAGCTAGTGCAACCGCACTACCCATGGCAAAGACGACGATCGCCATCATCAAGGGATGTCCCCAATGCACTATGGGATCGGGCGTTCCCAGGCTGTTAAACCAGTCGGCGATCGGCTGAAGCGATGCTCTTAAGTTACTCATTCTCCTCTCTTATTTGCTTGACACTTAATTAAACTTAATAAGTCTACTTATAACTATACATAAGTAGACAATCAAAGTTGATAGCGATCTTGGAGTTGGAGTAACTTACTGGTGGCTTCGCTAGAATTGTCTGCTAACTCGGCAAAAGTGATAAATCTAATTAATTCTTTGCGTAACAAGTTTTTTTCCACTTCCCAAATTTCTCGCTCTAGGTTGGGAGGAATAACAATAGTATCAAACAAAGTAGCTTGCTTTTTGTTGGGATGGGGACGCAAAATTCTTCCGCGACGTTGAATAAACTGACGGGGGTTACTACTGCTAGCTAAGATTACCGCCGTTTGGATCGCTGGTATGTCTATGCCTTCATCTAAACAGCGAATTGCTACCAAACCCTGTAACTCTCCCGACTCAAATTGACGGCGGAGGTTTTCTCTTACTTCTAAAGGTGTATCGGTAGTGTAGGTATTGACGCGATAGCCTAGTTCTTTTCCCAGGAGGTGGGTAACTGCATCGATCTGACGCACATCATTGGCTAGATAGCCATCACCGCAATAAAAAAGGGTATGACTGGTGTCTAGTCGAGATGACATTAATTCTTTGAGTTTAGTCAGTTTATTAGCTGCGGTAGCAACCAAACGCGATCGCTTGGTCAGCAAAGAGGTTAAAGTATCATTATCTTGAAAGCGAGGATTTTTATTTAAGATCCAGCCAATACGTTTGGTTAATTTGGCATAAATTGAGGCTTCAGAGTTAGTTAACTCGACCAGTACTGGATAATATAAATAACGGACTAAAGCACCTTGAGCGATCGCATCGGCTAGAGGAAATTCTGGTTGAATTATCTCTCCAAAATAATTAACTAAAGCCTCTGTCCCCAGTTCATCATATTGTCTTTCTGGAGTTGCACTTAAAGCCAAACGCAAACCAATATTGCGGGGTAAACATGACTCCAAACGACTCGAACCTAAATTATGAGCTTCATCGCCAACAATTAAAGTTTTAGCAGGAAAATATTTAAGCTGCGATTGCATTCCCGCAGTTATTAAGCTGGAGTTGGTAGTAATAACGGTCAAAAAAGATTGAGACTGATTTTGCAAATTATATAACTGATTGGATAGTTTTCCTTGCCAATCTTCTACTTTATTCATAGCAATAATCGGCTGAAGATTGAACTTCTGGCATTCTCTCGACCATTGCTTGACTAAATGACGATAGGGACAAACTATTAATAATAACTGCAAACCAATTTGTTGATAAAGTTCTGTGGCGATCGCTAAGGCCACGATCGTTTTACCGCTACCCGTTGCCATTTTTAAGATTCCCCTACCTTTATTTTCCAACCAGTTAGCTACCGCTTGATGTTGATAGTTTCTCAGTTTAAGATTATCGGGAAATACAGGAATTCCTAGATTATGATATTTATAGCTTTTCCCGCTTTCTTTTAATTTATTGGCTCGATTTCTTTGACGATATAAAAGACTTATTTGCTGCCAATCAATATTATTTAATAAAAACATAAAATCAAGATAAAAAAATGCGCAAATTAAAAGACCGCCGTTTACTATTTCGGCGATCTTAACTAAATAAAAATTATTATTAATCGAATTTACTAAATCTACAAACTAATCACTTTCCCAGTTTAATGCACCAATCAGATCGATGACGCGATCGCGCAACAAATAGTCATTTCTTTCCAACTCACACTCAATTCCTTGCCAATATTGCGCGGGTAAATATTCGTACAATATTCTTAATGGTTGATCGATCGAAATAAGTCCCTTTTCCACGAGATTTAAAGCTTCTTCTCGAATTGTACCTATAGAATAGCGTTTGGTTAATGCTGTGGATATCATGAGCAATATTCTATTTAACGATGAATTCTGATTTGGCAGTAACAATCGGTAATTGAGAAAAATTAGAGACGTTATTATTTGGATCTCAAGACAATATTTGCTAAATGGTCAAGTAAATAACGGAATGAACTTCTCCCTAACTGATACAATTACGTATTTTTACTGATGCTAAACTCATGATATGCCTTTTCCTAACCTTTGCCTATTATTTAATGGTTAAGATTATTAAAGATTGAGAAACTCTTCAATTGTGGGTACATTTACCCAACTTTTTTGTCGATGAGACTGATGAGTTAGATCCATTAATAGTTGAGAATAAACCCCTTCTTGGAGAGAAGGAACAAGAGAGCGATCCGAATCAATTGATGCTACAAGACGATCTACCACCCGAATAAAAGGTGCTAATCTGCCATCAGTAAATACCCGCTCGAAGTCATATTTTTTGGGGACAGAAACCTTTTTGAGAGCTTTTCCTGGAGGGGCTGCAAACAGTTCAAACCCGTGGACGTAATCCTTTAAATTACTACTACCTAGAACAAGTGTTCCTTGTTCTCCATATATTTCTACCCAGTGTCCTCTACCAGCATAGGTGACAGAACTAATCGATAACTGGACGGGCGTACCATCTTCTAGTTCCATCATAATCAAACAGGTATCATCCGCGTCCACGGGCTTCATTTTGCCACCATCATTATGGTCGGGACGTTCTGGGATAGCGCAGTTAAGATAACCAGACAAGCGAGTCACCGAACCAAATAGCCAACTGATATAATCAAAAGCGTGGGAAGCCACCGCACCCAAAGCCCCGCCACCAGCCTCTTTTTGGGAATACCAATTCCAATCTCGTTTGGGGTTAGCTCGACTGGTAACGAGCCAATCAATCTTAATCAATCTTTTCTTACCTACATAATCATCTTTGAGGTGTTCGGCTAACAACTGCCAAGCGGGGACATAACGAAATTCAAAATCGGCGATCGCTACTACTCCTTGTTGTTGTGCGAGGTAATAAAGTTCCTTCACCTGGTTGGCGTTCATTGCCATTGGTTTTTCTAACAAGAGATGTTTTTTCGCCTCTAAAACTTTTTTTGCCATCTCGTAGTGTAAAAACGGCGGAGTAGAAATACTAACGGCATCTACTTCTGGAAGAGACAAAATTTTATCCAAATTGTTATAGGCATAGTAAATCTTATTCGAGTCGGCAATTTCCTTAGCTTTGCTGAGATCGCGATTATAGACAGCCACCACTTCCGTGCGGGGATGATGTTGAAAACCTGGAATGTGTATCTTTTGTCCAAATCCCGTACCAACTACGGCTACGCCAATCTTATTAAGTGTCAAGGTCATAACATTTTTTATCGATCAAAAGCTAATAGCTAATAGCTAATGGCTAATAGCTCAAAACAATATTACTATCAAATTCATACCTTAAATCGTCAACAATTAATATAATGTGGCATAACACTGAGTAAGGGAAACTGTTGATTTTGGGCTTACTAAACTCGCTGAGAATTCTAGTTACTAAATGTCTGAGATTAGTTCTAATTGGGTTGCTGCTTGCACCTCTAACAGCCTGTAACCCTACAGTATTAACTGCTAATCCCGGTCAACTGCCATTAGTAATCCCAATTTTAAGCGATCCCAAAACTTTTAACTTTGTCTTAGCTACAGATGAAACAAGTGCAAATGTTGGCGGGATGATACTCGATGGTTTAGTAACCCAAAATCCCCTCACGGGAGATATTGAACCTGCATTAGCTGAAGCTTGGGAAATTTCTGAGGATAATTTGCAAATAATTCATACTTTAAGACCCAATCTTCAATGGTCTGATGGTAAACCGTTGACCGCAGATGATGTCGTCTTTACCTACAATCAGCTTTATTTAAACCCTGAGATTCCTACAGGGATGAGAGATATCTTAAAAATTGGACAAAGTGAAGGCTTACCTGAAGTAACTAAGATTGACGAGCGTCGAGTCAAGTTTACTATTCCCGAACCTTTCGCGCCGTTTTTAGGAATTACTGGAGCATCAATATATCCCGCTCATATCTTAGAAAAAACTGTAGAACAAAAAGACCGAGATGGTAAATTAAAATTTCTTTCTACATGGTCGTTGGATACACCTCCAGAAAAAATTGTCGCCAGTGGTTCTTATAAACTAGAAAGCTATACTACCGCTCAGAGAATAGTCTTTGTCGATAATCCTTACTACTGGAAAAAAGATGTCGTCAACGAAGATCTTCCCTATATTAAAAAAGTAGTGTTTGAGATCGTCGAGTCCACAGATACGTTTTTATCGCAGTTCCGTTCTGGTAGTCTTAATGCTGTAGAAGTCAAGCCTGAATATTTTTCGCTACTCAAAAAAGAAGAAGACAAAGGTAATTTTGAGATTTACAATGGCGGGCCAGATTATAGTACTAGTTATCTAACATTTAATCTTAATACTGGTAAACGCAACGGTAAGCCTGTAGTCGATCCGATTAAATCTCGCTGGTTTAACAATCTTAAGTTTAGAAAAGCCGTAGCTTATGCCATTAATCGCCAGAGAATGGTCACAAACATTTATCGTGGTTTGGGACAGCTACAAAACTCTTTTATTGCCGTCCAGTCTCCTTTTTATAATCCCAATATAGAGGGTTATAGCTATAATCCTGAAAAAGCCAAACAGCTATTAAAAGAAGCAGGGTTTAAATACAACCAAAAAGGTCAGTTATTTGACGCAGAAGGAAATCGAGTTAAATTTCAGCTAAATACCAATACTGGCAATAAAATTCGCGAAGCTATGGGTAATCAGATCGAGGAAGATCTCGAAGCAATTGGTATAGACGTTAATTTTAGAACGATTAACTTTAATGTTTTAATCGGTAAAATGCGTGGCTCATTAGACTGGGAAGCAATAATTTTGGGCTTTAATGCAGGTAACGAACCCAATAGTGGTGCTAATATTTGGCTTCCTAATGGCAATTCTCATCTTTTTAACATTGCTGCACCAGCAGAAGGTAAACCTTTGGAGGGTAGAACTGTTAGTGACTGGGAAAAAGAGATTGGTCGTCTGTTTATTGAAGGTGCAAAAGAATTAAACGAAGAAAAACGCAAGACTATTTATGCTGAAGCTCAAGAGTTGGTTTCTGAAAAACTACCTTTTATTTATTTAGTTAATCCTTATTTTATGGAAGCAGTACGCAACAATATCGAAGGCGTAGAATTTTCGGCTCTCGGTGGTGCATTCTGGAATCTAGATGAATTAAAAATTACCAAATAATTGACGACGCAGATCTTTGTCTACCCTATAAGGCGATCGCACAAATAATCAATTTCTCCATCTTCTTCAAGCCATTGATAAGCTTGAGATAGATTATTGATATATGAGGGACATAATCTAATATTTAAATTAAGTAAAGAGTTTCCATAATTGAATAATAATGGCTTTTGGACATAATTACCGCGTCGTCACCATCTCGTCTTACTACCACCGTACAATCTGCATCATTACTGACTCGATCTAAAACGTCTTTAAAGTTTTGCCTTACTTGAGTAAAATTCAGAATTTCCACGATACGTACTTGCTTAGGTACACAATATGGTAACAGATTTTTTTAGTTAAATCTAAATACCAAAAAAGTTCGATCGAGATAAGATCTATAGCCTTTCTCAAATAGGTGAGGTACAAAATTTTCCGAACTCCGAACTCCAAACTCCGAACTCCGAACTTATCATAACCAAGGTGTATCTCACTCATATGAGAACTGCTATAGTATGACAGCATCAAATTTCATAGATAAATCGTGACTCCAAAAGACAGATTAATACAAGAACTAGATAACGTTTCCGAACCTTTGATAGTTGAGGTGCTGGATTTTCTGCATTTCTTACAAGCAAAACAAAAACAGGACGAGGAAGATATTCGCGATGCGCGTGCTGCTTTAGCAACTGTGGACGCAGAGGGTATAGTATCCTGGGATGAACTGAAAACAGAAGCAGAATTGTGAATTATTGTATTGAAACGAGCAGGAGATTTGAGTCCGATGTTGTGGGGGATGGAATTATCATGGGTA
>JASJEI010000236.1 GCA_030064795.1 Pleurocapsa sp. MO_226.B13 | reverse complement strand
TCTGTCAACATTGATTTGAGGGATAAATATTAATAAGTATCTTCCCCTGCTTCCCCTGCTTCCCCCAACCCATCAATTAATTATTGACAGAGTACTAGTAGCGCGTCTAGTTTAATTTGTTGGGTAGTAAAAATTAAATAATGTAGTGTGGGCAATAATGTAGTGTGGGCAATGCCCACGTTACTAAGTCAACCCAATATCTTAGTCTAGATATGCTACTACGAAGTCTCTTGTTAATGCATGAGAATTGGTATAACTTCTTTCTTTGCCAGTCTCGAAGAGTGCGATCGCACTCTTCTACAAAATTGACCAATTTGTACTGGAGTCAGGTTTTATCCCAATTTAATAAATGTTTGCTACAAATAAATTGAATTTTGGATAGTGTAGGAATTGCACACCTTACGGCTCATCTGTTGCATTCTTTCTTCCAATCGGTATTAGTCGCTCATCCCTTAAATGCCGATGCCGATCGAGCCTCTATTATCTATTTTTTTGAAGGATTTGGCGAGGAGATTTTGTAACGCAAATTAATGCAGCACTCACTTCATATTTAGCTGCCAAAGCCCAATAGCTCGTATAACCAGAAAAATAGACACTTTTGATTTTTCTTAGCTATGCATCATTATAGGTAATAAAAAACCCGTTCCATTAATGTCAGCATTATGACACATATGTCAGAGCAATTTTGGCATTAACTATGTTTTTGATCGATTAGCCAACAGATAATATACAGTCAGGATTTGCGGATTTTTTTTTATAGATTTTAACTTGCTTTTAAACTATTGGAAATACAGCATCGATCGCTTTTTAAGTAGATTTAAATTTTAATTATGAAGATACTTCATAGAGTTAAGACACTGATATGAACTAGCTAAATTGTGGTTAAAGAAGTTTTTGATACTATTGTGAGTCTGGCTTTATTAGTATTGTTTATCGGCTAAAGTGCTTGTATATCAATGTATAGATGCTTATAACAAAATACATTTTTTTAAGATTGAATAATCATTCAACAGTCAAATTATCATTTTTAGTTAAATTCCAATTAACGATTTATCGTACATGATGACGATTGTTTTTTAATGATTTGATGAAGTCAAAAAAAACAACTAGATATTTTCAACTAAAAATGTTTATAATGGTAAACAAGAAAAGAAGTAATTCTACTAGGTAATTAAATAAAAAACATCAAGAAGCTTTAAAGAGTATCTGTTAATACTAAAGCATTTTAACTGTTTTAGGTCGCCTGTGAATTATAAAATATGTGTGTTTTGTGGTATCCTTCTTCTTATCCCACCCTTGAAAAGTAAGCGGTGGGACTTTTTATTTGTGTAGTTAACAAATGCCAAACTTGCATAAACATCCATTACTAAAGTAGGTAGACGTTAAAGGGCAAGGAGCAAAGGTGCGGAGGAGGCAGGGTAAGCAGAGGAAGTAGGAATATATATTGTGTACGCCTAGTGTGAATTAAATTTTAGTAAAATGTCTCTATTTTTTTTAAGAACAAATAAGCGAGCTACGCGAAATTAATATAATAAATCTATGTGACAAATATACGTTTTTGCTTCTGAAGACAAGTTCTTCAAAGCCAGAAAGACAACATTTCGCTCGATAGGAAAAGATTACTCATGGTTAAATCCGCCCAAGCAGAAGCCCAAAGCCATAAGGGTAAGGTTTGTTATTGTTTGAATCGCGATTGCCCTCAACCCCAAAATCTCGACAACGCTCAAATCTGTGTTAGTTGTGGCTCTAATTTACGTTTAAAAAATCGCTATCGGGCGGTGCAACTAATCGGTCACGGTGGCTTTGGTAGAACTTTTAAAGGTGTAGATGAGTCCCAACCTTCTCAACCCTATTGTACGATCAAGCAGCTTTGGGTAGAAGCCAACCGCCATAGTTTAGACAAGGCAACAAAGTTATTTAACCAAGAAGCAAAACGTTTAGAAGTACTGGGAAAACATCCTCAGATTCCGACATTACAGGATTACTTTGTCGAGGAGGAAGAACAGTATCTAATTCAAGAATTTATCGACGGTAGCAATTTATCTCAGGAACTGTCAGCAACAGGAGCTTGGAGTGAAAATAAAGTACGGCAACTTTTATTGGAGTTATTGCCGATAATTCAATTCGTCCACAGTCAACAAGTTATCCATCGAGACATCAAGCCAGAAAACATCCTGCGCCGTCAGAGCGATTGCGAAGCTAGCCAAAGGCATCGCTCTTTAGTTTTGGTAGATTTTGGTGCTGCTAAAATAGTAACGCCAACAACAGCCAACCAAACTGGGACGGTAATTGGTTCTGCTGCCTATACTGCGCCAGAGCAATTAAAGGGTAAAGCCGTATTTGCAAGCGATCTCTACAGTTTGGGCGTTACCTGCATTCATCTCCTAACTCAAGTCCATCCTTTCGATCTATTCGACAGTGGCGAAAATACCTGGAAATGGCGAGATTACCTGAGCCAACCCGTCAGCAACAAGCTAGGCAAAGTTTTGGATAAAATGCTGCAAGGGGCGGTCAATCAACGCTATCAATCTAGTTCGGCGATTCTTAGAGATTTGCAAAGCAAACCAATTATAGGAAAGCACAACGGTAAAAAAATATTAGCTGCTAGTGCGGTAGTTATCCTGGGATTATTGGGAGTGAGAGCCTTAGTTTCACCAGTGGCACGGCAAGTTGCTACACCGACCATACAAGAGCCATCGTCAGAATCTTTCTCTCACCCTCCACTAAATCCCGCTCCAGGAGGATTGTATGGCTATGCTGAAGGAAAACAAGTACGGACGTTTCCCTTAGAACATACCTCGGTTACGGCGAAGATTGCAGGAAATCTATCGCGGGTAGAAGTAAAGCAAACCTTTACCAATCCCTATGACAATCCCCTGGAAGCTATCTATAAATTTCCTCTCCCAGACGATTCTGCTGTAGACGATATGGAAATTCGGATTGGCGATCGCGTCATTCGAGGTAAGATTAAAAAACGGCAACAAGCCCAAAAAATCTACCAACAAGCCAAACAGGAAGGTAAAACGGCTGGTTTGTTGGAACAGCAAAAAGACAATATTTTTACTCAATCCCTAGCCAATATTCAACCAGGACAAGAAATTGAGGTGGTGATTCGCTACACCAATACTCTGCAATTTATTGGTAGTGACTACGAATTTGCTTTTCCTTTGGTAGTAGCACCGCGTTATGGAGATAGTACGCCAACGGGTAATAATTTCAATCCTTTGATAGCACCAGCCTGGGCTTCAGATATCCCAGAAACTCGTTCGGGTAAAGATATTGATGTCACCGTAGAAATTGATGCGGGGGTGGCTATTTCTGAAGTACAGTCACCTTCCCATGCGATCGCCATTCAAAATACTAATTCTAGTACCAAAGTAGCACTTGCCGAGCGAGAGATTATTCCTAACCGAGATCTGATTTTGCGCTATCAGATTGCGGGGGCAGATACTCAAGCTACGGTATTAACCCAATCGAATCAGCAGGGGGGACACTTTGCTACTTATTTGATTCCTGCCGTAGAGTACGATAAGCAACAAATCGTCCCTAAAGACGTGGTGTTTTTGATCGATACTTCTGGATCGCAAGCGGGGGCTGCGATCGAGCAATCAAAAGAACTGATGCGCCAGTTTATTAGCGGTTTGAATGAGAATGATACTTTTAACATCATTGACTTTGCCAATAGTACCAGTAAATTAGCGGATAAACCTTTAGCTAATACTAGGGAAAACCGTGCCAAGGCACTAGGTTACGTTAGTAAGCTTGATGCTAATGGCGGTACGGAATTAATGAATGGCATCAACACCGTACTAAACTTTCCTGCTGCTGAGGAGGGGCGTTTGCGGAGTATTGTTTTGCTTTCAGACGGTTTAATTGGGGCCGACGAAGAAGTTATCGGACGAATTAGAGACAGACTTCAGCCAGGTAACAGACTCTATAGCTTTGGCGTGGGTTCTTCTACCAATCGCTTTTTACTCAATCGTCTTGCAGAGTTAGGGCGCGGTACGGTAACAATTTTGCCCCCCGAAGAAGATGCCGTCAAAGTTGCCGATAAGTTTTTCCGCGAAATCAATAAACCAGTAGTGACCAACATTGAAATGGAATGGATCGGCGAGGGAGTTGCACCAGAAATCTATCCCCAGAAATCTCCAGATTTATTTGCCAGTCAACCTTTAGTATTATACGGACGCAAGCAGGATGCTCGTAACGGACAACTTAAAATTACGGGAACGGTTGCAGGGGGTAACCCCTACGAAAAAGTATTAGATGTCAATTTCCAACAGGTAGGCGGTAATAATGCGATCGCGCAACTTTGGGGGCGATCGCGCATCAAAGACTTAATGAACCAGATGTATGGTCGAGAAAATCCTCAAGCAGTTAAAGCATTAACCAAAACCGCATTGGATTATAATTTACTGTCTAAATACACTGCCTTTGTCGCTGTTAGTGAAGAATTACCCGTCTCTAAGGATACTAAAGAGAACAAATCATCCCTTAAGGCTCAAAACAACAATCAAAGTGTACCCGAACCTAGTGAAATCATCGGCAATTTATTGGCTTTAATCTGTTTAGTACTTTTCTTGACCCGCAAGCGTTGGCATCATTTATTAAAGGTTTGGTTGAGTAAATAAAGAACCAAAGAAGAATTTATTGAGTTTGAACAAGCTTATTGGGCAAAAAATCGTCCTGTAGGAGTTATCTCAATACTGTTCGGTTAAAGATTAAGCAGCAGGAACAACAGCAAAAGTAAGTGGTTGAAGTTGAGTAAAACCAGTTCGATGAAGTGACTTTTTCCCTTTAAATTTAGAGCGTGGTTTTTTGATGACTCTAGGATTAGTTCGACCTTGACGGGGAGCAATGATTTGCTCGGAAATTTCTGAATATATTCCCAAACAATCGGAGTTAAAATAAGAAAATTCATAGAAAAAGCTTTTGCCAGCGATCGGTTCAATTTTATAACTTAGGCAGCCCTCAGGATTAGATAGTTCATATTGGATTTTAGCCACAGTCTCAATATTTAGTTTTTTTGGTCTTCCTGTTTTTGGATGTTCTTCTAATGGAAGTCACCCCTGACCTCTGCTAGATCTGCCCCATTTAAAAATAGCTGAAGCCCAGTTTAAACCCGCACCAAAACCCGAAGCAGCAATCAGATCTCCCGATCGCACTTTTCCTGCTCTAACCGCAGCATCCAGTACCAAAGGAATAGAGGCAGCAGAGGTATTACCGTATTCGGCAATGTTGCTTAAAATCTTTTTGGGAGGAATCCCCAGGCGTTTGGCTACTGCATTGATAATACGTTGATTTGCCTGATGTAGCAATAACCAATCTAGATCCTTGGCAGTCAGGTGGGCATGAAACATTGCCTTTTCGATTACTTCGGGAACCTTGGCTACGGCAAAACGATAAACTTCCTTACCATTCATAGTTATTGGTTGATACGTACCCTGTTGGCTGGTAATCCCATCTACCAAAGGTCGAGTATTATGGAGATAATTGAGATTGAGACAGTCATTGTAACTACCCTTACTGTGCATTTGAAATGCTAACAGGCGATCGCCTTCATTGATGCCCTGGCACACTACTGCCCCCGCACCATCGCCAAACAACACACAGCTAGAACGCTCTGACCAATCTACCCAGCGAGATAAAATATCTGCACCGATAATCAGAACGTTTTGATATGTTCCCGTGCGGATAAACTGGGAAGCAGTAATTAAGGCAAAAATAAATCCCGAACAGGCAGCAGTCAGATCGAAAGCGACAGCGTTAGTTGCCCCGAGTAGCCCTTGAATTTTGCAGGCACTACCAAACAGATCGTCGGGAGTAGAGGTAGCCAAAATAATGAGATTAATATCGGTGGGGGAAATTCCCGCCATGGCAATCGCTCTCTGGGCAGCAACAGCAGATAACTGACTTAACGATTCAGTATCTGAGGCGATATGACGATGACTCATTCCAGTTCTGGTTTTAATCCAGTCGTCGGAAGTTGGCACCATCTGAGCTAGATGGTGATTGGTTAAAATTGCCTCGGGCGCAGCCGAACCACATCCAGTAATTGCCATACCCGCACCCATATTGTTCAATGTTTTACTCCTTTACTCATTGGGGCTATTTGCCATTGTGGATAATTTTTAAATCAAGGTTTTACAAGCTCGTGAGATGATTAAGTGAGATTTGAGAAAACTAGACAAAATAGAAAATCAATGGGATTTTTCTAGGGTGCCAATGCTCTCTACAGTGCGTGTCAGACGACCGTCTTCCATCTGAATAATGCGATCGGCAATATCTAAAATACGGTTGTCGTGAGTTACGAGTAATATGGTGCATCCTCGTTCTTTTGCTAGACGTTGCATTAAATTGACAACATCTCGACCGATCTTACTATCTAAGGCTGCTGTGGGTTCGTCGGCTAAAACCAATATAGGATCGCTGACCAAGGCTCGGGCGATCGCTACTCGCTGCTTTTGTCCCCCAGAAAGATGTTCTGGATAATGATGGATTCTGTCTTTTAATCCCACAGCATTGAGTATAGTTTCCGATTTGTGAATTGCTTTTGCCAAAGAGATATTTTCGTGTAGCTCAATTGACATCTGTACATTTTGTAGAGCAGTTAGAAATGGTAATAAGTTATGAGCCTGAAAAATGTAACCAATATAGCGACGGATGTTTACTAGTTGCTCTTCTCCAGCACCATTTAGCTCTTGACCTGAATGTTGGAGGCTTCCTGTTTGAACCGATCGCAATCCGCCAATCAGAGACAGTAAAGTTGTTTTTCCCGATCCAGAAGGACCGGTCATAATGACAATCTCTCCTCGATATAATTCTAAATTGATATTAAATAATACCTGCTGTCTCAACGACTTTTCACCAAAATAATGATTTAAGTTCTGAATTTTTATAATTGATTTCATAATAGTCTGAACCTAAAAAATATCTGCTGGATCTGCTGCCTGTAGTTTCCTAACCGCAGAAGCCCCCGAAACCAAACACATAACAATAGTTCCGATTAACACCAATACCGCACGATTGAAAGTCATGGCAAAAGGTAGCAGAGTCATGTTTTGAGCAAATTCATAGGCAATTACGGTCAGCATCAATCCCGGTACGTATCCTAAAACCGCAATAAAGAAAGCCTGTTGGAAAATTAAAGATAAGAGATAGCTGTGTCGATATCCCATAGCTTTGAGAGTAGCGTATTCAGCCAAATGTTCCGAAACGTTGGTATAGAGAATTTGATAGACAACTACCATTCCGACCATAACTCCTAAACCTACCCCCAAACTAAAAATAAAGCCGATAGCAGTGCTGCTTTGCCAATAGTTCTTTTCAAAATCGATCAATTCTTGCTTAGAAAATACCCGAACATCTTGGGATAAATATTTTTCCAATTTGGTTTTAAAACTAGCAACATTCGTTCCAGGCTTTAATTTAATCAGACCGATATTGATAAAACCTGGGGGACGACTGCTAAAAATCCTGAGAAAATTAAGATGGCTAGTAATCAAGTTGCCGTCAGAGCCGAAAGATGTTCCTAATTCAAACAGTCCGACTACCTCTACTTTTCGATTGCTTCCTCTACTGTCAATCTCTGTAGTGACGCTTCCTTGTTGCTCAAATTCTCTGACAATCGGACCAAATTCGGAGCGAGACTCGCGGTCGAATAAAACCACATCAGAATGTTTCAATTTAGCTTGATTTTCTGGCACACCTGGAAAATCAAAAATTTGATGGCGCAGATCGAAACCAAATACAAAAATATTACGCCAGTATTTTTTAGTTTGAGGATTTTTCCACTGACCCTGTTCCAGGTAGATAGGACTAACTAGCTCGACTTCTTCAAAAGCGAGAGCTTGGGACAAACGGCGTTCTGGAAAAGTTCCCATCGTCACCAATGCAGTAGAGCGAGGGCTGATTAAAAAACAATCTCCTTGCAAACCTTGATGGAAACGAACCGCACTGTCATACAAAGCATCGCGAATGCCATACTGCATAAAAACAATGACAACTGAAAATACTACTCCTAAAAGGGCGACTATCAAGCGAACTTTTTGATACCTTAGCTGTAACAAAGCTGTAGGAAGTTTTTGCAACATGAAATTTTTCCCGAACAAATTTATCGTCAACTTAATAAGCTCGACCGAGAGAATTCGAGGGAGAAGAAGTATCGATAATCACGTTGACCCTCAAGTTGGTCAGTCCTGCTACTAGCTTGCTATCTTGAGGATTTAAACGAATTTTAACTTCAACTACTCTGGCATCTGCATCTGCCACGGGGTTAGTACTCAGAACATCTTGAGTACCGACCGATAAGCCAATTTCTTCAACTACTCCCTTCAGGTCTTGTAAAATACCATCGGTTTTGACCGTTGCTTTCTGACCGAGATGAATTTGACTGATATCGGTTTCGTAAACTTCTGCCGTTACATACATCCGATCTGTCTGACCGATTTCGACAATTCCTCGATCGCTTAAAATTTCACCCGCTCTAGTATGAATTTCTAAAATTGTACCGTCTTGAGGAGATTTTACATAAGCCAAATCCAACTCGGTTTTAGCTTGTAGAACATCTGCTCGGGCTGCATTGAGTTCGGCGATCGCCACTTCGACATCTACGGGACGGACTTCTACGACGGCAGCGAAAGTTCCTCGTGCCTCTTCGATCTGTCTTTGAACTGTACTGATGGTTCGATTGAGATTAGCTTGAGCTTCAGCAATTTGCTCTTGGCGGGTGTTGACGATTCGGTCGAGATTGGCTTGAGCTTCCTTAAGTCGTTCGCCAACGGTTTTCTCTTGCAAACAAAAATTATCCCGCTCTTGTGCTGATACTGCCCCGTCTCGATACAGTGTTTGATAGCGACTACATTCAGTTTGGGCATTGCGTAACTCTGCTTTGACGCGCTCAATAGTGGCTTGTTGCGCGCTCTTTTCCCCTTGCAACTGAGCCTCTAAATTAGCGATAGTTGCCTTTTGGGTGGCAATTTGTCCCTCCAATTCCGCCTGAGTTCCTTCAAATCTTGCCTCTGCTGCCTGGATATCGCCTGTTTTAGTACCTGCTTTAACTTGTGCTAAACGAGCTTGGGCAACTGCGACTTGAGTTCGAGCTTGCTGGAGAGCTGCTTGAAGGCGATCGCGATTGTCTAGAATCGCGATCGTTTGACCTGCTCTGACACGATCTCCCTGTTTGACCAATAATTGCTCGACTCGTCTTCCTTCGATCGAACTAGGAGCAGATAGCGCGATCGCTTCTCCTTGAGGCTGTATATAACCCAAGGCAGCAACCGCATTAAGATCTACGGTATTATCTAAAGGAATTGGCGTAGATTTTTGGCTTGTTAGTCGAGAATTTAAAAATAAGTAAGTATTGACAGCAGTGGCTGCTATAGTAGCAGTAACGACAACAGTCGTCGTTCTCTGCTTGATCTCTTTAAACGGTAGCTGGCTTTTCATCCTAGAATTTTACATACTTGATTCCAAGGCAGTTTGCAATATTTGCGCATTCACCACAACCAACTAGTAGTCAGTCAACCAAGATAGTTTTGGCGAGTTAACAGTCTAAATATTATTTGGTAGACGTTCGCTCGAAGTAATTACTGTTAAAACTTTTTTGGTCAAATGCTAGACCTAAGCGCGAACTCTTATCGAGCAAAGTACAATGCTCGCAGTTTTTCGCTCTAAAGATAATATGCTGTGACTTTCTTGGCTTTTTTTTATTTAAAACTAATTAGCAAATTTTGTCTGTTGAAAAAATCGACACTCTTAAATTTTTTGCTCTAAATTATCAGCTTGAATTTAAGACTAAATTACTCTTACTTGTGGAGCAGGTTACTGTCGATCCAAAGTATCAGTTTAATTGTTACTAGAGTAATCGTCGAGATGATGATTGCGAGTAAAACTAATTCCAGTAGCGTCATGGTTAAAAGTTTTTAATCTTCAGTCTAGAATAGATTCGATAAGATAACTCACGGTGTTGTACGGCAAAAGTCTCTAGCCGAAGTCAGTTGATGGCAGGTTAGAATCTGGAAGCAAGTTGGCTGCCGTGTTGTCATGACCAAAATTTAGCAGGTTCCCATCGTCTGAAGATAGCACGGCTAACCAAGCATCATGAGATCCCGCATTAGTTGACCCCAAAGAACCCTCAGTAAATCCAGTGACTAAAACTTGACCCGTGTTATCGACTGCGAGATCGAAAGGATTATCGATTTGCGCAGTGCCAAACTGTTGCTTCCACAGTTCGTTGCCGTCGGGGTCATACTTAGCTACCCAGGTATCATAAGAGCCAGCATTAGATCCTGCAAAATCGGCATCAGTAGCCCCGGTAACATAAAAGTTACCCAATTCATCGAAGTCAATGCTGCGGGCAGTATCGTCTCCAGTAGTGCCAAACTGCTCGACCCATTGTCGTTCCCCATCGGGGTTGTACTTAGCGATCCAAGCATCATAAGAGCCAGCATTTACTCCTTCAAGGTCGCCCAAAGTCCAGCCAGTAAGATAAAGATTGTCCTCATTGTCAACGGCAGCATCCCAAGACCAATCGTAATCGGGTGTTCCAAACTGCTCGAGCCACAGTTGATTGCCATCGCTGTCATGCTTTGCTACCCAGACATCGTATAGTCCCACATTAGTGTCGCCAAAATCCCCTAAAGTCCATCCGCTAGTATAGACGTTGCTATTTTTATCGGTGGCGATCGCAAAAGATTCGTCAAAATCTCCACTACCAAACTGCTGGAGCCACTCTTGGTTGCCATCGGGGTCGTACTTGGCAATCCAAGAATCGGTGGAAATTATGGGCATCGAACCATTGGTTAATTCACTGGCGTTTTCTCCACCTAAGTCATCGAGGGTATATCCCGTCAGATAGACATTGCCTAAATCGTCAACGTCAAGACTAAAGGAATTGTCCATAGAAAAAGTTCCCAAAGATCGAGTCCATTGTTGCTCGCCCTCACTGTTATATTTGGAGATGGTAATGTCTCCCAATCCACCACCCACGAAAACATTTCCCAAATTATCGGTATCGAGACCGCCAGTAGATGGTACCTGCTCTAGCCACTGCTGGTTGCCATCACTATCGTACTTGGTAAGCCAAAAAGTATCCGCAGACGTTCCTGTGATGTAAACCCCATCTGCATTGTCGCTAGCAACACCAACAGAGAGATCGACATTGGCAGCTCCTAATTGTTCGATCTTTGGTGTAGTTGGTTCTTCAGTTAAAATACCATCGGCAAATTGGAAGTAGTCTTGCTCTAAACTCAAACCAGACACATCGGATAATAAGGCAACAAGATCTAGCTCCCCTTCCTGCTGCCAGTAGATTTCCGTGTTGCCATCAGATTCGATCAATTGATAGTTTTGGGGACTGCCGTGAAGTTGAATAGTATCTTGTTCTGGATCGAAGTCTAAAATTGAAGCATAATCATCCCCCCCCAAACCGATATAATAAGGCTGTTGGCGATCGCCAATAATAAATCTGTCTTGCCAACTGCGAGGATTTTCCTCAATTGGTTCGAGACCATTGAGAGAAAAGACCTCGAAAATATCGCGATCGCCAGCCAGAGTATCGACTTCTCCCAGTCCTGGATTTTCGGCACCAGGATCGACAGCTAACAGTACATCGTTGCCCTGACGGGTGAGCAGGGTATCGTTTTTATTCCCTCTACCCACAAGATAGGCATCACTACCAGGAGTACCTGCCAACAGTCCGTATAGCTCTAACAAGAGAAAGCTTTGGGCTAGCTCGAATAAGCTACCTAGGGCAGAAGAATTATATAAGTTGTTGGCGACCGAGGCAGTTAGTCCTAAATTTAAGTCCTTAATGCCTGTTGTTGCGGAGGGAATAGGGGGATTTTGAGCTACAGACCAGTTATTTTCGGGCGGTCTTAAGCTCGACAAGTTGTTTTGAGTGAATGAGTTAGAATCTTCCATATGCGATCGCTCATTATTGTTTTTGCTCTTTGGTTTGCAGAGTTGACACTTATGTACCAGTTAAAAAATCTAGGTGATCGCCTTGCTGGGAAGTCAGTTTGGTTGTCGTGCCTTGTAGCTGGATCTGACCATTTTCTAACAGCACGATCCATTCAGCACGTCTAATAGCACTAGAGCGATGGCTAATGATAATTGTGGTTTTATTCTGCCGAGAACATAGCAGTCGCTCTAAAACTTGGGCTTCTAACACTGGGTCGAGGGCACTAGTAGATTCATCTAAAATTAGTACGGGCGGATCGTTAATGATTGCCTGAGCTATTGCTAATCGCTGTCTTTGACCCCCAGAAAGATTGGCACCAAATTCTCCCAAGACGGTTTGATATTTATCGGGTAGCTGACTGATAAATTCGTCGGCACCAGCTATCTGACAAGCTCGAACGATTTGTTCTAGCGTTACGTAAGGAGTGCCAAAGCGAAAATTATTGATAATCGAGCGACTCCAAAAGTGAGGCTCTTGTGGCACTAACACTACTTGCTGGCGCAAGCATTCTAAAGATAAGTCTTGTTGATTGTAGTTACCAAAACGAATATTACCAGATTCAAGTCTATACAAACCGACAATGAGTTTTACTAAAGTACTCTTACCGCAGCCAGACTTGCCGATTAAAGCGGTGACTTTACCACCAGGAATTGTTAACGAGAAATTTTGTAGCAGATTGACTCTACCCAGGTGATGAAAGTTAAGGTTGGTGCAAACAATGTCAGCTTCACCAGAAATTTTGCTCCAGGATTTGTCGCTGTTATCTTCCTCTTCTGGTGTTGCGTCGATCACCTCGCCTAGCCTCTGAGTAGCAGTTTTGGCGCGAGCAAATTCATCAATAAAACCGATGGTGGCAATAATTAGACCAGCAAAATTGCCATTCATGCCGTTAAAAGCCAATAACTGACCGATACTTAATTCTCGCTCGATAACTAAGCTGCTACCCAGCCAAAGTATGGTTACAGTACCCAATCCAGAAATTAATTTAGAAAAAACGCCATTAATAATGCCTATTTGAATTGTACCGAAAGTAACATTTGCTAGACGACCGAAGCGACTTTGAAGTTCTTCCCAAACTTGAGGCGCAGCATTGGTCGTTTTCAGATTAAGTGCGCCTTTAAAAGTTTCCACTAAAAAACCTTGGTTTTCAGCAGCTGTAACTAATACCGCACGGGTTTTTTGCTGTAAGGTAGGTAAAAAAATGACGGTGGAAATTGTCATACTAGCAGCAACCAAAATAGCAGCCACAGTTAGTTTCCAACTATAAACCAGCATAAAAGCCAATGAAACTATGCCAATGAAAATTTGGCTGGGCAATCCAATCACGATTTGGGAAACTAGCTGATTAATTTCGCGAATGTCTCTGAGACGACTGACTATTTCGCCACTACGACGAGCTTCATAGTAGCTTAGAGGCAAACGTAAAATTTGCCGTCCGAAGGCAAGAACCAATCCTAACTCAAGACGTTGGGCAAAATGAGAAATTAGATTTGACTGAATAAGTTGCAGGGTACTACTAAAAAGATTAATTACTACTACCCCAATAGCTACAGCAGTAAGTAGTTGAGTATCTCCACGTACCAGTACATCATCAGTGAGAATCTGAAATAAAAAGGGGGTCGCCAGAGCAAGAACTCCGATGACTAGGTTAATTAGTAACGCTTCGCTGAGGATTGCTCGATAGGGCCAAGCTCGTTTGAGAAAACGTGAAAATCCATTAACTCGATCGCTTGGCTGTTGCTCGAAACGGCTCAGTTCTGGCATCAACAATAATGCAATTCCATTAGTCCAATTAGCCGTTAGTTCTTTACGTGTGAGATAACGAAGCCCGACGGCAGGGTCGGCAATCACATATTTTTTGCCCTTTTTTCCATATAAGACAACCCAATGATAACCTTTCCAGTGAATAATAGCGGGTAAGGGAGCTTTATGAAGCTGCTTAAATAGTCGAGTCGTAATTTTGACTTGACGAGCATTAAAACCCAAGGTTTCTGCTCCTCGTCTCAAGCCCAGCAGAGTCGTACCCTGTTGTCCAGTGCCGACAATTTCCCGAATGCGACTAAGTGCAAATGTGCGTCCGTAGTGTTTGGCAACAGTGGCAAGGCAAACCGCGCCACAGTCTTCTTCGCTATGCTGTAAAACTGTCTGGTATTTCATAAAAATACTGGGGATTTTCCAGAATTAATTGGGTCAAACTCGCTCATTCTCCAAGCTGACGAAACGTCGTTGGGATTGCTCGTCAAAATAACCAGCAGAGTCAACCAGGTTAGCTCTAGCCAACAAACTGGTAATGCACTAAGCCAAATAATTGATTAACTCCAACTCGAACCAACCAAAATTCTGGTACTGATATAGTTGCAACAAATTATTTTGTCTTCTCTGTCGATTGATATCAACCTATGTAGATCTCGTTGAGAGTAAAAAAGATCAGTCTTGGGAACAGTTGTCTCTTACCCAAGACTTGTTTCATAAGCTTTTAAACTCTAAAAAAAGAGTTGTTTGGGCGTTGCATCATCATGAGATAATGTCAAAATAATAAATAGCAAGTAAAGAGAGTTTTGAAGTAAGTAACTTTCAAATCATCTCGTAGAGCAATGCAACACGCTTTTTGCTCTGCTCGGTCGTTATAGTGTTCAAAAGCTGGCGCTAATGAACCGACCGAGCATATTGAGGTAGCTATAAGAACGAGCTTTTTAAAAAGCTCTAGGAATATCTTGGTAGCTCGGGAGTAGGAGGTGCAGGAATTTCGGGTAGCTTGGTAACTGGGAAGGCAGGCATCTCGATCCCTAACATTGCTGTTAAGGCTCCAACTGAGCTGACTAGATTAGTCAACACATCAATTGGCATGGTAAAAGGGTCACCCAATTCAAGTTCCTGCGATCCACCTAAAGTTAGTGATGCACCTCCAGAAATAGCTTCAGCCGTTTCATTAGAAACCTCTTCTAATAGAAGCAAGTCTAATTGAGAAGTAGTACTATCTTTTCTCATCATTTTGTTTATGTCTCCTTGTGATTTGCAGTTAGGAAAAGCCGAAAAAAGTTAACTTTTGCTTTTCTAACTGAATTTATTTAAGCCCAGTTTTTTTGTTTTGTCAGTCGAAAAAATCCACATTTTAATCTTTTTTTTTGTGGCTTTTTTTATAGTTGAAAATATCAACACCTCGAACAACACTAGTTTTATACTTTTTTGGTCTAAAATATAGCTATACTAGCTTAAGATCCGGAAAACCCTAATTTTATAAGGCTTTTGGCAGTAATGGCAAAACATTTAAAGTGAATATTTCAAAGCAAGCTAAAAATTCAACTAGGACACCCGCTCGATCTAAATAATTTAATTGATTGCCAACAACAGCTAATAATAAATCGCTCTGAATCTTAAGAAAAAGGTCTTGTTTCAGATAGATAAATAGATTTTTGTCTGTGAGACTATGTATTTTTTAGCCTTCAAAAATTGAATAGACAATTAGCTCATAGCTCTCGATTAACAGTTGATTAAGTTTTTCAAATAGCCCATTTCAAATTCAACCTCAAAATTAGTAATTATGCTTGTTAACCTCGATACCAAATCCCTCGATCGCAGTGACGATCGCGATCGCGACTTACTCCGTTCGGTCAGTCCAGATGAATTTTTACCCCGAATCGACTGGTGGATAACTGTTGGGGGGATAGTCTTCCTCGTTATCTTTAGTGCAACGATTGCACTAGTTAGCGTTCTCAAGTATAAAGTAACCATTAAAGCCCCTGCTACCGTACGTCCTGTAGGCGAATTGCGGATCGTTCAGGCAGCTATAGAGAGTCAAATCGAAAGCATTGAAGTTAAAGAAAATCAGCAGGTCGATCGAGGAGACGTTATTGCCTATGTTGATGATTCGCGCCTTCAGACTCAAAAAAGCCAGCTACAGAGTAGCATCGAGCAAGCTCAGCTCCAACTGACTCAAATTGCTGCTCAACTTCAAGCAATTACCGAACAAATTGCTGCTGAAACAGACCGTGCTAAAAGTACTGTGGCCCTGGCACTTACCGAACTCAGACATAGCCGTAGAGAATATGACGATCGCAATCTGCAATCCAATGCCGAAGTTGAAGAGGCAACTGCTAACTTTAATTCGACTCAAGAACAATTAAATCAAGCGCAGACTGAATTAATTTCCCTCGAAGCAGACTTGAAATCGGTTCGAGCTAGTTTGAATGGAGCTAAATCCAAGCGCGATCGCTATACAATTATTGCTCAATCTGGTGCTTTATCTCAAAACCAATTAGAAGAAGCCCAATTGGATGTCAAACAGAAACAACAGCAGGTAATTGTCAAACAGGTAGCTATTCAACAGCAACGTCAGGAAATAGCCAGACAAAAACAAGCTCTTGCTGCTGCTCGCGCTAGACTAAATAATACTCGGATAGCACTCAATCCCAGTCAGACAGAAATCGAAATCGCTCGACAGCAAATTTTTAAAGCCGAAGCTGAAGCTAAAGCTACTCTCGCCATTTTAAATAAAGAAAGAGAACAATTAATTCAGCAGCAAATTAAAACTCAAAATCAACTCAATCGCGATCGCCAAGAACTCCGACAAATTGAAACCGAACTCGAAGGTACAATAATTCGAGCTGCTGCATCTGGCATCGTTCAAGAATTAAATCTTCGCAACCGAGATCAGATAGTCAGTCCTGGTGATGTCATCGCCCGCATTGCTCCCGATCGAGCTCCCCTAGAAATTAGAGCCTTGGTCGCAGCACAAGATATCGACAAAGTAGAAACTGGTTTAGAAGTGCAAATGCGAGTCTCTGCTTGTCCTTATCCCGACTACGGTACTCTTCGCGGAACGGTCACGGCGATCGCTCCAGATGCTAGCATTCCACAAAATAGCCAGGCGATTGCCCAATCTAAAATAGCTAGTTTCAATGAAGCACAGGCTACTTATAATGTCACTGTCAAGCCCAAAAGTTTGGTTTTGCATGCTTCTAGTAAGAATTGTTCGATTCGCTCGGGCATGGAAGGAAGAGCCGATATTATTTCTAAAGAAGAAACGGTACTAACCTTTATTCTCAGAAAAGCCAGATTGTTAGTCGATATCTAAATAATTGAATTTTCACTTGAATTAAAGAGGTTGCTGATTTACAGCAGTTTATTAGAGCTATTTTTTGATAGAGCGACTCCAGGTCTGAGTAGGCGGGGGTCGCCCCTGGAATTACTTTACTCTTTAGTCTTAGTACCAAGTAATTTTCTGTCCAGTCTCGATCGATAGCTCGAATGCCTGAAACTTATTCTGGTGATTGTTGTTTGAGTTCCTCACAAGATCCTCAAACTTTTTATTTAATTTCGACTCATATCAAAATAAGTAAAATAGATAACAAGTATATCTCGAACAAACAATTAATATGGGCTCTACCGAACTTACCATGCTGAATTTTGGTAAAAGGCTTACCTTTAAAGGGATTTGGAGAAAAATATACAATATCAAACTATTAAAAACCACAAGTC
>JASJEI010000235.1 GCA_030064795.1 Pleurocapsa sp. MO_226.B13 | reverse complement strand
GCGGAGAGATATAATAGCCAAGCTCGCTGGTTAGGGGTTGATTTAATCCGCTTTATTTGAGAGTATGTTCTAGCGGGGGAACAAATTGTAAACGCTATTAAATAAGCTAACTCACGCGATCGCACCTGTAAAAAGTCTCGTTACATTCCCAAGCGGTTGTTAGCACAGGTGGAGAGGATGGAGGCGGAGAAAGTGCCAGTGAGTCGGATTTTGTCAGTGTTGGGGGTGAAGAGGTAGGGCGATCGCATACTCAAGAAAACGCGCTCTGAATCAAATTAACTAAGTCTGCTATTAGCTACAATAATTCTACTACTCCCATTTTTGGGTTAATTCCAACTGTGGGTGTTGCCTAGGTTTGGAATGAGGAAAGTGATGAGGCTAAGGTGAAATGACTAATCGCTGGGCGTTCTTAGTTGGAGTTAATCACTATACTGACCCTAACTTTGGAACCTTAAAGTTTTGTGTTAACGATGTGTTAGCGCTAGAGCAAATCCTTACTCAGTTAGGCTATGAAGTGGTTTGTCTCCACGATGAGTTAGATAGGGATAATCGCTTGTTTCCTACTCGTGACAATGTGGAAGCCAGATTAATTGAACTTTGTCAGGCGGTTCAACCTGATGACCTACTATGGGTACATTTTGCTTGTCATGGAACCAGGGTGGAAAGAGAAGGCAATAAAAAAGAACCTGTTTTAATTACTCAGGATACCCAACGCACCTTATTAAACCAACGAGCGCTATCTGTTGCGGAAGTGGAACGACATATGAGAGATAGCGGAGGACGTAAATTAGTACTAACTCTAGATGCTTGTCATAGTGGTGTAGATATTGGTAGGGATTTAACCGACCCTGAGTTTATTAAGAATGTTTATGATTTGGCAGAAGGTTTTGCTTTAATTGCGGCGAGTACAGCCGAACAAACAGCACTTGAATGGCAACAAGTCCAACATGGTGTCTTTACCTATTATTTGTTGGAAGGATTAAGTGGAAAGGCGGACAGAAATGGTAAAAAAATGGTTACTGTCGATGATCTTAAGAATCATGTGCTAGATGCTTTGCGGCGTTGGAATGTCAAGCATGGAGGAATACAAGAACCAACTGCTCGTACTGAGGGATTGGGGGATATAATCTTAGCTGATTATCGGGGGGATATTCGGAAAGCTGTTGTTATTAATTCACTACCAGAACTGGGGTTAGTGAAATCCCCATTGACCTCTATACAACGCCGTCATCTAGAACAGGAACTTAAGGAACAGCAACAAGAATATGATTATAGAAATCAGGAAATAGAATTTTTAAGCAATGCAGAAAAAATAGACAATCTTCCTCCCCAGGAGCATTTCAAACTGATACAACAAATTACCCAGGCTAAGAAAAAAAGAGATCGAGCTGCTCAAAAGATGGAAGAATTAGAACAGCAACTAAATTTGTAACTTCTAATGCTCCTTGATGAACATCTCAAACGTCGCTATAGTGAACTACAACAGAAATATAATGCTCTGAGTAATGAGATTGAGTATTTAAGTCAAGCCGAGAGAACGAGCAACCTGCGTCCCAAAGAAATTTGGCAGCTACAACAGCAGATTAAGGAAGCCCAACAAGAACGGGAGAGAATTAACCAAGAGTTAAAAGAGTTAGATAAAACTTCTAATAGTGAGCAACTCTATCGTATGCTCTTGAAATTAGGTTATGAGAGACAAGTACGATTATTTCTCAGATTGATCCAAGCCCAGTCAGTAGCCGCTTTTTTGATTCATGGCTCTCTCAGATATGGACAGCGATGGTTGTTGAATCGCTTAGTTGAGCAGTATGTTCCCCACAACACAAACTACAAGAAAATCAGGATTGAGTTATCTCGCACGGTGCGAAGAATCGATGTCCAGACATTATGGCGAGAACTGGGGAATAAGGTTTTAGGGAAACGATACCCGCCACCTTCACCCTTAGAAATTGCTGAAGGGGTTTATCGATTATGGCAAACGGAGAATGTTCTCTTAGTTTTCCACGATGTCAATTTTATCCCCCAAGACTATTTAGAACAATTGATTAAAGAATTTTGGCAGCCTCTAGCTCAGAAAGTTCGACAAGCTGGTTTGCGTGCGAGCAAGTATAAGTTGTTGATATTTTTTATCGACTACGATGGCTCGGTGGGCAATTTAGATCGCCTTTTTGTAGATCGAGTTAATAGTAACCAGGCTGATGCGCCTGTGCGATCGCCAAATATTAGTAAATTCACAGAAGAAAATGTAACTGATTGGATGTTACACGAGTTTAACGAATTGCCCTACGAACTAACCCATAACGTTGATGATACCGTTAGTTCTATCCTCTCCCAGAGTGATGACGGGATTCCCGAAGATGTGTTACAAGGTATTTTTGAGCGTTGTGGTTACAACTACTACGACGAAGTAGAACGACTGTGGAAACTCTAAATAATTTACCCCAATATACAGGTACTGTGCAGCCCCAACTAGGAGAACGGGATGAAATGGGGCAATTGTTATTGCCTTATTTACCAAGTACCGAGTTAGTGGAGGCGGTAAACATCGCGATATACTTACAGCGACCACTTTTAATCAAAGGGGAGCCAGGATCTGGGAAAACCGAGTTGGCTCGTGCGGTAGCTCACGAGTTGAAGTTGCCCTTAGAAATATGGTGTGTCAAATCCACCTCTGTAGCGCGAGAAGGTCTTTATTCCTACGATGCGGTGGCTCGTTTGCGGGATGCTCAACTGGCTGCCAATAACATCCTTGAACAGGAGGAAATTAAGCGGATTAGCGATCCTGCTACCTACGTCCGATGGGGACAGTTGGGCAATGCTTTTCGCAATGAAAAGCAAACAGTGGTGCTAATTGATGAAATTGACAAAGCAGATCTTGATTTTCCTAACGATCTGTTGATGGAGCTCGATCGGCGATGGTTTAAAGTAGAAGAAACAGGAGAAATAGTTCGAGCCGAGGTAGCGCCAATTGTCCTGATTACTAGCAATGATGAGAAGGATTTACCCGATGCCTTCTTGCGTCGCTGCTTATTTCACTATATCAATTTCCCCAGTGATGAGCGTTTAATAGAAATTATCAATGCCCATTTCGACAATCCACCAGAACTATTAGTTAATCAGGCGGTAAAACGTTTTTTAGAGTTACGAGACCAAATGCAGAAGGATAAAACTCATGCGGGGAAGATGGTCAGTACCAGTGAATTGATTGATTGGTTTCAGGTGTTGCGCCGCGAACCAGAAGACGAAGTACTGGCAAAATTACGAGGAAAGTTGCCCTATGCGGGGGTGCTGTTAAAACGTTGGCAGGATCATCAACGTTACTTGAAAAATGGATATTGAAGATTTGCCGCTGTTGGAGTTGTTTACCCGATTACAAAAAGCTGGCTTACCATTGGGTATAGGGGAATATAAATTGCTATTACAAGCAATCAGAGGGGGGTTTGGCTTTCCAGATCGCTCAGCATTGGCGCGTTTATGCTGCACCCTTTGGGTCAAATCTCCTCAAGATAAGCGGATCTTTGACTATCATTTTGAACAGGTGATCGGCAAGCCTGATTCTTTACCTCTGACTAGTAGCTCTAATGTTTCTATCGATGAAGATTTACCAGAATCGGCAACTAATTTAGCTAAACGCCAGACCAATAGAACTCTACGAAATCTGGTTTTGGGGGGAGTTTTATTACTGAGTATGGTAATAATATATTCCGACTCTTTGATTAAGGAAAACCCAGAAACTTCAAGGGAAAACCCTCCAGAAAATCCCACGGAAGCAACACAAGAACCGCCAACAGAACCACAATTAGAAAATCCAACTGTTATTGCAATTCCTAATATCACCTCAACAATTTCGCAACCATTATTTTGGGGGGGACTATTAACGATCGCCTTTACTATGGTTATTGGTGTGATTGCTGTTAGATGGGCTAGTCAAAAGATAGCAAAACGTCTCTCTGGTTATAAGCGGCAAATCTCGACCGTATCTCAAAATCAAGCCAATACTTCGTTTCCCGAGCAACTAACCCAGGAGATAAATAAAATCGAAATTGCTCAGTTAGTCAAAAGCGATCGCTTTTTGATGAACCATGAATATTTTCCCATTACTCCTAGGCAGATGAAACAAAGCTGGCGTTATTTACGCCGACTAGAACGTTCTGGGAAAGCAACCGAGTTAGATATCAAGGCAACCGTTAACCAAATCAGTCGTCAAGGATTTTTACTTAAACCAGTATTGGTTCCTCCTCGCATCAATCGAACTCAACTATTATTATTAATAGATTATGATGGCTCGATGCTGCCCTTTCATCGACTTGCCGATCTTTTAGTAGCAACCGTTCAACAAGCAGGAAAACTAGGGAAGACAAGTATCTACTATTTTCAGAATTGTCCCTTAGAATATCTCTATCACGACCCTTATCATCAACAAGCGGAATTAATTAGCCAGATTCTCCCCAAACTGGATGCTCATTGGACAGTAGCCCTGATTTTTAGCGATGCTGGTGCTTTACGGGGTGGACTTAACCCCAAGAGGATTAATTTGACCGCTGATTTCCTAGAGCAGCTTCGGCAGCAAGTAAACTATCTCGCTTGGCTCAATCCCATGCCTTACGATCGTTGGCAGGGGACAAGTGCAGGGGAAATTGCCCGTTTAGTGCCAATGTTTGAAGTAAGTAGTCAAGGGTTTCAGGAAACGATTAATGTTTTACGAGGATATCTCAAAAGGTGATGGGTAATGGACAAGAGGAATTTGAGCTCCCTACAACAAGGTGAACTCCAAGAGGCTCATCGCCGAATTGAATCTTTTAGCCAACGTTTTGGCAATCCTCATCTCTGGTTCGCCTGTCACGCTGCTTTTCCTTTGGCAGTTACCCCCGATTTACTATATTGTCTTTGGGCTAATTTTCAGGGCGATATCAATGAGCAACCGCTGGATATTCCTTGGATAGCTGTAGCCGATCTCTTGTTTTCCGAACTATTGTCTGAAGTCGGATATGAAATTTATCAAATGGAGCGAGTGGTACGCAATGTCCTGCTTCAGCGGCTCCAGGAAGAGCGGAATTTCGGGCAACAGAGAATCACTGAACTAGCTCAGTTCTTACTCGCTTATGTGGAACCTCTGCTAGCAAGCGATGACCCCGACGAGCGCGATTTTGCCCTCGCTCAATTATGGACAGCATTAGCTTATCTCGAACCCACAGCAGCAGTGCGTCAACTAGCAGCATTTTATCAAGTCTCCCTGAACTCGGGAACGGAATTGGTGCGGCTGGAATCTTTGGTGGAAAATTTGACCGAACCGCTAGCAGAATTTTCCCCCCTGTTTACCTATGCCCGAAGTCTGGGAAATTTTGCCCGTGGGGATATTGTCACTGCTACTAGTCAATTGAAGGAAGTATCGAAACAAGGAAAGGCGATCGAAATAGCTGGAACTAGCTTATTGATTCCGCAACCGATTCAAACCCCTCGACGTTGGACTCGACGGAGGTTTTTACAAATAGCAGGTTATACTGCTTTGGCAGGAGGCGGATTTATGGCAGCTTTATTCTTGCCCCAATTAGCTGAACGTTGGATATCTAAACCAGTTTTACTTCTCGATCCAGAGCAAATCCCCCGAACTACTGATAACTTTGAGGTGCTAACGGTTAATGCTCGCGGAGAAATTATTCGCAGAGATTCACAAAAATCTGAGTTTTTTACTCAAGACTTGGGAAATGGCGTAAACCTGGAAATGGTCGCTATTCCTGGAGGTAAGTTTTTAATGGGAACAGAAGATGCGGGAATAGAAAGGCTAGTTCAAAAATTTGGTGTGGAATATTTTAGAGTAGAAAAACCGCAACATGAAGTAACTGTTCAACCCTTCTTTATGAGTAAGTTTTTAGTGACTCAAGCGCAGTGGAGAGCGATCGCTGCTCTCCCAAAAATTGAACGGGATCTTAGCCCCAATCCCTCTAGATTCCAAGGAGATGATCTTCCTGTAGAAACTATTTTCTGGGAGGAAGCAGTGGAATTTTGTAAGCGATTGTCAAGTTTGATAGCAGGAGGATATGAATATCGACTGCCATCGGAAGCAGAATGGGAATATGCAGCTCGTGCAGGAACCAGCACTCCCTTTCATTTTGGAGAAACGATTACTGGGGAATTAGCTAACTATCTTGCGAGTGAAACTTTTGCTGATGAAGCACCAGGAGAATATCGAGAACAAACTACACCAGTCGGCAGTTTTCCGCCCAATGCCTTTGGTTTATACGATATGCATGGAAATCTTTGGGAATGGTGTCAAGATGATTGGCATGACAACTATCAAGATGCGCCAACTGATGGTAGTGCAAGGGTTTCAGGGAGTGGTAATAACAAAGTAACACGCGGTGGTTCTTGGTTCGACGATCCTATTAGCTGCCGTTCTGCGTATCGCTTCATCTATTCGCGCGGTAACCGCTTCATCAATCTCGGTTTTCGTGTTGTGTGCGTCGCCGCGAAGACTACATAGCCCTTTTGCTCTTTTTGCCCTTTTGCCCTTTGCGCCAAAAAAATTTTTATACTATATATTAGTATCAATCGTAATACAAAGTGCTAAGAAATAATAAGTATCGATCGCTGTTAACTGTTGACTGTTTACTGTAAAAGATGGGACAGGCATTAAAAAAGCGGTGGTTCTTGGTTCTACTATCCTCGTAACTGCCGTTCAGCGTACCGCTTCAACAATTCGCGCGCTTTCGGCAACTACTTTATCGGTTTTCGTGTTGTATGCGTCGCCGCGAGCACTCTTTGCTGCCAGAGTTGGTGGATGGGAATTCACTGAGCGTGCGAAGCAAGAGTCCAGACCTGTTCCTGTGATGCTCATCGCATCCAAAAATAAACCGGAATCGTTTAGCGAAGGTAAGCGCAGCTGAAACGTTAACCGATTCCACTAAATAGAGATTTTCAGGAATAGCGATCGCCTTCTCCAACTTCACAATTAAGAGCCAAAATCTTCGCTAAGCGTCAGCCGTTGATTGCTTATCGTTATCGGGCATTCAATCTACGGTTAGTCTAAACTCCAGGTCTTAAATTGAAGGTAAATGTTGTTACCGCCTTTAACCAGAGTTACGCCTCTAGGAGCACGTTTGCACTGTATTTTCCACTCACTTTGTAAAGTTTCGTAACCAATCTCGTAATTATAATCTTTGCTCACTTTTTGCTCACTTTGTTTATAAACGTTAGTGAGCAAGCGTTTGAGCTATTGGTAATCTGTAAAAGAAGGAAGTAAAGAGGGTTCGAATCCCTCTCTCTCCGTTTCGAGGTTGAGGCGATCGCAGCCTCTAAATAGAATCGCTCAAAGTTACAGCCAATTTGTCAGCAATACCTTCAATCCATTTTTCATCTTGCTTGGTATAGCTTCGGGGGGCATTCGCACCTAAAATCAGTACTCCTCGATCTCCAATCGGTTGACAGATAACTCCTTGAGTATTTTCTGGTAAATAATCAAATTCTATTTTACCTGGATAAAGATTCAGATTGACCAAATAGACAGGCTTTTGCTTCGATAATACTCGTTCGACAATTGCTCCTGGTTTAATTTCTGGATTTTCACCCAGTACACCACGTCTGAGTATAGTTTTGCCATCATAATACACCGCCAGCGATCGCGTTACCGTATTAGTTAATAGTAAGTGAGATGCCCAGGCTAATTCTGTTTTTGCTGCTTCTTTTAGTTCGGGAGCGATTTCTAAACCCGTCTTTCCAATTAGAGTCACTGTATCGGGAGGTTTCGCCTGAATTTGTTGCCAGAGTAAACCCACTAAAATCAAGACTGCACCCTCAATTACTCCTAAGGCATCAGAACGAGCTTGAGAATCGGTAATTTGTGCTGTTAGCAAACGATTAACTAAAAGCAAAACCCCCCCTAATCCTCCAGCAAAGAAAGGTAGCAATCTCAATATGTAGTTAGTATCGGGTTGTTTCATTTTTAAAGCCGTAAGCTCTATGCTATTAGCTTTCCTATTTTATTATTTACTAGCAGCAACAGTTGACTATTGATTCCTCGTTCTTCGTTGCTTATTTATTCTTCTCCCGCTTCTAAAATGCGTTGAAACAAGTAGCCCGTACCTCTAGCGGTTAAAATTAGTTCTGGGTTGCTCGGATCGTCTTCTAGTTTTGCCCGCAAACGGGAAATATGTACATCCACCACGCGAGTATCTACATGACGTTCGGGAGTATAACCCCAGACTTCTTGAAGGATTTCCGAACGAGAGAAGGGTTCGCCAGAACGACTGACTAATAGTTCTAATAGACTAAATTCCATGCCAGTTAAGCGGATGCGTTCGTCACCCTTGTATACTTGACGCTTGTTGGTGTCGATTTTAATCGAGCCGACATGAATTACACCAGAACTAGGAATTCCTGGCGCACCATTTTTTTCGACTCGACGCAAGACGGAACGAATTCTGGCTTCTAATTCTTTAGGAGAGAAAGGCTTAACGACATAATCGTCTGCGCCTAGTTCTAAACCAGTGATGCGATCGGCAACATCTCCCAAAGCGGTTAGCATAATGATCGGAATGTCAGATTCTTTTCGCAGTTCTTGACATACTCCATAGCCATCCAGTTTTGGCATCATGACATCCAAGACGACTAGGCTAGGTTCAGTGGTACGGAAGGTTTCTAATGCTTCTTCGCCGTCAGCAGCAGTCACCACATCATAACCAATCATCGAAAGGCGAGTTTCTAAGATCCGACGGATGCTTGCTTCATCATCTACTACTAAAATTTTTTCTTTATTAGTCTCCAAGTTACTATACGCTCCTTTATTTAAGTAAAATTACCGTTAGTTAAGTTAAATTTTTATGGTCTTATTATTTAAGATTATCCCGTTGATGCTGTCTAGTAAAACTAACTGCCCATTTTAAGGCGATTATCTTAACAATTCAGACAATTATTCAGTTTTTTCAGGTTTAATTTATCTTTGAGGGTTTTAATGTTTCTTAGGATCGGGACTATATCACTCATAAAAGTTTACTAACTTATTTTTTTATTGCTTTAAATCTCTAATTTTTCTTAAGAAAATGGCTAAATCTAAACAAATATATATTTGCAATGAATGTGGTGCAGAGTATAGTCAATGGTTTGGGTTGTGCAAGGAGTGTAACGAATTTGGCACCATCTCGGAAGAACCAGTAGAAATTTCTTCAGGAAGCGGATTTAGCCGTGGAGGATGGCAATCTGGTACTCGTTCTAACGCCAGAGCGTCGGGAGTAGCACAACCAAGAGTATCATTAAAGTTTTCTCAGATCGATAATGAAGTTCAAGAGAGGTTTCCTTCGGGTTATGGAGAACTAGATCGCGTTTTGGGGGGAGGGATTGTTCCTGGTTCTTTGGTGCTGATTGGTGGCGATCCTGGCATTGGAAAATCTACTTTGTTGTTACAGGTAGCGAATAAGTTATCTTATAGTCTACCTCGCATTCTCTACGTGTCGGCAGAGGAATCGGGGCAGCAGGTTAAATTGCGCGCTTCTCGCTTGGATGTGGCAGAAATCGAACCAGAATCAGCACCAGCTAAGGAAAATGGCAAGAGCAAGAGTAAGAAAAATGGCAAGACTGCTCCTAAAAAAGAGAATAATCTCTATGTAATGCCAGAAACAGATTTAGAAGAAATTTTACGCGAATTAGAATCTTTAAAACCTCAAGTAGCAATTATTGACAGTATTCAAACTCTACACTTTGCTGCCTTGACTTCTTCTCCAGGTTCGGTAGCACAGGTACGGGAATGTACTTCGGCATTGATGCAGGTGGGTAAACGAGAAAATATTACCCTGCTAATTGTGGGTCATGTTACCAAAGAAGGGGCGATCGCAGGACCCAGGGTACTAGAACACCTGGTAGATACGGTACTCTATTTTGAGGGCGATCGCTATGCTTCTCATCGTCTGTTACGCTCGGTTAAAAATCGTTTTGGGGCGACTCACGAAATTGGTATTTTTGAAATGGCCGAGCGGGGTTTAGTAGAGGTAGACAACCCTTCAGAATTGTTTTTAGGCAATCGCGATGAAGCCTCTCCAGGTACGTCGATTGTAGTTGCTTGTGAGGGAACTCGTCCGATTGTGGTAGAACTTCAAGCATTAGTTAGTCCTACCAGCTATACTTCTCCCCGTCGCTCGACTACGGGAATTGATTACAATCGTCTCCAGCAAATTTTAGCCGTCCTCGAAAAGCGAGTCGGTATACCTCTATCTAAACTAGATGCCTATGTCGCTTCTGTGGGTGGTTTGGGAGTGGGCGAACCCGCAGCGGATTTAGGAGTGGCGATCGCCATTGTCGCTAGTTTTCGCGATCGCGTGGTCGATCCTCGTACGGTTTTAATCGGAGAAGTCGGTTTGGGCGGACAGGTACGTTTGGTTTCTCAGATGGAATTACGCCTCAAAGAAGCAGCTAAATTAGGCTTTAAAAAAGCGATCGTGCCTAAAGGTCAGAGTTTTCCCCGCGATCTTGGTTTAGAAATTATTCCCATCTCTAAAGTGATCGATGCGATTATTGCAGCCATTCCTTCGGAACGTTCTGGTGATTTTCCCGTAATAGCAGCAGAAAATTAAAGACTGTTAATTGACCAAGAGTCTTTATTTGTGCCACTAAAAGCTGGCTACAACTGTAAAAGATAAATAACATCTAATTTATTAAGCGATCGCGCTAGATTAATTTTCTGGCGTTGCTGAATAGATTGTTGAAGCAAGGGAATAAAGCTTTCCTTAATCTAGATTATCAGAGAGTAATAGGGTAAATCAAACAAAGATCGATTTATAAATACGGTTTTGGACTCTCAAAGTTCCCTGTTGCTTGACTATTAGCCCCGACAAAAGCAATTCTCTTTCCTCTGAACTATCAACTGCCACAATCTCTCCTTGATGCAAAATTTGTTGGTAGAGTTCTAGTAGCCGAACGGATTTTTTGCTCTTAAAAAGGCGATCGCGGATGGTTCTCAAATGCTCTGGTTCATCCTGTGATTCCCAATTCTCTATAATACGAGTTCGCACCAAATTTTCAATCCATTCGGCTTCTCTGTTGGTAGGGATAGGAGATGAAGCACTACGAATGAGTTGACAGAGCTTTTGGGTCAAAAAAGGCTGACCACTCGTCCAAGCTAAAATTTCTTTGAGCACTGTTTGAGGATTGCTCACTTTCTCGGTCAATCCTTGAACTAAAGGTTGGGCTTCATGCTCTTTAAAGCCCTCCAGTTGAATTGATTGACCGATGTTGAAGGGGGTTGTTTGATGGTCGGTAATTAAATCGTTAGGGGTAGCGACTCCAAAAAAAGCAAAGGTTAAACGTCTATATTCTCGATTGATACTGCGCTGATTATAGCAGGAGCGAATCAGAGCAAAAAAGTCATTAACTGGGAAATTCAAGCCTAAGATGCTATCAATTTCATCGATAAAAATCACCAGGTTTTTGGGGAAAGCGTCATCTTTTTGACCAACTTTAAATAGCAAAACTTCTTCAATAAATTGACTCAACCTCTGAACTGGAGAAATATCTCCTCGCTCTTTCCACCAAGTTTTTAGATTAACTGCCCTTAGCAAGCCAAAACTTCGCCATAGCTCTACTGTCAATCCCTTATACCATTGCTCGGGGGTGACGTTTTCGCTGCCAATACGAGTCATGTCGATCGCCCCGCAGCTAAATCCCTCGTGGCTCAGATGGTGCATCATCCGTACCATGAGGCTAGACTTACCCATCTGTCGGGCATTTAAGATATAACAAAACTCTCCTTGTTTTAATGCTTTATAGAGATTTCTGTCCGCAGAGCGTACCACATAGGTTGGGGAATCCATCGACAAGCTTCCCCCCACTTGATAATTATAGGTCGAAGGGCGATCGGTACTTCTGAGCAGATCGTTTTCAAAGATTAGTTCTGCTTGAGTTGCTTTGAGAACTTCCAGGGTTTGTGATAGTTCTTTAGTACGTTCTTCTACTCTTTGTTCTAAGGTTTGATAAAGCCTTGAATTATCAATAGAGATAGCAGCTTGAGCAGATAGTATATTTAAAAGTTCGACTCGTTCTGAGGTAAACGCACCTGTGGTTAAATTATTTTCTAAATAAACAATTCCTCTTAATTGACCTTGATTAAGTAAAGGAGTACAGAGAATTGATTTACTTTTGTTGGCAATAATATAAGGGTCATTAATAAATTGTCCTTCACTGACTGCATCATTTAAAACCAGATATTCTTGAGTGCGGGCTACATAATTGATAATCGTAGTAGGTAAGAGAGGGATCGACTTTTCAGGCTCTATAGATTCTATAGGAATTAATTGTAAAATATTAACGCGATCGCTATCTACTGTTCCTTGAGCTTCGATAACCCAATTACCTTCTCGATCTAAAATCAGAAACCCTGTTTGCGCTCCTGCATTTTCGATCGCAATTTTCATTAAATTTTGCAGGAGTTGTTCCAGCTTGATTTCACCAGAAATTGCTTGAGATGCTTTGATAATAGTGGCTAAGTCAAGACTTTCTCCATCATTTCCCGTGCTAGAAATGGTTATACTAAGTTTTTTAGATTTTCTTTGATTAGTTACTTCTAATAAATACTGGGGATATTCTTGTTCTAACTGTTTGACTTTAGCTTTTGCTCCCCAAAGACTGTAACAATGATGGGCATTTCTTAGATAAAGTTGACCGATTTCTTCTCTAGTTTGTGCTAGATAAAATTCTGCTGCTCGTTCATAAGCTAAGGCTTCTTCATGGATAAATTCATATTTTTTTGCACCTTGAATAGCTTTTTCGTAAAGTTCTCCTGCTTGCCAATTATGTCCTAAAACTCGTGCTTTCTCTGCTTCTACTAAATCATATTTATGTTGAAAATTTTCGGAGCAATGGTTAGCCCACATTTTCATAGTTTTTTGATTGAATGATACTTGTTGTAGAGTGTTTTTGTGTCTATCGAGTTCAGAAGGATTACAATTCCCTAAAAGGGCAAGAGAATAGTAAAAATTGTGCTGTGCAGTAACCAGATAAGCGGCAGAACTTTCAGCGTTCTTGTCTGCTTCAATTGCACTCCTTATCGCTTCCTCGTAGTGTTTGAAAAAGTAGTAGGAAATGGTTTTGGCTAAATAAGCACTAAACAGCAACCATTCAGCTTGCTCCTGAGTCCATCGAGCTAGAATCCGCTCTTCTTCTTGTTGAGAATCACCGATAACTAAACAGTAGTTATTTTTATATCCATTGAGCAAACTAATTACAATTTTACTACAGTTTTTCATGTAGCTAATTGTGTAAGATTGTTTAATCTTAATTGTCAAATTTATATATTTTTCATACTTCTGATTTATTTCTTCAAGAGGTAAGCCCGAAAATAGGGAAAACAAACAATAGGCTGAAGCGTTATAAGAAGTATGTTCGATATCTCCGATATCGAGTCCAACATTAAGTGCTGTCTGCAAGGTTTCTAGGATATTACTATGGCGGATTGACTCTTTCCAGGGTCGGATAAATCCAGCACTGTAATGTAAAACTAGGGATTTAGAGTTCTGAATATTAAATTTTTCTAACAACCTTAGTGATAGTTGACCAAACCGATATCCAGAATCAATATCCTTCATAATTCCACACAGCAGTTTGCCGTAAAAGATATATACGCCAGCAGCTTGCGGTGGATTTCCATAGGTAATGCAGAGATTGACTGCCGTTAAGGTTATCAGAGAATATAAAGAAGCATTAGTAATAAACGCTGGTGCAGTGACAGCTAGTAAGATCCTGATAGCTGATAGTTTATAGGGATCTGTCATGTCTGGCAGATCGAATAAATTTTCAATGGGCTTATCTTTTAAGAGCAATTGTAGAGATTTATGTTCTTCTTTGATCCTGTGTTGGCTCGGTTTTCGGGGCAGATCTATTCTTAGTTTTTTCAGAATCTGGAGTGCAACATCTATAGCTGAATGAAATTGAAATTGAGCTATATGAGATTGAATTTTTAGTTCATAAATCCTAATTCGATCGATGAGTTCTTCAGCTTTTTCTAGAACCACAGCAGAAAGGGCTTCAGCTTGCTCAAACTGGGTGTTGATGTATTGCACCTCTACTGTTTCTAAATAGAGATTCAGTGTCAATTCATACTGATACTCCCAGCTATCGGATGATAAAAGCTCTAGCCCTACCTCTAAATATTTGAGAGCAGGTTCGTAGGCTGTTGCATTCTTGGCTTTTCTGCCAGCAATTAGATTTAATTGAGCTAGATTATCTCGTTCCGATTGAGAGGAAAATAATTCAAATCCAAAATTGAGTTGATTGACAATATCAAAAATATTTTCTTCTAATTGTTCTTGCTGAGTATTTTTGAGTAGTAATTGACCAACTTTCAGATGAACCTCTTTTTTTTGGGCTTCTGGAATCAGAGTATAGGCTGCTTGCTGAACTCGGTCATGCAAAAATAGGTAGGGTATGGAAGAGGAAAATATTTCCTCCTGATTCCAAAGCAAAGGAATTTTGTAGTTATCTCTCAGAGGGATAATCAAACCTTGTTGAAGAGCTGGCCAAAGCTCCCTCGCTGTAGCTGATGCAGATTTAGCATTGACAATAGATAGGACTTCTAGATCGAATCTGTTCCCAATGCAGGCAGCTAACTTTAAGATATTCTGGGTACTTTCATCTAGTTTTTCAATCTTACCAATCATTAATTCCACGACATTATCAGTTATCCCTGCCGTTTGAATTTGCTCAATTTCCCACTGCCAGGACCCTGTATTAGCGTTAAATAGCAACAGTTTTTTTTTGTATAGAGTTTGCAGTAACTGAGTTAAGAAGAAGGGATTCCCCTCGGTTTTATAGAGGACTAGCTCTGCTAGAGGTTGGGATGCTTCCGTTGAACAGTGAAGAGTCTCAGCAATTAATTGGTTGATGTGACCGATACCCAAAGCTCCCAGGACAATGGTTTTTACCCTAGTACCAAGCTTTTGGATCTGTTCCAGGGTCTGCATCAAAGGATGGGTGGGACTAACTTCGTTATCTCGATATGCCCCGATCGTCAATAAGTATCGACTGTCTCTATCGGTCATTAATAACTCGAGCAACTTTAAAGAAGCTGCATCCGCCCATTGCAGATCGTCTAGGAAGAGTACTAAAGGATGTTCTGGGGTGGTAAAAACCCTAATAAAGTTTTGAAATACAATGTTAAAGCGATTTTGGGATTCACTCAGCCCTAAATGGGGAACTGGGGGCTGTTTGTCTATAATCAATTCTAATTCAGGAATCACATCGACGATTACCTGAGCGTTACTACCCAGAGCTTCTAATAGTTTCTCTCGCCAGATTTGAATTTGCGCTTCATCTTCTGTCAGTAACTGTGCCATTAGTTCTTGAAAAGCTTGAATTATGGAAGCATAGGGAATATTACGCTTAAATTGCTCAAACTTACCAGAAATAAATTTTCCCCTTTGTCTTACAATCGGCTTATGAATTTCATTGACCAAAGCTGACTTACCGATTCCAGAATAACCAGCGACAAGGATCATTTCAGTTGAACCTTGACTAGCTCGCTCAAAGGTATCTAAAAGTTGTTGTACTTCCTTCTCTCGACCATAAAGTTTTTGAGGAATTTGAAACCGACCAGAAATATCTCTTTGACCAACTGGAAATTGCCTAATTGTCCCTTTGCTTTGTAGCTGATGCAAACAATTTTCTAGATCTGCTTTGAGTCCCCAGGCACTTTGATACCTATCCTCTGCTGTTTTTGCCATCAGTTTTATCACAATATCCGAAACAGCCTTGGGAATATTGTTTATTGTCCCTTCCTCTCCCTCTTCTACAAGATATGGTGGCACAGGTTGTTTGGCAATATGACAGTGTACCAACTCTATCGGGTCAGTGGTTTCAAAAGGTAATCTTCCGACGAGCATTTCATAGAAAGTAACCCCAACTGAATAAAAATCAGTTCGGTAATCTATCACTCGGTTCATTCTGCCAGTTTGCTCCGGCGAAATATAAGCTAAGGTTCCCTCTAAGTGATCGGGGTTGAGAATTGTCGGATTTTCCCTTGGCAGAATTGTGGCGATGCCAAAGTCAATAATTTTAAGCTTTCCAGTTTCTTTGTTATAGACAATATTAGATGGGTTAATGTCTTTGTGTATGATATTGACAGCGTGAATATCACCCAAATTTTTACTTATCTCTATTGCAAGGATGAGAAATTCCTCTAGGGTGAAATTGTTTTGTGCTATCCATATCTTTAAGGATTCTCCCCCAAAATCCTCCAAAAACATAATCAGACTGTTTTGATACCTCTGCAAGTCATAGGCTTTGACAACGCCATCCAGATTCAGGGAGCGGGTAATTTCATATTCCTGCTTATATCGAGTGAGTTCTGAAGCTGTCGGATAGTCTTCTTTAAGAATCTTGAGGATAATAGGTCGATCATCTTCAAGACGGATAGCCTTATAGACTAATGAATTAGCACTTTCATATATTTTGGTAGTAATCTGATAGCCATCTATTATATTCATAAGGGGAGTGTCATTTTAATCCGTAGAAACGAGCGGGATTATCCCAAAGTATTTTTCGCACCGTTCTTATAGGTAACTGCTCCAGAAGTACTGAATTAATATTCAATAACTTTGGTTCTTCTTCATTATCATCAACTCGCCAATGAATATGGGGATAGTCAGAACCAAAAAGCAAATTATCAGTACCAATATACTCAATTACTTGCTTAAGGTAAGGCTCTGAAGGCTCAAACGTAATATAGCATTGGCGACGAAAATACTCTGAAGGCTTCATCTTTATATTATCCTTCACTTCCCAGTAATGGCATTCATACTCTTCATCCAATCGCCATAACCAGTATGGTAACCAGCCACAACCTGATTCCAGAAATCCTACCCTAAGCTTAGGATAACGTTCTAGCACCCCACCTTCAATTAAACTAAGTAGAGCCATCATTTGTTCCATTGGATGAGAGCAAGCACGCATAGCAAAACGATTGTTAAATCGATCTGCTCCAGCACTAGGCAAGCGACTATGAGTACCTTCATGAATACCAACTGCCATACCTAACTCTTCACACTCTTGCCAAAAAGGTTCGTAAGCAGGGTCACTCAATAATCTACCCTTGACGGGATTCGGACGCAAACAGATAGCCGTCCAGCCAAATTGTGCTATTTGATGCAATTCTGCCAACATTTCTTCTGGAGCGTGACGATTAACAAGTCCTATACCCTGAAGTTTTTGTGGTTCATAGCTACAAAAGTCTTTTAACCATCTATTATAAGCATCAGTAAAAGCCCTTGCTACTTGTGGTGTCATTGTGTCAACTGATTGTATAGCTAGTCCTAGAGTTGGATAAATGTATGAAACATCAATTTCCATTTGATGCATTGTCATTAGATGAAGCTCATTTGTGAAGCCATTTAGTTTTGCCATGGGATGGGCTTTCATAATTTGTTTTTTCCAATGATCGACAACTTCATTGGAAGCTTTATGATAAATGGGTTCATCC
>JASJEI010000234.1 GCA_030064795.1 Pleurocapsa sp. MO_226.B13 | reverse complement strand
TTTCAGAGACGATCGCGTCTAAAGTAGCTCTAACTCGTATCTGGCTGTTATCTACGTCGTACTCAATGAATATGTTTCTAGTACCCGTCCCTTCGTTAATCAAGAAGTTCTCAATCGCTTGAAGTCTAAGGGTAGTCCTAAACAACAACTGCTTTAACTCCGTTTCAGTTAGGGTACTGATATCTACTGCCATAATTAACCTCTAGTAAATTTGGTTTAAGTTCCCGATTCAGTTCTATCAAAGTCAGTATCGGTAACATCTGTTTCAGCTTGAGACGCTGTTTTAGTTTCTGCTTTCTGAGTCTTAATCTCATCGATAACTGCTTGTTTCTCTTCCTGCCATTCCTCTTTAGCTTCCTTAAGTTCGGTAAAGCTATCCTTAGTAGAAACTACCTCAGAAGCGATATTACCCACAGTAGAAACGGTATCCTCTATTTCTTCTAGCCCTTGTCTAAACCTCTCTAGTCTTCTTTGCGCTCTACTCTGAGGACTAATCCTCTCTGCCATCTCCTCATAGGCATCCTCGTAAACTACCCCAGCTTCTAAGAGAGCGTTACCTATCTTACCTGTATTCTCGGCGGTAGATTCAGCTACCGAACGAGCAGAGTCGAATAGGTCATTAGCAGCGTCTAGGACGTTAGCAGATGCCTGATAGATACGGTTGTAGGTAGCCAGCTTTTGAGTTAAAGCTGCGTAAGTCTCTGCACCCAAGAGAGTGGTTAGAAGGTTGTTGAGCTTGGCTCTAATAAAACCGTTAACGTCGATAGGATTACCCGTCTCGTCCTGTATCCCCATAGCGTCTAGCACCACACTGGCGGTTTCTCCAATAGTAGCCGTAAGGTTAGTAGATAATTGCACCCCATTATGGATAACCACGGCAGTAGTAATAGCGTTAAGTATCTTATCCGCTCCTGTAGCCTCCCAAGCTTTAGAAGCAAAGTTCTGAATAGCTGCTAAGCCGTGAGTAGCGTTATTGACAACAGCATTGGTAGCGTTTACAACCCCTTTGATGGTATCCGTAGTAGTCTTGACCGTATTTAATACTGGTTGCATCGCGTTAAGAATAGTAAAATTAGCAGCGCTAAAAGCAGTACCCGCAGAGTTAACCAAACCATCAAATCTCTGATTGAGAGGTTGAAAAACATTATTCTGCATACAGCCTCCTGGTTGAGTACTTGAGCAGACCCCACTCTCTACCGCCGAACTAATAGCCGACCTGGTTGTTTGGTTGATTGTCGTACTTAATCCCGCTGCTACGGTTAAACCCAGCCCTGGAATTGGTATGTTGGCAAAACCATCAAGTAAGTTATCTCTAAAATCATCTAGTTGTTCTTGATTCACTGCTCCACCTGCATTTACTTGACTAATTAAATCTGCGTATTCTGATTCAAAGCCACTGGTGTTGTTATAGATATTTGTGGCTGTAATGGTTGGTGCGTAACTACCTAAGCCCGCAAGAACACTGGCTAAATCGAGAATTTTGTTTTGAGTATTAGCAGCTTCCCTTACTGCAATACCACTACCAACGCTGCTTTGCGCCGTCCTCAGTTTTCGTTCTGCTAATGTTAATCTCGCTCCTAAAGATGAGATTTGAGCCTCGGTTAATTCCCTCCCCTGCTCCACATCTTCTCTTAAGGCGATAAATTCAGCGCGATAAAAATCGGCAAGGTCACTTAGCCTGAGTATGTTGGCTTCCATATCATCGATTTTGGTTTGTTGAGCAGCAACCTGATTCAGTAGTCTAGTGATTACGTCCTCTATTTGAACGATGTTAGCTTGAGCGGTTGCTAACTGCTCCTCAATTGAATTACCTTGAGCTACTAAATCATCAATAACATCATCCGCCTCTGCTTGATTGGCTTCTACTTCTGCTCTAAACTCAGCTAACGTTTGATTGAGAATGCTTATTTGGTCTGCTTTATTTCTATTATCTTCCGCTAAATCATTTATATTTGCTTGAGCCTCTAGAAGCTGTTGACGCTGCTGGTCATTAATAACTAATTGCTCGTTAAATTTAACTTGATTCTCTGCGTTAACCCTGTTGGCTTCATCTATGTCATTATTGGCTTGAGATAAGAGATTTATCAGATTGGTATAGTCAGCATTCCAGCGATTAAATTCCCTATCTCTTATTTCAGTATTCGTTTTGATTAAATCAAGAATAGCGATAGTGTAAGCGGTATTGATACCTTGAGTAACTAACGCCAGAGATAAAGTGGCAGCACTCCCAGATATTTTTGTAGCCGTAGCTGCTAGCTTTGCTGACTTAGCAGCCTTACCTGCTGATCTACCAACGTTGCTTAATCCTTGTAAAACTTGCCTAGCTCCATTACCTACTACTTTTTCCAATTTAGCTGTACCCCTAGCCAAAAGAGTTGCTAAGTCACCACCGT
The DNA here is from genome assembly GCA_030064795.1 of Pleurocapsa sp. MO_226.B13. The sequence continues at coordinate 15,143 of JASJEI010000234.1, read as the reverse complement.
CTGCACCAGTCAAGGCAATATTCTGAATAGCCGTACCAGCTAGGGCTAATCCACCTGCGATAGCTGTACCCGTTAAAGTTCCAGCTTCTAGAACATCTACTTGACTTTCGCCATCCTCTGATTGTCCTAGTAGTTGATTTATTTGGTCGCGTAACTCTTGTAGCTCAGCTTTAGTCGCCAAGTCCTGACATGATGGGTCTGTCATGGCTTACGTCCTCCTTTTATAAATTAAAACTACTAACGGCTATCCCATCGCTGCCATAGCAACAGGCGACGTTACCACAGATGACTTTACACGTACCTGGGGGGCATTCTTCTTGTTCTATGTCCTCTACTTCAGGACACACATTACGAGTTTCTTGGTAAACTATTTGCACTCCTGAATAAACCCTGAAAAGACACCTTGTAGTTGGTACGAAGTTGTTTGTAGCTACATACTCAAAGTTTCTAAAATCCTTACCTCCGTAATCAAATGCACAAGTACCGTAATGATGCAAAACTTGCTGCCCTGTTCCAATCCCGTTAGCAGTAAGTATGTAAAAGTCTACCGTTGTATAAACATCATCCCCATTGGCATCTACAGAACGAAAATTAAATCTAACTGGTTGATTGAATGCCAAAGGCAACATCTCATAACCAATTATTTGACCTACAAGATCTCTGTCACTTTCTCCTCTAGCGATGTTATTGCAAGAATACCCAAAGGTTCTACCTGTTCCTCCTCTTAAATAAGTAAACTCACAGGTTACTTTATAAGTTTCTGTAGGCTCTCCTGGTACATCCTCAAGCGTATAATTATCTCCAGAAATAGTTATCCATTCTTCACCTGGGTAACGATATCGATAAGCCATATTTTTGCCAGTTTAAAATTTAAGTTTAAAATCAAAATTACTCAATTAAATACTATCTACATCCTCCGTATTCCCATAAGCACCATCACTAAAGATAGAGACAGTAAATCGTCTTTCTAACTGTCCTTCTCTGCTACCAAAACTAATTACTGAAATTCCGCCTTCTGCGATATAGATTTTCTGTTCTGGATCGTCATTTTTCCCAGTAGCTTGATTTTGCATGGTTAGCAACAAAATTGCGTAGAAAATTTGGACGGCGTAATCATCAAGATTGCCTGGATTAATAAGACCAGGATTGTCAAAACCCAGACCATCTAATATTTCTCCTCCTGACGTATCGTTAGCAAAACTGCCTAGCCCAAAAATCAAACTCCAAGCAGAGCCTTGTTGTTGACCGTCAGGCGGTACTGCATTTACTTGATTACCAAATATCTGATTGATTGTTATCACTGGCATAAGCTTGATTATTCGTCAAATAGCTATCTCGAACAGTATATTTGTATCTAATAGTATTTGCCAAATAAAAACGCGATAAGCGATGAGTAGTAACGACGTAGAATTATTCCAAAGCTTCTGTAGAAGATACGTTAATCGACAAGTAAGAGACCATTTTAGTGACGTACCTGGGGAAGATGATGACTCGTTATCTCGTGCTGTTCCTAGGCAACTAATCAAGCGATTGTGTCTGCATAAGGATCGAGACAATTTAGTATTAACAATCGCTAGATTGTTATTGTGGTGGATAGAGGCTAAAGGCTTATTTGATGAGTACATCTATGGCATTCCCAGTACTGACTTTCATATCTCTAACACCATCTATCCGCAAGTAAAACTTCACTTTCGAGAGGATAAATTTGAGGCTGCTAATAATACCAGAAGACCTGCTAGAAGCGAAGTAAGCTTTAGGTGGAGAGAAGATGATTATAGTACTACTAACGTTAATCAACTAGTTAACAAGATAGTTGCTGATTTTGTTAATCCTTTGTTTTTCTACAAGAAAGGTAGAACTAGATACACTTACGTTGATAAACAACTTGGTTACTACTTTCAAATAAACGCCGATGATGAAACCAACGCTAGGAAGATTATCGAACAAGTAATCAGGATACAAGATGATACAGAACCCGACTGGGAAAACAAGTTCAAAACTCATATAGATGATATTAATTACGCTAATCCAGGGACAGTTAGAGTCCTGGGTGAAACTATCAGAAAACCCAAGAAAAGACCGATAGCTACGGTAAGATTTGCTTACGCAGAATTATTCATACCTGGATTAATCAAGCCAATAATTTTAGTGGACAGAACAGGTACAAAAGCCAACGGGCTTAGATACGTTTAAAAAACTGTGCGTCCTTCAAGACTGATGCCTAAATTCTTATCACTTGAAAAACGATTTTTAGGTGCTATAAACAATTTATCAATAGTTATTTCAAAATCTCATGGCTAGACGATTTAGTAGACTCAAATACGCTTTACGAGCGATACAAGACCCTAACTCAGATGAAGCCCGTAACGAACCTCCTACTGGTTCTATCCTTGATAAGTTTCAAGAATTCCAAAGCGGTAGCGCAGGCATTTCTTATCCTAGAGATGAAGATAGCTTACCAGATAGTCTTGACCCTGTAGGCGTAAATCCTTTTGGTTTGCTTTTGAACGCTAACAATGTCGTTCGGATTAAAATCAGTAACCGAGTGCTTACTGAGACTAGTTTAAGTGCTGTTAGGACAGAGGCTGGTATCGAAACCGACCCCGCTAACGCAGTACTTACTTTAAGTGGATTTACTCCTGCTAAGGCAACCGTCTTTATTGAAGACGCTACCCAACCTACTGCACCAGAGACTTCCCAGATTACTGGAATCAGATACAAGAAACGAGCGGGAAGCTCTTATACTGTGCCTTATGGTCAGAAAACAGGACAAACGATAGAGGGACAAGTTAGAGCAGCAATTACTACGGCAGTGACTAGTATCCCTCGCGCTTCTGTATCGTTTAAATCTGAACGACTGTAATTCATGCTGACTAAAGACAGATTGGATAAAGCGTTGACGCTAGTAGTACCTAGTGCTAGCGTCCGTGACCATAGCCAAAGCGATACTGTCAAGCTAATGGAGTCTTACGGGATTATCGAGAAGGCTAAAAACGCTTTTCTCGATCGAGAAATTACCTTTGATGAATATTTACAACTGTGTGAATTACATCAAATTAACGTCGATAGCTACATGGAAACTATCGAACATAACCTAATCAAACTCAAGCTAATCTGATATGTCAGCTTGTCAAGACTTAATCTTTTTTGACAATTCGGAAGACTGGGAGTTAATCGTCAATGAAACCCGTGATGCGGTACAGGTTGGTGAAAACTCCTACATTCCGATTGGTAGTTTTGACCTCGGCGTATCTATTGAAAATAAGTACGTTGCAGTAGTAGCTAGTACCACTAGCGGTAGACCTACCTGGGTATTCGCAGGGGACATCACCCAGGTGTATGATTTTGCCCCTGGGGGAAGTAACCCCATATTGGGAAAAGTCAGACCACAGCCATTTAAGCTGTTTATCAACAGGATGCAGGTAATACCTACGGGAAGGATATCACCCGCCCCTTTTAGATTGCAGTACACACCACCAGCTTGGTTTAAGGATGTAGCGATTAGAGTTTATGCCTATACAGGGGACAAGCTTAACTTTGTCGAGGATGCCCTCTTTGATCTTGGCAACGCTTTGGGGATTGACCCCAACAATCCTGACGGTTTAGTTTCTCTAGCCTTTGCTAGCTTAAGGGATTTAATCGAACAGAAGTTCCAGGAAGTCTGCGACAAGATAGACAACCTCGGCGGTGGTAGTGGTGGAAGTGGCGGTACGACTAATTTTGGATTTACAGGTGGTGGAGGTTTTGAACCAAATAACCCACAAGACAACATAGGATTTGGATTTTATCAAGGATTATTATGAGCGATATTACTTTAACTAACGGATTGATTGATCTTGGCGGTATTCTGACTGAGACTTACGTCAGGGATACTAGAGCTACCCCAGAGGCTAAACAGGAGTTAGGACTAGACCCTACTCAAACTTACAAGGCATCTATCGGCATAGCTAACGTACAGGAATACGTAACTATGACGGTAATGAATATTCCTAAAAATGACTGGGCTTTCTTTGACTTGGAGCAATTCGACCAGACGTTAAAGTTAGAGTCTGTCTATGTTGACAACGCCAATCAAGACCAGATAGAGTTTGAGATTTTTAGAAATGATGGCACTAAGCTTTTAGAGCAAAAGTTTAAAAGGAATCAAACACCGATTCAATTCCCTTCTGCACCATTGCCATCAAACGTGGTCATAGCGGTACACGCATTAACCGAAATTGATTACTTGCAATTGTGCTTTGTTCCCTGTGTGATTACTAGCGCTGTTGCTGGAGAGCTAGTAACCGAAACTTCATACAACAACTATTTTGAGAATAGAAATGGATCAGAAGAGCAAAGACCGATTATTGCATAAACAACGAACGAGAGCCTTAAAAATCTTAGTAGAAAAAGAGGGTGATTATAAGCCTCTACCTATAGACTACGCTATCGATGATGAGTGTAGACGAGTGCTTAAGTTGCCTCCTAGACCTGCTAATAGTCCTCCTTACGTTGGTTGGATGATAAGTAAGCCTAAACCTAGCAAAACCCCATCTAAGACCTCTGATGAAGGCGTAAGCCTCATCAAGAGGTGGGAGGGATGCAGGACTAACGCTTACCTCTGTCCTGCTAACGTCTGGACGATTGGTTATGGGCATACGGGTAATGTTAAACCTGGGGACATGGTTAGTCATCTTGATGCAGAGGAGCTACTAAAAAAAGACTTAGTACGTTTTGAGCAAGCTGTAACCAGATACGTTAGAGTTCCCCTGACTCAGAATCAATTTGATGCCTTAGTTAGCTTTTCCTTTAACGTCGGTACTGAAGCTTTGAGAAAAAGTACCTTAGTTAGATATCTCAATCAAGGTAAATACAAAACCGCTGCCTTACAACTTCATCGTTGGGTACACGCTGGCGGAAGAAAGTTACCAGGACTAATTAGACGTAGAGAAGACGAATACAAGATGTTCATGGGGCAATGAAGAACAATAACTTTTTAGGTCTATCCGAGAAGGCTACAGAGATACTGGCTGTAGCTTTATTTATCTTTATTGGTTGTTTGGGCATTAGGGTAATCAGAAGCCCTGAGTTAGCCCTTAAGGTAGCCAATACCCAGTTAGTTACCTCCAATAGTGCCAATAGGCTAGAACAGCTTGCTAGAAGACTAGAGGAACAAGCGAAAATTATCGAACAGAAAGACCTAGCTTATCAGGAACTACAACAAGCTTACGAGGATTATAAAAGTAGACGTAAGGGGAACGTAGAACTTGAGAGAAAAATTGAAGCTGTTAAATCTCTACCCGAAGTAGAGAACATAGAAGAAATACAAGTAGAACTACAAGAAACTGAAAAGGAGCTTTTAGAAGTTACTGAGGAGTAAGTAGGTATCTGGAAAACGTAATATAAAGTATAGTACGCTTTTCTAGATACACTCTCTAACTAATAAATAAGTAAAGCTTTTAAAGATTAATTATTTCCCCGTGGCTAATGCCCACCCACCCCTATACGTCAGCGAAAAGCCAATAAGACGCATTGGCGATACCGTAGCGACTTTATTTAATGTTATTTATGACCGAGATTATCTGATTAATTTCGTAGTTATAAAAATATGCAAGCCCTTGTTTGGCTTAAGCAAAGAAAAGGTATTAGAACTAGTTAGCGAAGCTTGGGATAAATACTACGGTATTGATTCAAATTACAGCAATACAAATCGGCTAGTAAGTTAATGTCAACTAAGTTAAAGTATGGTTCTAAACCTGTATATTGTAACTTAAGAACTCAGTCAGTACTCAGCCCCTACGAAATAGATTCTTATCGCTACAAAGGTAAACTAAAACTAGCCAAGCATCTAGCTAAATTCGACTCTCAACACGAGTTTAAAGTCTATTTAGAACTAATCAGAATGTATGGTGTTAGTAGAGTAATCAGGCAATATCCGCTAGAAATAATTGCCCCTGGTTACTGTTACTCAAACGGCAAAAACTGGCGAGTAGATTTTGCCGTAACCGCGATGACGGGACGTAAGTACATAATTTATTTTGTTGAAGCCAAAGGACTATTTACTACTGAATTCGGTTACGTTCTCTCTGCTTTGGAAGCTTATGACGATAGAGCTTTTAACAAGCTAAGAATCGTCTTCGCTCACGATCTACCCAATACCAACAGAGTGGTCAAATCGTTACTAAGGACAGACCGTAAAAATACTCTGTTTACTCTTAATCAATTGAAAAAACTTAAATTTCTCCCATGACCCCAATCGAATCTCAATTTGATGTCCGTCTTGTCACCCTAATTGGAGTAGCTATCAATACCCTCGAATCACTAGCCTTAGCTACTAACGTCAGCCCCGAACAGTTACTAGCTGAATACCTTTATATCAGCAATAAGGTAATTCACGAGCATGGCGAGGAAGCATATTTAAATAAGCTTACTCACAACTATCCTCTGCTCAAAGAAGCTATCGAGTAATTTTCGCTACACACTAACACCCAAAAAGAAGATATGACAGTAAACTATAGTGACCCCTGGAAAGATGACCCCTACGGCAAGATTAAAGGGAATAAGCAAACTGCTTACTTTAAAATCATCTTGGACGAGGCTAAGCTTTACCCTATCGATAACGGATACGTACTCGCTGCTTACGTTTCCAAATATGAAGGTATCCTGAGAAGTTTTAAACCAGAAAGACCTTTAGAACAGGGATTATGTGCTATTCCTTTATACTCTCAGGATTACGAAACACGCCGAAAAGAAGGCGAAAAGTGGATATCAGTACCCCAGAGACCATCTAAGTTCGAGCAAGCTATCTGTAGTCATATAGAGCAGAATAAAGACGTATTCTTAGACGAAAAACTTGTTTTGAGTGGGGAACTTACCCATATCCCCGATGGGATGTGTGCATCTTTAGATGCTAATGCTCTAAACGCTTTAGTAGCAGACAATTTCCCAGTTCAACTTGAAAAAACTTAAGATGCGTTTCGAGAAATACAAGGCATTAAAGAGGGCAAAACGATGATTGATTTGACTAATGACGAACTAAATTTGATTCAGATAGTTATGGGAGATGCTATCGAACCAGCGGAAAAATTTCTTAATAGCCTTACGGATAATAGGGAATTAAGTGTTTTATTATCTGCTTATCTATCAGGAAAATTAGAGAGAGCGATAAAAACAGCAAGAGTTGGCAATGAGATTATCCTCAAGACTTTTGAAGAACTTGAGGAGCCCGAAAAAGTCGAAGAAATAAGAGAGGAGATTGAGGATTGCTTAGATTTGATTAAGCAATGGGAAAAAAAGCTAGACCAACTTAAATCTTGCGTTCGGATTGTAGGTTGTGACGAAAATTGATTTTTGGAATCTCAAGCACCAGATAGACGACGAGGTAGCCCGTCTAGGCTGGAGTAAGGCTAAATGCAAAGCTTACATTCAATCGCATTACGGTAAGGATTCACGCTTGAAAATGACCGATGACGAGCTAATAGATTTACTGGAAACCTTACGTAATCTGGCTTCCAGTCAGATTAGCACTAAAAGATTAAGGCTTCGATTAGGCAGAAAGAAACGTTAGCTAATTCTAAAAACGTAGTACACAGTATATTACGTTTTCCGAAAACCCCTACCCCTACAGAAGATTATGAGTGAAAAAAAGAAAGTACCAATGACACTAAAAGTAGACGATTATAGCTTGAACAGAATTGTAGGAGTGGCTAAAGAATTAGAAATATCTCTTAGTGAAGCTTTAGATTTTATCGTTTCAAAATGGGCTGAGTATCTCACAGACGCACATGCAGTCCAAGAAGATAGCCAAGAACAGTTAGACCTTATAAAGAAACGTCGATCACGGCTAGAGCAGATGATGTCTGATTACAGTTTTGGTACTCGTCAATTACTTGACCATTATTACCCTGAGCCTTCTATACCCGAATCAGAATAACCGCTCACTTTAGATAATACCTGAATAGCCCCTAGTACTCCTAGCCAACCCTGGTCATACAGAAATTGGACGCTTAAAATGCAACTCAATTCGACCATTTTGGAGCAAATACCCAATTCCCCAAAATTTCCCCAATCTAAGTCATATATAGAGGAAATGGATTCAATGTTTATCGAACTAACCAACCAGTACTACCAGATAGTGACTAGTACATCTGTAAAGCAAAACATAACCTTTGCCCAAGCCTTAGATTCAATCCTTCAAGATTGGTCAAATTTAAACCGAGAGTCAGAAATTGAGGTTATTGACCAAGAAGACAAACTGGACGCTATTACAGCCAAATTAGAACAGGTAGACTAAATGATAGTAGAGGTACTAGCCAAGCTTAAGAACTGTAGGCTGTAAGCTAGTATTAAGAGTAAATAGTATAGTTGCTTGTTTAGCGGGTTCGTGGTAAAATGCAGCCCGCTTTTTTTGATTTACATAATTCAATGGTAGCTATAGATGATTACGCTAAAAAAGTAATTAGTCTATGTAGTACAAGAATTACTCGCGTAGTATGCAACGGGATTTTATTTAAACGCTTAAATAATTGGGGTATGTATGTACCCCGTTTACTTGTATTTACTCCTGCTCTATAGTCGAAAGTGAGCAAGTTTTGAGCAAAATGCTGTAATTGTGGTAACTCGTTCGAGGTTAGAAGCCTTAAGGCTCAAGCGTTAGCGCAGAGCGGAGAGAGAGGGATTCGAACCCTCGAACGAGTTACCCCGTTACAGCATTTCCAGTGCTGCGCCTTCGACCACTCGGCCATCTCTCCAGGCGATGACTACGATTCACCATTATACATGGTTAGTAGAACCTGTCAAAGTTTTGAGTAGATCTTTTTTGCTGTAGACTACAGACTATACAGCTAGAAGATTTTAATTAAATTTCAAAAATAAAATTAATTTAACATAATGACCAAAACTCACCTCGTCAAAGTTCGCGATCGCACTACTGGCAAAGAACACATTGTAGAAGTGCCTGAAGATCAATATATTTTGCAGACTGCCGAAAAGCAAGATGTTAACTTACCTTTCCTCTGTCGCAATGGTGCTTGTACTAGCTGTGCGGTAAAAATTATCTCTGGTAAACTAGATCAACCAGAAGCAATGGGACTATCTCCCAAGCTTAAAGATCGAGGTTATGCTTTACTCTGCGTTAGCTATCCTCGTTCGGATCTAGAGGTAGAAACCCAAGCAGAAGACGAAGTGTATCAAATGCAGTTTGGTCGCTATTTTGCTAGGGGAAAAGTTAGATTTGGCTTACCATTGGATGAGGAATGAGGGAGTAAGAACTAATAACCTTAAGGTGGGCAAATCGATTGAGCTAGCGATGACCAAGTGACCACAAGTTGTCTTTGCCCACCCTACCAACTAAAAACTTTTCTGACTGACAATAGATAGCAAAATGTATATCTTATTGATGTTGTTTCAAACATCTTGAGAGTGAATTACATCAAGTCGATCCTTGTTTGTTGTTGTTTGGTCTTATTGACTGGTTGTAGTCGCGATTTTAAGCAAGCTAATCTGCTTTCTGGTGAAGTAACGCGGGTAGTAAGCGGTCAAACCGTTGAGGTGTTGCTGACGGGAACATCGGAAGTAACCAAAGTTAGAATTACTGGGATTGATGCCCCAGATTTGCGCCAGTCTCCCTGGGGAGAAGCAGCGAAAGCCAGGTTGACCGAGTTGGTACTGGGATTGCCCATTACCTTAGAAAGCGAAAATCCCTCAAAAGATGCTGCCAACGCCCTATCTCGCGATCGCTTTAATCGCATCAATGCCCATCTTTGGCAGGATGAAACTTTGATTAGTCAGCAGCTAGTTAAAGAGGGTTGTGTTCTGGCAAACACGAGCTATCCCCACTCCTATAGTAAGCTGCTTATGTATGCTCAGGAATATGCTCGCTTGATGGGTTACGGAATTTGGCATCCTAACCAAGCAATGCGTTATACTCCCAGTCAATTTCGCTCTCAAACTAAGCCATAACAGACTAATCTAAGCAGTAGTCGCTTTTGGCTGAAAAACCAGAGATGTTCAATAATCAATATTAAATAATATGACTCAACCTACTCCCGAACAACTACAAGTTTTTTTAGATGTTGCTACCGAATCAGTTTTGGCTGCGGGGGCAATCTTAAAAGATCGCTGGGGTAAATTAAATAATATTCAAGAAAAAGGTCGTCCAGGAGATTTAGTTACCGAAGCCGATAAATTAGCAGAAGCAGAAGTTTTAGAAGTCCTCCATCGCCACTTCCGAGATCATCAAATTTTAGCCGAAGAGTCGGGAATCTTGGGTAATGCAGACAGTAGGTATGTCTGGGCGATCGATCCTCTCGATGGTACTACTAACTATGCTCATGGTTTACCTTTGGCTGCAACTTCTGTGGGTTTGATGGTCGATGGTGTTCCTTCTGTGGGGGCAGTTTACAATCCTTTTAGCGATGAGTTGTTCCGTGCAGCCAAGGGTTTGGGTGCAACCTGCAATCGTCGCCCGATTCGGGTGTCTCAGACCGCAGAATTGGAGCAAAGCCTATTGATTACTGGTTTTGCCTACGATCGCCGTGAAACTACAGACAACAACTATGCTGAGTTTTGCCATCTGACTCATCTAACTCAAGGTGTCCGTCGTTTGGGTTGTGCCTCAATGGATCTGGCTGGAGTAGCCTGTGGCAGACTAGATGGCTATTGGGAACGAGGTCTTCAACCCTGGGATATAACAGCAGGAATTGTCATTTTGGAGGAAGCTGGAGGCAAAGTTACCGCTTATAATGGTAGTTCTTTAGATATTAGTTCTGGTCGAATTTTAGCGACAAACAGTTTAATTCACGACAGTCTAAGTAAAGCTCTTTTAAATACTCCTGCCCTAAATGAATGGAAATTGTAATTGAAGAATAATTTGATCGTCAGTCATTAAGTGTTTGTACTTAAGTGCTTATTCTCAATTTCAGTAGGATTAAGGAAAATTTCCTGGTAATTTGCTAGTCTTAAAATATTCTTGTAGTACCAAAAGAAACTTTGAAGTTTTCTTAAAGTATTATGGGGTGCTTATTCTAGTCTTATAAAATTAAATTGCTTTAAAGTTCAAAGTAATACATATATTAAATCAATAGTCGGTTTAAATACTGACTAAAAAACCTATCCCAACTATCAAGCCATGAAACTATCCCTCCCTGTTGCCCTTGCTGCTACGACAACTATAGGCGCGATCGCGATCGCGCCTTGGCAACCTGCTAATGCTACCGAATTCGACGAATTTGCCGTAGATCAAAGTAAGTTTGTTGCAGTTGCAGTTCCCTACAACTATAGAAGATACAGACTGGCGATTATCGAGCAAATTCCTGGTAAAAAAGCTTGCTGGAGCGAGTCTGGTAGTAACCCAACGACTGTAGACTTACTATTGCTAAATTTCGACCATACCAACGATTGTTTGAAAGCAGTTGATACCAACGGTTACTCTTTGCGAGTTGACGGCAAAGACGATAAGGTAGCCTATACCTTAAATTTAGTTGAGAACAACGGACAACTACAATTAATTGCCGATCATAAAGATCCTGCTCATTCCGATTTAATTGTCGGACGTACCAACGGTTTAGTAGAAGCCCCCATAAAAATCGAGCTAGATCCAAACTGGCAGTTTACTAAACGCCTTTATAACGGTAGTGCTATTCAGCATATCTATATGAGTAACAATCCTAATCCCCAAGTATTAGAAAATGTTGCTACTCTACCTACCATCAATCTTCCCGGTCAAACTGATTCTACTCAAGTAAATACACCACACCCCCAACCTCTGCCTCCAAAACAGCAGCAGCAGCCAGTGGCATCCGAACCAGATCCTGCTACTACAGTAGAAGGATTAATTACCAACATCCTGACTCCTCTAAGTCAGGCTGTCTACAACACCTACAACAGTCTGTTTACAACACCCAGCAGCAATCAGTCCACGCCCAACCAGTAACCTCAACTCTTCTACAAATACTAATTAATCTAAACCAATAGCTCTAGATTCTAAGCCCCAAGCCTAAAGCCTAGAGCTTTTAATATTGAACGTTTATCATACCTAAATAAAAGTAAAATAGATTTTCTCTGTCAGTAGCTAAGATCGATTAAACTGATTTGCTGTTTTAGAAATAAATCCGATCTAGCTTATGTCAATCCCTTTTGATGCAGAATCCGCCCAAAAACGGATCGATCGCTTTTGGCAACTCCCTGCTAGCTTTGGTATGGAGAGAAATGCCTATCATAATTATCTCAATGAAATAGTCAGCGATCGCTACGCCTTGATTAACGGTTTGCAGTTATTGCGGGATGAGTTACAGTTTGCTGCTGCTAGCCCTACGGATATGCATATTTGCGGTGCAGATCTGAGGCTTCCCAGTGTAGTGACAACTTTAGCCTATACCAACTGTGGCGATCGCATTCACCAGGGAGAAGTTACCAAACGTTATCGCGATGTAGTAGCCTCGCGCTTTGCTACCCTGTCAGAAATTGGCGAACTCAAGCTAGAAGCATTTTTCCCCGCTGGAGGTGGTACGGACAATGGGGCAACCCTAGCTCACGTTACCGTCGCACACCAGATGGATGAGCCTTTGAGAAGAAGACTTTATCAGGGTAATCCACAATCTATAGTTTTGGTAGTAACCGATCTCAAAACTCATGTCGGGCGTTTAGAGGAAGGCGAAAAGCGCGTCTATGGTAAAATCCGCGAATCTCCCTGGAGAGAACCCCGTAACGCCTGTGGTGCAATTGTAGGAGCATTATCTGAATACCATCCTCATAATATGATTCATCGTCGGATCAGAGATGATTTGGGCGAAAAAAACTTTCAATATCTTTCTACCCAAAAGATTTTTACCGATGATGGTACGGACATTACGATGGCAGTAGCATCGGCAATAGTCGCTATTCGGGGGATCCGCAACACGGCGATGGCAATGACCCAAGAAATAGACGAACGGGGTTTAGCTCATTTAACTGCTAGTACTACCGTAAATCGCCCCTCCAGAGACGATTTAGTGATTTATTTAGCTAGAGCAACAGTGTTTAACGGCAAAGTACGAATACAGAGTTTGGGAACCAAAGCAGAACTATATCGAGGTAAGTTAGTTAAATACGCAGGAGAAAGACGACTGCAATTGACTTATGATAATCTGGATGGAGATTCCTTACCTGTAGAAGAAATTCCATATCAGATAAAGTCTTCAAATTTATTTGATTCGGTGAAAGATTAAGCGGTGATTTAGCAAGTAGCAGATAGCAATTAAGGAAACCGTTGTTGTTTCAATATTCCACCTGACAACTGATTTAGCATAAACGGCAAGAATCCTACGTCTTGTATAGTCATTCCAATTAATTTCCTCATGGTAGTTTTGTATTAATAAATAGCTTGAATATTACTTGCTACTTGCGATGGCGTTAGCCGAGTCCTTTAGGACTACTTCTCTACGAGATACTTAAACAAATCGTCGAGGACTAAGTTAGCAGCGATCGGACCCATGCCGATCCAATAGCTAGGAACGTCGTAGACTTTGCCTTGTTGCACTGCGTTGAGTTTAGACCAGAGAGGATCGGCTTTTAACTGTTTCAAGGCGGCGATCGCCTCCAAGTCTTTTTACCTAGAACACCGATTCAGTAATCAGAAAACAGTACTGATGCACTGTTAGCGAGGGACAATATTTTGTGTATTTTGCCCGTAACACACTGGACAATCGAGTCCGATTATTTGCGAGTTTTTATCAATAAACTTATTTGATAGTTAGAGCATTGTGACCTGGGGGCGATCGCCAAGCCCATTTTTTCTGTTGTCCAAAGTCCAATACTTAAATTTCTCTTTTGGCTGTTAAGCGCAGTTTGGTAGGGAAAAAAGCTCTTTTTGCTTAACAAACATGTTAGCTAAGACATGAAGGTTATGAACCACTGCGGTGCGACGTAAATCAAAGAGGTTCTTGCGTGTTCCAATGTATCGAGCTTTATCCCCTTGCCAACGTCCCATGTGAGAAAGACTATGTTCAACTGGAACTCGACGAGCGTAGTTTAGCGCGACCAGTTGGAGTTAATTGACGTTCTCGAAGTTCAGCAATAAATTTTTCATCGGGATGAATGGAAATACTCCGACCTTTTTTACTGGTGGTACACTTTTTTCTCTGCGGACAACTGAGACAGGTGGCGGCGGGAAACTGTACTTTGCCTCCCTCGCGAAATGGTAAGCTAATTTGATTGGGACAAGTAATTTTTCCCGATTCCCAATCTAAAACAAAGGAGGATTTAGCAAATTTCTTGCCATTGGATACACGCCAAGCTTTACAATAAATGGTTAGCTGCGGGTCTCGATTTTTAACCAAGGTGCTACTCAAGTAAGCTCGATCGATGTGTAATTCTTTTAACTGAACGTTCTGATGCTCTAAGTCAACAGCGAGCGCCTCAGTTACAGAAGCCTCTGCCACGTTAGCACTGGTAACACCAACCGCTCGCACCAGTCCCGTATCTAAATCCTTAAGAATATGACGTTTATAACCATCAAACCTTTTGGTGCGGTTTTTTCGTCCGGGAGAGGGGAGACAGCCTTAAGAGTCAACTTGTCGGTTGTGTGCAAGATTTAAAGGTCAATGAAGGCTGTCTCCCCCTTCCACCCATGTCGCATTTCTTCATCTTCGAGGGCGATGCGCCGATTTTTAGCAACTCCTCTTCGCAGTTTAGCTTCGCCATGCTCATCGATTTCTACATCTTGCGCCTTTATTTGCCGTGCAGCTTCAAGGCTAGAGCGAACCACTGGATGAGATAAGGTTTGAGCATCGTTCTCTAAATGGGTTTCTACACTAGATAATACTCCCAGCACCATCCCTAATGCCAAATCCCTCTCATCAGGGTTCTCCCAATTCAAATCTAATGCTGCTTTCAAACTTGACCCTGCTACCAAGTCAGCTTCCATCTCACAAGCGACTTCTGTCAACTCCCTCCCCTGTTGACGAGTTATCACGCCCAACGCTTTTTTGAGAGCGTGACCCAACAAATTATAGGTGTCTTCTACCTTGGCTGCTCCCCACAACGGAGATGAATCGAGAGCCCCGAGAGAAAACCTGGTCAAAGTTGGTCAGCCTTCGCCGACCGCCCCTACGAATTTGGGGACTTTGACACGCTTACCCCTCACAATTGGGGCGGTCGGCGGGCAATAACCTCTGGCTAAAACTTAT
>JASJEI010000233.1 GCA_030064795.1 Pleurocapsa sp. MO_226.B13 | reverse complement strand
GATTTTTTTCCTTCCTGTTTCTTCTTCTCTCCACTCTCTTGAGTCGGAGTTGGAAATATTAACTAGAAGGTTTTTAGTTTTGTTTCTCCCAAAAGCTGTGTGTTTAAAAAACCGTCAAACTATTGCTTTGTCTTGGTTCTGGGCGTTGTTGTCGGGGCATCCCCTCTCAACCGCGCATTTACCAATATAAGCAATCTATTTCGATTAGTCAACCCCTTTTTTTAGATTTTTTGGGAAATTATTTTTTTCATTAGCTCAAAAGCCTTTGGAACAAAGATTTTACGCTGAGAATTTTTTTTCAAAATTCTTGAAAATTCCTAGAAATTTTTTTGAGGTCGATTATGACTCGACATTTTTGAATTGTTCTTTGGCTGAAGTAAATGCTTCTTTCATTACAGATTGAATTTTATTAGGATCGGGTTTTTTGCCTCCCATAAGATCGCCAAAATAAACACAAGCCCCCTCTCCTAGTGACCAAGTATAAGCTGCTGCCCAAGATGCTGCAATAAGGCTGCCAAAGCCAGGAATAAACTTAATTAATTCTCTACCGATCGCCTGAGCGAAAAAACCACCAGCGATCGCACTGACAATTCCACCAGCTTGAGAAGGTGATAATGTCTGTCCATATAGTTTACCCAATAATCCGACTAAAGATATTTGCAGTGTAGTCAAAACAGGCATAGTAGCAAAAGGTAGAGGTACGGCTGCCAAAGTTGCAGCCATAGTCGAAAAAGCAACCAAGTAGCGTCTTGCTGTATTGCGATATAGATTGCCTAGTTCATCGGTGGCATTATTATCTAGTAATTGATGTATGGTACGAGATTCGGCTTCGGGAAGTAAATCGGCTAAGGTTTCTGTCAAAGCTTCTAAGCCATAAAAAGTCGGATTAAAATTATCTTCTTCTAAAGTAAAGTCAATCGCCACAGCGCGATCGCAAAGTTGCTCAAAGTCTTGTTGAATTGCTTTAAAAGCGCGATTTACTGGTTCGTAGTCTGGAGGATATGGAGGATGATCTGCCACATCCGCAGGATAAACTTCGTGCAGACAAGTAACTGCCAAAAGACAGGGGATATGAGGATAATTTTGTCGTAATTGATGTGCTACCTGTCGTAGAGTATCGGTAGCAAAATCGCTGATTTTTACGGTAAGAATTAGAATTCTGGCACGCTGGTTAGTTCGATCTAATTCTTGTTCTAATTCGGCAATAATATCTTGCGTATTTTGATTTATGTCTCCTAAACCCACTGTATCGGTAAAAATTAATAGAGGTAATTCTTCTGAAGGATAGGCGTATCTTTCGGTGTTTTGGGTATGGGGGCGAAATCCTTGTCCGACAATTTCGGCAGATACACCCGTTAGCCCTCTGACAATAGAACTTTTACCAGCTTGAGGCTTGCCAATTAATAAGGCTTCAGTGGTTGGTAATTTTGCTCGAACCGTGGTCAAAATTTCTGCTATCTGTTCGTCATCGACGCTAAACCAGCTAGAAGTTGTTTGGGCAATTCGATCTACAGGAATTAACTTTTTCAATCTTTGGGTAGCATCATCGATATTTTTTGATGCCCGATTTTTCCAATTATTTATCCAGGCAAATTTACTCATTGCTTATCGCTCGTTAAAACTATCCACCGCAACAGCGATCTATTCCTAGGCTATCTAAAATTAGATCGCTTACCGCATTAGCAACGGCAAATTCACTATAGAAACTGCGACTAAAATCGAAATTACGCATTTCGGCGATAATTGCAATGACTAGAGATCCGAGATCGTTCTCTCCTTCTAGTCGTTGACGCACAAAAATTTTTGAGGCTCGTTGGGCAATTTTGAGATTCACTGCTTCGGGTAAGAATTCTTCATCTAGCCATTTATGTAAAGACTCTTTAAGCCATAGTTCTTCTTGTTGGGGATTTTGTATTTTAGGTAAGGTGATGGGGGCGATCGGTTCTGCGGGATCTGTCATAGTCATCTGTTTTGCTATATCGAAGTTTATATCTTAAGGTTACTCACTATCTACTGTGCGTAACTAATAATTTAGATACAGGTATTGTTAAATTTTGGCGTCTTCATTTGGAAATAGATACTGGTAGCAAATATGAAGATTGATATCGATTTAATTGTCGAAGGATACAGTCAAGGATATTTTTTAATGGCAGATGATGATGGCCAGCTAGATTGGTATTCTAGTCGTCAGCGTACCTTAATTCCCCTGGATAATCGCTTTCGCTATCCGAAATCTTTACAAAGAGTACTGAATCAAGAGCGTTTTTCGGTGGCTATTAATCGAGATTTTGCAGCCGTATGTGAGGGATGTGCCGATCGCGATACTACCTGGATTTCTGATGAGTTATTGGAGATCTATTGGGCTTTATATCAAGCAGGTTGGGCGTACAGCTTTGAGACTTGGCGAGGAGAAGAATTGGCAGGGGGAATATTAGGCATAGCGATCAAAGGGGCATTTATTGGGGAGTCAATGTTTTTCCGCATTACCGAAGGCTCTAAGGTGGCGATGGTGAAGCTAGTAGAGCATTTACGAGACAGGCAATATATTCTGTTTGATGCTCAGTTGCAAAATCCACATTTAGAACGTTTTGGTTCTTTTGTCATTAGTTCGGGACAGTATAAAAAGTTATTATCTAAAGCGATGATGCGAGATTGTGTCTTTACCAAGCTGAGATTTGAAGAAAAGTAAATTCGCAGATGAACGCAGATGGTTTTTTGATTGTGTATACTTAATAGTTGACTCGAATAAATGAATTCTTGAGGATAGAAAGCTAAATGCGATCGCTATTGTATCGTTGAGTAAGTTAGTTTCCTTATAACCAAGGATGTTCTCTTTGATATCAATTACGAGCTTATTCCCATACGTCTTCTTCAAGTTGAATACACCCAGAATCATTATAGTCTAATAAGGCTTTTTTATTGAAGCCAATCTTTCTATGGCAGAAATCACACTTTTGTTATAGCTGGGACTGCCTTTTTCGCCATTAGCAAAAGATAGAATAATAGCTGCGGGAGGAACAATATATTCAATAGGTTGTGGATAATTTACTTGATAGACCTGTAGATATTTGACTAAAGGATAATATTTTTGAATTTTATTGCTTAAATCGTGCAAATCATAGTCACTAAATCCAAACCAAGGCTCTCTTTGTGACTTTACACTCGATTCTCCAGTTTTTGAAGCTTCATCGTATAATCCTGCTTGAAGGACAATAGGGAGAAGAAGCAATGTTGCTCAATACCCCACTACCATTTGTCAAAACATTTGTTGATGAATTAGATAATGGTTTGAGAGCGCATGAGCCGGGGAAGGGATTGAGTTCAACCCAAGGTAAGTGGTTAGGGTTTTGCCTGATGGGGATTCTCTTAACCAACAGCATATGCTGGGCTAGGTTTGAGCGAGCGAGTTTAGGGAAATACAAACAGTCAGCCTTATCTTGGATGTTTCATCATTCCCAAATTGCCTGGGTGCTAGTTTTACAGGTGAGTGTGAGAATTGTCTTACGCCAGCATGGAATCAAGCAAGGAATTCTGAGCACAGACGACTCAGATCATCGTCGGAGTAAAACAACCAAACGAATTTTCAAGGCGCATAAGCTCAAGGATAAAGCAAGTGGAGGATATGTCAACGGTCAAACCATCGTCTTGTTAGTGCTGATCACTCCCAAAGTCACACTGCCCGTTGGGTTCTCATTTTACCAGCCTGACAAGCGTGCAGCGAGAGTGGAAAAAGGAAGATGAACGGCTTAAGAAAAAAGGAGTGAGCAAGAAAAACCGTCCATCCGCACCAGCACCAAATCCTGAATACCCTACAAAAGCGCAATTGGCTCTGCAATTAATGGAACAGTTTCGCCACTGCCACTCCCAGATTACGGTTAAGGCGGTGGTGGCTGACGCGCTCTATGGTCAACAGAGTTTTATGGATGCAGCATCGGCCTTATTCGATGGATGCCAAGTTGTCAGTCAGTTGCGCAACAATCAAAATATTCGCTATCGCAACCGCAAGTATCAGGTGAGTAGCTATTTTGCGAAATTTCAGGGTATAAGTCGATCGATTAGTATTCGAGGACAAGAACCGCTCAATGCTATGGTCGCCAGTGCCCGATTAGAGGTCTGTGCCCATGCTAAAAAGCGCTTTGTCATCGCACTCAAATATCCAGGAGAAAAAGAGTATCGCTATTTAGTCGCCACTGATTTGAGTTGGCGCACTCTTGATATTGTCCAAGCCTATTCACTCAGATGGTTAGTAGAGGTTTTCATTGAGGATTGGAAGGGCTATGAAGGGTGGGCTCAATTGGCCAAGCAACAAGGCAAAGAAGGTTCAAGCCGTGGCCTGAGCCTGAGTCTATTGCTTGACCTTTGCCTGCTGCTTCATCCAGAACAACTGACCCGCGTTGAAAACAACCTGCCCGCATATACTGTTGGCAGTCTACAACGAACCATCCAGATGGAGGCATTAGTGGTTGGTATCAAGCAGATTGTGCATAGTCCCAATTCAGCGAAGCAACTGGCTCTTTTAACCCAGTCAGTCAAGGACTTTTTTGTACTGCGATCGTCTAGTAAACATATGAGTGGAAAGGATTTAGGACGACTAGAACCAACACCATCACTCAGGCACCGAGCCGCAGCCTAAAAACTGGAGAATCGAGTTACACGAATTGAATAGGTCTGCCATAATTCTTGCAGTAAATTTTTTATGCTTGATTTCCCTGTCCAACGTGAGTTCGACGAGAAAATAAAAGAAAAGAAAGGTTGAGATGTAAACTTCAAGTGAAAGAAAAGAAGCAAGTCTCAACCATGATTAACATTGTATCTCGTCTCGATAAAACCCAAGTATTTTGCGATTTAGATGATTTTTATGAAGATTTTGAGCGAAATTATCACCAAAAGCTCAAATTATCAACAGATGACCAGCGTAAACCATGTCAATCTCGACTATGCCTCAGTGAAGTAATGACAATTATGGTCTTGTTTCATGGCTCAGGATACAGGACATTTAAAGAATTTTATCTCCACGAAGTTCTGAAGCATTGGCAAAAAGACTTCCCCAATTTAGTTAGCTACAACCGTTTTGTAGAACTTATTCCTTGGTCTTTGATGCTGTTATCCTGTTTCCTTTCCACCCGCAGAGGAAAAATGACTGGAAGAGCGCTTCATCGATTCTACCCCGATTGAAGTCTGTCATCCTTGTCGAGCCAAAACTCGATTATGTTTTTGGTGACTTGCCACAGTGGGGCAAAAACGGGCGTTGGTTGTTACTACGGCTTCAAATTACATCTTATTGTCAACGACCAAGGTGAATTATTGTCTTTTCAACTCACTGCTGCTAATACTGATGACCGTAAACCTGTTGGCGATCTAACTTATTCCATTTTTGGCAAGCTCTTTGGCGACAAAGGCTATATTTCCCAAGCATTGTTTGAACAACTTTACAACAGAGGTTTAAAACTGATTACTCGTTATCGTAAAAAGATGAATAATCGCCTAGTTCCCCTGATAGAGAGAATCCTACTTCGTAAACGAGCCAAAGCGCGAGTCTGTTAACGACCAGTTGAAAAATATCTGTCAGATTCAACATACGCGACATCGTAGTGTTTGTAATTTTATGGTCAATCTACTGGGTGGATTAATTGCCTATACCTATCATCCCATTAAACCTTCTCTCGATCTTGAGGATAAAGGCTTGCCTGCTCTACCTCCTGCTATTTTTTGAGCTCATCGAACTCACGTTGTCCAAATTTCTGGGGGAGTGGATTCATAGGAAAAATCTCCAACGATCTTGAGCATTTCTCGACAATCATCAAATATTTGAGCAACTTGTCGTTCTAAGCTTAGACGCACTAAAGTTACCTATTCTATTCCTTCTCCATAAGGCGTTTGAGGATTTCAAAGTGCAATGTAAATGCGTCTAAGCTTAATAAGTTAAGTGCTTTATTGAAGTCAGATCCTCTAGCAAAGCCAAATAAATCTACGTGTGTTTGTGGAAGTGTACTCTCTGCTGAACCTACCCAAATATATTCTTGTACTGGATTAAAGTTAGAGTAACAGATATTATTGCCCCTGAAGCAATCCAAGCTAGTAAAAAAAATCGACCTCAGTTGAATCGTCATGAATGAAGGAGTAGGGGAAGCAATGGGTGATTAAATAATTTTTGACCCTTAACTTATCAAAATTATTCCTCAAAGACCGTGCAACTGTTGCAATTTGCTTAAATAAAAGATAAAGTACCGTCTCCTGAAGTTACCCGACCGATCTTAAATGCAGCAATATTCTGAGATTTAAACCACTCTAAGGCAGTTTCGGCGCGATCGCCAGCAACGATCGCCACAAAGCCAATACCCATATTAAATGTATTAAACATAGCTTCCTGTTCCACTTCACCCGCCTCTGCTAACCAGTTAAAAATTGGTGGAATTGTCCAGCTACCAAGCTCAATTTCCATAGCTTGATTTTTATTTATACAACGGGGCAAGTTTTCTGGCAAGCCACCTCCAGTAATGTGTGCCATACCGCGAACCTCTATTCCAGTCGAGAGAAACTTTAAAATTGGCTTAACATAAATCTGCGTTGGGGTAATTAACTCCGTGCCTAAACTCTTACCTTCTAGAAGGTCGGGAGTATCAGACCAAGAATAATTTCCTGTTGCGATGATTTTCCGCACCAAACTAAAACCATTGCTGTGTACTCCCGCACTAGCTAGTCCAATTGCTACATCGCCTACTCGTACCTGAGAGCCATCTAGTAACTTACTCTTTTCAACCACTCCAACACAAAACCCTGCCAAGTCGTATTCTCCTAGCTGATAAAAACCAGGCATTTCCGCCGTCTCTCCCCCCAGCAGGGCGCAACCACTCAGGCGACATCCCCGCGCAATTCCTTTGACTACCTCGGCTAATTGTTGAGAATTGAGCTTTCCTGTAGCCAAATAATCCAGAAAAAATAAGGGTTCTGCACCAGAAGTCAGAATATCGTTAACGCACATTGCCACCAAATCGATGCCCACCGTGTCATGACAATTTAATTCTTGTGCGATTTTCAGCTTAGTACCGACTCCATCTGTCCCAGAGACTAAAACTGGCTCTCGATAACCCGATGGCAGTTGAAAATAGCCCCCAAAACCTCCTATTCCGCCCAAAACTTCCGATCGCTTGGTACTTTCTACATCTTGACGGATTTGAGTCACAAAAGAGCGTCCTGCTTCAACATCAACACCAGCCTCTTTATAGTCCATAGGTATTATTTTGTAATCTTCAATAACTACTAAATTTAAAATGAGTAATATCAGTTAAGAAATGTTCTTTTTCGACCAGGGTTGGTTCGTAAAAACTATTTTGCAGGTATTTCACCAGCAATTTACCTTTTCCCGCAATATTTAAGTATGAACATAAATAACCAATAATCTCTTGGTTATTTTACTGACTTTTGTGGCATTTAAAATTTTTCCTACCAGATTTTAGCAACTTTATTTATAAAAACTTTAAGTCAGATTTAAGTATTTGCACAATTCTCTACTAAGTTTTATCTACTTTAGGATTGATGAAAATATAAATAAGCCAGATTAAATAACTTTTTAAAATTAAAAAACTTTTGATACCATGCCAATTAATTTTCCAAACAATAGCAAATTAATAATTATTTCGACTCTACTAAGTGTTGCCAATATTGGCTTATTAACCAATACTGTACGGGCGCAACCTAGCATTAAAAGTCTCCAGCCTAAATCGGAAGTTTCTTCTTTAAAAACCCAAGATAATATTGCTCTCGGTTTACATTTGATTTTATCCCGTAGTGTTGCTAGGCAAACTCAGGGGGAAAAATTCGAGCCAGAAAATAATTTAGAACTATCACAAACTCAGCAGACAATTCCCTTGCCAAATCAAACTTTAATAGCTAATTCTTTTAGCGGTCAAGCATCTTGGTATGGGCCTGGTTTTCATGGTCGTCTGACTGCTAATGGGGAAATATACAATCAAAATGCCTTTACTGCTGCTCATCCTAGCTTGAGATTTGGTACAAAAGTCAAAGTTACTAACCTCAATAATGGTCGCTCGGTAATCGTAAGAATAAACGATCGCGGCCCCTATGCTAAAGGTAGAATAATTGATGTTTCTGCTGCTGCGGCCCGTTCTTTGGGTATGATTCGTTCTGGTATTGCCCCAGTTAGGGTGACTATTTTGGGGCGGTAGAGGAAGTGTAGCAGGGAAGTAGAGGGAGCAGGGGAAGTAGAGGAGCAGAGGAACAAGGAACAAGGAAGTACAACTAACTCCGAACTCCTCTAGGGAATTTCCATCGAACGTCTCTACCAACTCCGAACTCCGATAGATGAAGTATCATGTCCTATTTAATTCATAATTTAGATCGATAATCGATCGCGGACAATTAATTAATCGTCAAGATCTATGGTGCTTCTGCTCAAGACAATTCCCGAATTACGCGCGCAATTAGCAATTTGTCGTCAAAAAGCTCAATGTAAAGTTGGTTTAGTGCCAACAATGGGAGCCTTACATCAAGGGCATCTGAGCTTAATCGAGCGGGCGATCGCAGATAACGATCTAGTAATTGTGAGTATCTTTGTCAATCCTCTACAATTTTCTCCGACTGAAGATTTAGCTCAGTATCCCCGACAATTAGAGCAAGACCTAAAACTCTGCGAGGAACTAGGGGTTAATATGGTCTTTGCTCCTAGTCCACAGACGATGAATAGCGATGGCGATACCAAAGCCCTGGATCTTACAACCATAGTTGTTCCTCCTCAAGCTATGACTGAGGTGCTATGCGGGCCATATCGATCGGGGCATTTTATCGGCGTTGCCACTATTGTTACCAAACTTTTAAATATTACCCAGCCAGATCGGGCATACTTTGGACAAAAAGATGCTCAACAGTTGGCTATCATTCGCCGTCTGGTCAAGGATTTAGCTATCCCCGTGGAAATTGTTCCCTGTGCAATTGTCAGAGAAGCATCGGGATTGGCATTAAGCTCTCGCAATCAGTATCTAACGACAATTGAAAAACAACAAGCAGCGCAAATCTATCGCGGTTTACAACAAGCTAAAAACGCCTTTACTCAAGGAGAAACCAGTGCTAAGACTTTAGTCAATTTGGTCAAACAACAATTAGAGCCAGTAGAACAGGTTAAAATTCAATACGTTGAGTTAGTCGATTCTGTTAGCCTCCAGCCGATCGATCGAGTCCAGAGATCGGGATTACTAGCGATCGCAGCTTATGTCGGTTCTACTCGTTTAATTGATAATATCGTGTTACAACAATCTCAGCCAATTGTCGCTATTGATGGCCCTGCCGGGGCGGGAAAGTCTACTGTTACTCGTCGAGTAGCGCACCAATTAGGCTTGCTTTATTTGGATACAGGGGCGATGTATCGGGCAGTAACTTGGTTGGTTATGGAATCTGGTATTGCTATCGATGACACTGAAGCGATCGCCAGTTTAATCGATGCTGTCAATCTAAAATTAACATCTCCCAATGCAGTCGATCTGCCCACAACAGTTCAGGTTAACGATCGAGAGGTAACTACTGCTATTCGTACCCCAGAAGTAACGGCAAACGTCTCGGCGATCGCAGCCCAACCTGCCGTTAGAGCTAAATTAGTAGAGATGCAACAGCAATGGGGAGAAACAGGGGGCGTTATTGCTGAAGGTCGAGATATTGGCACGAATGTTTTTCCTAATGCCCAATTAAAGATCTTTTTAACCGCATCAGTCCAAGAAAGAGCCAGAAGACGTTGGCAAGACTTGCAAAATCAAGGACGAGATGATATCGATCTCCAGCAATTAGCTGAAGATATTCAACGCCGAGACGAACAGGATAGCAACCGTGCGATCGCGCCTCTGAAAAAAGCTGATGATGCCATCGAATTAGTTACCGATAATTTAAGCGTCGAGGAAGTAATAGCTAGAATTATCGAACTATATCAGAAAATTATTTAATTAAACTCATGGCAAAAAATAAATCCCTTCCAGGTAAAATCATCATTAAACTGGGTAAGTTTGTTTGGACGACAATGTGGCAGATAATGATGTCGCAGCTGGCACCCCGCGATCGCCAGGGGGCTTACATCCGTCCTGAAAGTCAGTTTAGAAATATTGTCGATACCAAACCAGATAATACTTATCAACCCGCTGCCAATCGTTATCGTCTGTATGTCGGTATGGGTTGTCCTTGGGCGCACCGCACTTTAGTTACCAGGGCTTTAAAAGGACTAGAAGAAGCGATCGCCGTATCGGTTGTTTATCCCGACTCTGAAGGGGGAATGTGGACTTTATCCGAACCAGAATTGGGGTGTAAGACCGTACCAGAACTATATCAGCTATCTCAGCCTGGTTATCAGGGACGTTGCACCGTACCTATTTTGTGGGACGAACAAACTAATACGATCGTCAACAACGAAAGTGCGGAGATTATCGAAATACTCAACTCTCAATTCGATGTATATGCCAAACATCCAGACTGCGATCTTTATCCAGCAGCACTCAAAGAGACCATAGACCGCTGGAACGAGAAGATCTACCATACCGTAAATAATGGGGTTTATCGTTGTGGTTTTGCCCAAACCCAATCAGCATACGAACAGGCCAGCCAAGAGTTATTTGCTACCCTAGATGAGATCGATCTCGTCCTCAAAACTAACCGTTATCTTTGTGGCGATCGCCTTACCCTCGCAGATATACGCTTGTTTACGACTTTGTTTCGGTTTGATATCGTTTATTATGGGCTGTTTAAATGCAATCGTCGTCGCATTCAAGATTACGACCATCTAGGAGCTTATTTGAGAGATTTATATCAGTTACCTGGGGTAGCAGCTACCTGCGATCTAGAAAGCGTCAAACGAGACTATTACGGTAATTTATTCCCCCTAAATCCAGGAGGAATAATTCCGATTGGGCCCGATATTGCTAATTTAATGCAGCCCCATAATCGACAAAAATTAGCCACGAACATTTAGCAATGGTTCACGATCCCAGTAACGTAGATAATTTAAAGTCTGCTTGGCAAGAAAAATATCAGGCAAAACAATTACTTCAGGCTGCATCTGGTTCTAATTTACAAGTTAAGCAGGGCGATCGCTTTTTAGCTCAAAATAATTTCTCCGAGGCGATCGCTTGTTATCAACGCGCGCTCAAACTAAATCCCAACTCAACTCAAGCGTACCAAAAGTTAGCCAAAGCCCTCAAACAACAGGAATCGACCGCAGCGATTATTCCCCACCGTCAGGAAATCACTGCAAATCTTGTCACTACTCAAGCGCGTCCTTCTGCATCGGATCGCCAAGATTCTACCATTGCTCAAATTTATCTCGAACAAGCACGAGCTTTTGAAGCCGAAGGGAAATGGGAAAAAGCGATCGCTGCCTGTACTGAAGCCTTGGAGTTCGACCCTCACCTAGCAGCAGCTTATAAAACTTGGGGGGATAATTTGCAACATTTAGGTAGACAGATTGAAGCTATGGGTTATTACGCTAAAGCTTTGGCAATTAAGCCCGATTTTGCCGAAGTATGTCTCAATCTAGGTAGTCTAATCTGCCAACAACAACAGTGGCAGCTAGCGATAAAATACTATCAAAAAGCGATCGCGCTGGAACCTAATTGTGTTGGGGCATATCGCAATCTAGCCAGAGTTTATAAAAAACTGGGAAATAAGCAGTCGATGCTAGATTATTGGTATCGGGCATTGCAATTAGAGCCAAATAGCGCAGATGCCACCGAACACAGTAATCTAGGCAAGATTATGCTCGAAATAGGTCGCCAAGAGCGAGCGCTCGCCTGTTATCAACAAGCAATTAAGCTGCAACCAAATTCAGCCGAAACTTATCTTAGCTTGGGGGAATTATTAGTCAAACAACGCCAACCACAGCAGGCGATCGAACTCTATCAACAGGCACTAGTTTATCTTCCCCAGCACAGTGCAATCAATTTTCAGCTAGCCCAACTTTTAGCTCAAAGCGATCGAGAGTCTGAGGCAATTATTCATTATCGGCAGGTAATTAAAACCCAACCTGATTCTTGGTTGGCATATCTCAATCTAGGCAAGATTTTGACTCGCCAACAGCAAGATCCAGATGCGGTTAACTGTTATCAAAAAGTCCTTCAATTTAATCCCCAAAATCTAGAAACCTACCTTACTTTAGGAAAGCTACTAATTCAACTAGAAAGATGGTCAGAAGCAATTCAATATTGCCAACAAGGACTAAATTTAGACTCAGGACAGTGGGAACTATACCATTATCTAGGTATAGCCCTCCTAAATCAGCAACAGTATCCCGAAGCAATCAAAGTATACGCTCAATGCCTGAAGTTAAACCCAGAATCAGTCGATAGCTATCATAATTTAGGATTAGCACTCCTAGCAGAACAAAAATGGCTAGAGGCAATCACTTGTTTTCAACAGGTAGTCAAGCAAAAACCCCACAATAGCGAATGCTATTACAAAATAGGCGAAGCAGCAACTCAGGCTCAATTATGGGAGACAGCGGTATCTGCTTGGCAACGGGCGACTCAACTGCGAGATAGCGATCCTTGGTCGTATCATCATTTGGGTATGGCTTTGCTTAATCAACAGAAGTGGGCAGAAGCTACACAAGCCTTGCAAAGATCGATCGAACTTAATCCCAACTTTCCCTGGTCTTATTATCATTTAGGAGATGCCCTGACTCAACAACAAAGATGGCAAGAATCTATTGAGGCATATCGCTATTTTTTGACCCTCGAAACTAACCCCTATGCCTATGAAAGATTGGGAGATAATTTACTCAGACAGGTGCAACCTTTTACTCCAGCAGGAAAAGCTTTACAGGAAGAAGCCTGTCAATCCTACTACCGAGCAATTGAAGTCGAGCCAGACTATCTGCAACCCTATTACAAGCTGATGGAACTAAAACCCTACGACCCTGAGATTGCCTTTATGCTTGCCGAAACCTTTGCTAGACAAGAAGAATGGTCAACCGCAATTGTATTTTATCAAATTGGACTACAAATAAAGTCGGATTTTCCTGAAGTTCATTTTGAACTAGGAATAATCTTAGAACAACGATCGCAATTAGATCCTGCGATCGCACATTATCAAACTGCTGTAAAGTTAAAACCCCAAAAAGCTAAATATACAACTTATCTACAAGAAGCATTGAGTAAAAAAGAAAGGCGATCGTAATTAAAGTTGCTGTTAAATTAGCTGTAGAGCTTATTTTGAGGTACTTTTGGTAGAACGTCTAGTTTTGAGCCACATCTGTAATCCTGTGATCGCTAGAACTATTGAACCTAATCCATTGAGAAAGGGAAAACTTTTCTGAAAATCAATATAGTAAAAGTTGCCCTTGTGCCAATGAATGATAAAGCGTATTTGGTCTTCAAAACCACCTAGTTCGGCAATCTGATAAATTACGCCAGTAATTACTGTAAACAAAATCGGTATTACCATGATTGGTGCAAGTAGACGATGGAGTTGCCTGATTTTAATCGATTTAATATTCATCTTCTAACTTTTCCAGAAATTAATCCGATCTGATACTTGTTCTAAGGAGAGATATTTAGGTTGTTCGATAATGGTGCTTTGTTCCTCACCTTCACCGCCTTCACCACCTTCACCACCTTCACCACCTTCACCACCTTCCCCACCGCCATCAGGATTAATTTCGCATCCTGCTAGAGTTGTCATAAAACCTAAAGATATTGCTAAGGCTAAGGAGGTTAATTTAACTTTTTTTTCTGCCATGAGGATAATCTAGAAAAAATGTACAAAAATTTTGTTGGGATAAGTTGCTTAAATTTATCCTTGCACCCAAATATGAAATCAGGATGAAACTATTGTCATTTCATCGATCGACGCTCTTTTAACATCGATAAACATAATTAGGGAGTATCAAATGCGAGTAATCTTAGTTGAAGATGAAATAGATTTGGGTTTGGCGATTAAACGAACCCTTGCTCAAAAATCATATATTGTCGATTGGGTAGAAGATGGCAATACAGCTTGGAAATATTTGGAAAATGCTTGGACAAACTATACTTTAGGCATTTTTGATTGGTTGCTACCCGAACTATCGGGATTAGAATTACTCAAACTGTTACGTCGGCAAAATAATCCCCTTCCCGTACTAATGTTAACTGCTAAAGACACTATGGAAGATAAGGTAACTGGATTAGATGCTGGTGCTGATGATTATCTGGTTAAACCTTTTGGTATGTCAGAACTTTTAGCTAGATTACGCGCCTTACAAAGGCGATCGCCTCAACTACAACCCCAACAACTACAACTGGGCAATATTGCTTTAGACTATCAGAATAATTGTTTGTGGCTGATGGAAGCAGGAGTACCAAAGCGATCGGTTTCTCTGACAGCTAAAGAATTTCAGTTTTTAGAATACTTTATGCGACATCCAGGACAAATTATTACTAGCGAACAACTTTTAGCTCAAATGTGGTCATTGGAAGCAGAGCCAATGAGTAATGTGGTAGCTGCTCAAGTAAGGCTTGTTAGACGTAAATTAACTGCTATTGGTTGCGATCGCTTAATTGAAACTGTGTATGGTCTTGGTTATCGTTTTAATCCCTAGTACAACATCCCTAGAATGTCTCAGAATCAACTATTTGCACAAACTCGCTGGCGACTTGCTACTTGGTACGCAGGAATTATGGGAGCAATTTTAGTTTTGTCTGGGCTAGGGATTTATAACGCGCTTATTTATGCCCATCGTTTGACTATTAGCCAAGAACTTCAAACAGTAGCGGATGATTTTCATGAAACTTTAGAACCAATTCTCCAACAACCAGGAAAGTTATCACCAGCAGCTAGAAAAATTTTGCCTGATGTTTGTCTGGTAAATACCGAATGTTTGCCATTGTCAGTCTCGACAGCTAACGAGAAAACTAGTTTTCCTCACCAATACCATATTCGTCTCCTCGATCCTGCTGGTAATCTGGTAGCTGTAGCAGGAAAAGAAAAACCAAATTTACCAGGGCAAAAATCTTCAGAGTATTTACAATCAATGAATGTTAAGCATCATAATTATCAGCAAGTTTCTATGATGCTACACAATCGCCATTTTCAAATCTGGGGCTATCTTCAAGTAGGGCGTAGCTTTCCCGAATACGAGCTTTATATCGCTTACTTACGCTTAATCTTTTTAATTGGTTTACCGATAATAATAATTATCTTAATTTTAGTCAGCTGGTGGTTAGCAGGAAAAGCCATGCAGCCGATCGCTCAATCTTATCAACTTCTACAACAGTTTACTGGCGACGCTGCCCACGAATTAAGAACACCTCTAGCTGGAATTCAGGCAACTGTAGAATCAACCTTAATGATGTCTATAATTACAGAAGCTCAAACCAGGGAAACGTTACAAAGTATTGGTCGTCAGAATTGGCGACTCTCTAATTTAGTTGCAGATTTATTAATGCTGTGTCGTATTGATCGCCAGTCAAATATTATTAATTCAGACTCGAATGAGCAACAAGTCTCGCTGGCTCAGTTAACTCAAGACATTGCCGAGGATTTTTCCTTCTTAGCGATTAAGTCTAAGATTAAACTAGTTACTCAAATCTTAGTAGCCGAATCTCTGACCATAACTGGTAATTACGATCGACTGTATCGCTCGCTCTCTAATTTAGTAGCTAATGCAATTCAGTATACGAGCGCGGGAGGTAAAGTTACCTTGATTTTGACTCACTGCGATCGCTACGCGCTTTTGTCAATCGAAGATACTGATATAGGAATAGCAAAAGACGATCTCAGTAAGATTTTCGATCGCTTTTATCGTGTCGGGGGCGATCGCTCTCGTCATACGGGTGGCTCTGGTTTGGGGTTGTCTATTGCCCAAGCTATTATCCATGCACATCAGGGTACTATAAAAGTAAAAAGTAAATTAGGAAAAGGAACTATTTTTACCATTTTCTTACCAACAAAATAACAGCAATACTTTACTTCCCTAATAACTTAACTGCACCGATACCACCAAAATATAAACCCAAGACTGCACCAGCCAGTAATGACTGAGTAAGAGGATCGGTAGAAGGAGTTAGGACTGCGCCCAGAATCACCGCTCCCAAGACTATATAACGCCAACCAGCGAACATCTGGGCAGAAGAGACAATACCCAAAAAACCCAGGATCAGTTGAATAATCGGGATCTGAAAGGCTAAACCCGTACTAAAGAGCAACAATAAGACAAATTCAAAATACTTATCAATCGACCAAGATTGCTCGACTACATCACTACCGTAGCTGATAAAGAAATTCAGCGCAGCAGGAATCAGAGCAATATAGGCAAAAAACAAACCGACAAAAAATAAGATACTAGAACCAAAGATAACAGGAGCAAGTAAGCGACGCTCTCTTCTAGTCAATCCTGGTAAGACAAAGCGAACAATTTGATAGAGGATAAAAGGACTGGCTAAGACTATCCCACTGTAGCCAGCAACCTTAATCGAAACAAAGAAAAACTCTCCTGGGGCTAGCTGCAAAAACTGAACACCCTGGGCTGGTACTTCCAAGAGACGAACCAAAGGACGGACAAAGATAAAACAGCCAATTGCTGCGATCGCCACGGCAATTAAAGCATAAAAAATACGCAAACGCAGTTCTTCTAAATGATCGAACAGCGACATTTCCACTTCATCGGGAAGTTCATTTAAATAATCTTCACGTTCTTGTTCTTTAGTTGGGGTTTCTAAATTGGATGAGGACATAAATAAATTTAAATCGGCAGCTATTGATTGCTCTGAAGTTCGGTGCGATCGCTCAAGGGACTAGTTTTAATAATTATATCTTTCTTCTTTCAGTAGTCATACTTACTTTTCTCGGATTTTTAAGATTCAAGCAACGAAAGATGATTTTGAGCCAAGTGCGATCGCCCTGAATAAATACCTGAATTTTCCCCTAGTGGCGATCGCAAGCTAAAAGCAAATTATTGATTGACAGCCCGTACCTTGATTGGTGCGGGATGAACTACCCCACCTCCTAGGAGGATGGGGTTTCTAGCTTCACTGGGTGCTACATTACCTTGGGCTTTCGTCCTCGGTCTTGTCTTATACTCCCTCCACTAGCAGAGACGGCTATTCCATCCGCCTTACGGTCGTCATAAACGCCTGAAATAAATTCAGGCGACGCGACCTTTAGCATTCTGATTCCTTCTGCCCTAATATTTTTACTTGCTGCCTCGTCCCTGTTATGAGTAGTATTACAAGCGTTGTTGATACAAATCCATTCTCTAACACTCAAGTCCATCTTTGGCTGTTGTATTAGGCAATTAGGGCAGATATGAGAACTGGGGAAAAATCTATCGATTTCTATGAGTTTTTTACCTTCTCGTTCGAGCTTATAACTCAAGAAATTGACAAACATTCCCCAACCAACATCAGAGATTGCTTTAGCTAACTTATGATTACGCGCTAATCCCCTAACGTTGAGATTTTCTACCACAACGACTTGGCTTTCGTTAATTAGTTTCCTGCTTAATTTGTGCAAGAAATCCTGGCGGGAATTGCTAATACGTGCGTGAACTCTAGCTACTAATCTTTTCGCTTTCTGTCTCGATTTACTTCCTAGTTTTTTGCGAGACATTTTCTTTTGCTTTCTGGCTAGAGTTAAATTTTTGATTGCTAAAATCTACGACCAATAATATTTAGATAAAAGTCCTAATAATGTTATCTTGCATAATGCCAGTCCCATAGAAGACTGGCAAGGTATTTATCTTCAATCAAAT
>JASJEI010000232.1 GCA_030064795.1 Pleurocapsa sp. MO_226.B13 | reverse complement strand
AAAACAATCAGGGGCTTGATGGCAAAATAATCAGTAAAAAGCGATTTTACCAACGCCATGTCCCGAAAAACCAACCGCGAGCCCGCTAAAAAGACCCATCGACCCGCTTGGTGGCAGAGTTTCTTAAGGTTGAAGAACGAGATTGGCTAGTTTGGGATACCAAACACGAGTTGAAAACTACTTCCAAAGGTATTGATGGCTTGTCTAGATTTACTCAAATGTTCTGTTTGTGGCTCAATTCTAGAGATGTCATTGGAGTCGTCGAATCAATTACAGGGATAGACAACTTGGTAGGCGATTCTCTGTTTCATGGTGCGGGTTTACACGAAATGTATCGCGATGGCTGGTTAGAAATGCATGCTGACTACACCAGACACTTTAGTCTGCCCTTAATGAGACGGATTAATATTTTAATTGATCTCAATCGAGACTGGGATCTTAGTTGGGGTGGTGAATTAGTCTTGCAAAATCCTGGCAATTCTCAAAGCCAAATTAGCTATCCTCCCCTATTTAATCGTACGATTATTTTTCCGACTACTGCTAAAACATTTCATGGCGTACCCAAACCACTATCTTGTCCTTTAGATCGCAGTCGCCAACTACTATCTATTTATTATTGGACTCCCATACCCATGCCTTTGTGGTCTAAAGCAGGTACACCTTTACTCTGGGCATCAAATCAAAAGAAGAATTTAAAAAACTTGCTAGGTAAATCCTAAAATATTGGGTCATTATTTCTTAACTTGAGTTCGGGTTTATTGAAGCTAATAACTAACATCCAATGGCTATTAGCTTTTAACTAATATCTTGCACCAAAGCTATCTATAACTAAGAGATAAATCTCTTAGCTAATACCTCAAGTCCTCTTAAGAGGACTATAATCCAGATTTACTAAGATTTTTAGTCTATTTTAATAGACTTGTTGTTTGAGACTGAAACTTGAGTTTCAGGCGGTTATTTATTCAGGTGCAAGATTTCAGTTTGAGATATTTTTTATGAACTTTAAATATCTATTTTGCGCTCGCCTTTATTATTTATTGCCTCGATCTTCTCGATCTTAAAAACCCTCAAATGTATTAGAAATACCAAAAATAGTTTCTCCTGTTAGTTTGGTGGTAGGTGAAAATTGATTGTTTTCTAATGAATCTATTTCTAATGAATCTATCTTAATACTTGTGGTGGTTATTTGAGGATCGAGAAAAGATCCTGAATCATTATGAATAGTTGTAATCGCTCCGTCTTTTTCAAAAATTTTGAACGTACCACCGAAAAATATCGCATTGATATATGCTTGTTTTTGAGAATTAATCGATCGCTCAATTTGTTGAAAACAAGAATTTAAACCCGCAGCAAACTCATTACGAGTAATAGGACGATCGCCTTTAAAAGTACCATCGGGAAATCCTGAAATGCAGCCATAGCGATCGCTTAAGCTTCTTAAGGCTTCATAAGACCAATTTGTCGGGGATACATCTCGCAATTGATTTACATTAGTTATTCGCTCGATGCTATCTTCTCTACTTTCTTTCTCATACTGTTCGATTTGATTAATAATCTCATTTGCTTCGAGTTGTGCTTGTGCCGAATTGTGATAAATTCCTGCCAGCAAGACAGCAAAAAAGATGGGCGGAGTTTTTTCTAAGAGTTTAAACATAATCTTCTTTATACACAGGTTTTGGCAATTTTAAACAATGAGATTCAAATCGCCAAACTCATGCCAAAGATACTATTTGGCTAGCGAAGCAGATTGGGGTACTTCAAACAGTTTGCCAGTTGACGTAAGGTAGTTTGGTAGCAGTAGCTTTAATTTTTTGAGGCTCG
Source organism: Pleurocapsa sp. MO_226.B13 (assembly GCA_030064795.1). Next base: position 15,931 of record JASJEI010000232.1, on the reverse strand, counting down.
GCGATTAGCTGTCCGCAGTTGTCCCAAGTACCGTTGAGAAACATTTGGCGCGAACCCTCGTTCATCTTGACTGGTATTGTCTGGGTATCATTTTTGACTGCCATCTTTTCGAGATCGACAGTTAAACTTACCTCTGGGTTTTGCTCGATCGCCTCCTGGAGTTGCTTTACTGCTTCTGGGGAAGCGATGACACAGGGGACGCCAATTGCCACGCAGTTACCAAAAAAGATCTCGGCAAAACTCTGACCGACGATCGCTTTGATTCCCCATTTAGACAACGCCTGGGGAGCGTGTTCGCGAGACGAACCACAGCCAAAGTTGTTGTTTACAACTAGGATACTCGCACCCTGATATTTTTCTAGATCGAAAGGATGTTTGCCATCAGCTTGAGCGCGATCGTCGGCAAAGGCGTGTTCTCCCAAACCGTCAAAGGTAACACAACGTAAAAAACGGGCAGGAATAATCCGATCTGTATCGATATCGTCGCCCTTAACGGCGATCGCTTTTCCCGATCTTGTTTCAACTTTACTCATGTTTTAATTACTAGTTACTGTAGGTGCAATCTTACCGAAGGACGGTTTAGAGGTTTCGATTTGGCAAGCGTCTTTCCTTAAGTCAGTAAAATTATATAAAAAGTAATTAATAATAACAAATAGCAAAGAAACAACTAAATTAATCGAGATCTCTCAAATGCCCAAACTACTCTCTCGCCAACAAATACCCGCCATTCCCATTACCGAGTCAAATTTTGCACCCTATGGGCAGTTAATTACTGCTACCCCTGATGGTAAAGTTTTCGATGAAACCGATGCAGTACTAAATCTACAAAACGGTATTCCTCGCTTTTATATTATGCGTTTGCAGCATCGAGGTAGAACTTTTCATCAGATTACCCGTCATAATTTGTGTACCCAATGTTTGGGTTCTTTAAATGGTAAAGATTGGTTTATGGTAGTGTGTCCTCCTGGAAAAGAGATTGAACCCGATCTCAATAGCATGAAAGCGTTTCGGATTCCAGGAGATTGTTTTATTAAACTGGAGGTAGGGACTTGGCACGCAGGGCCGTATTTCGACCATCAAATAGTAGATTTTTATAATTTAGAACTGAGCGATACCAATGTAGTAGATCATTTCACTCACAATTTTGCTACCAAACAAAACCTAGAATTTGAAATCGTAGATTGATTAAAAACTCAAATAATTCCGAACTAAAAACCCAAAAAGACTATGAATGATTGGGCGATCGCCACCTATGGCTTAACCAAAAGATTTGAAGGGCATATCGCCGTCAATGATATCGATCTGAGAATTAAAAGTGGAGAGGTTTACGGTTTAATTGGACCCAATGGTGCGGGCAAAACTACTTTAATTAGAATGTTAGCAGCAGCAGAAGAACCGACTAAGGGAGAAATTTATCTCAACGGCGATCGCTTACTTAGAGATGACTCCAATCCAATCTTAAAAAAACGCTTGGGTTATCTTCCCGATGACTTTCCTCTCTACGACGATCTTACTGTCTGGGACTATTTAGAATATTTTGCTCGCCTATATAATTTAAAGCCACCTCTGCGCCGTCGTCGGCTATTTGAAGTCTTAGAACTAGTTCAATTAGAAAATAAACGTCAAAGTCTGATTTCTACTCTTTCGCGGGGGATGAAGCAGCGTCTTAGTTTAGCTAGAACCATTATTCACGAACCAATATTATTACTCTTAGACGAACCCGTGTCGGGATTAGATCCTTTAGCCAGACAACAATTTCGCCAAATAATTAAAGTTTTACAAGAAGCAGGAATGACAATTTTGATTTCTTCCCACGTTCTGAGTGACTTAGCCGAACTCTGTACCTCCGTCGGGATAATGGAATTAGGCTTCTTAGTAGAAAGTGCTTCTTTAACAGAACTATACCAAAGATTGTCTCGTCAACAAATTATTCTTGGCACTTTGGGTAAGATGGAGATATTGCAACAAGCACTCAGACAAAACTCATTTGTAGAAACTTGGGAGGTAATACCCAAAAGCAATCGTCTTAAGATCGATTTTACAGGAGGAGAGAGCGACTGTGCGGATCTGTTGCGATCGCTTATTCTCGCTGAGATTCCGCTTACAGAATTTCACTGTACCCAAGAAGACCTCGAAACTATATTTCTAAAATTAGGACATCAACAAGCTTCTTAGATCGATTAAGTGGCACGAAAATGACAAACTGCTCGGTGAATTATATAAATTTAGAATCATGAAACAAAATATCCAACTGTTTCAAAGCTCATTATGGGAAAAGTTTTTAGACTCGAACCCTCAATTATTTCGAGAGATTAAGGGCAAACTAAAAACTAGAAACGTAGTCATAGCTGCTGCTATTTCTGTTATTACTCAATTTGTTATCGGGATTTCTTTATTGGGTGAATTGCCAGATCCAAACCCCGAAGGACTACTAAAAGCTCAATATGGACGTTATGGTATGGGTGATGGCTATCGTAATAGCCTTGCTTATACCAAAGATATGTTAGGTAACTGGGTGATTAATTGGCAGCTATTGTGGCTTGATTTGTTTATCGCCTTGAGTATTGTTAGTATTTTTGCTCTGTTGATTGTCGGCACATATATGTTGATTGCCGATACGGTTAAAGAAGAAGACCGAGGTACGCTCAACTTTATTCGTCTTACGCCTCAATCTGCTAGCACTATTTTGCTAGGAAAAATCTTAGGCGTACCAATACTGTTGTATGTAGCAATTTTATTAATCTTACCTCTACAGATTATTTCTGGTTTGGGGGCGTGTATTCCCTTAACTCTGATTATTGCTTTTGATGTAGTAATAGTTGCTAGCTGTGCTTTTGTCTATAGCTTGGCATTGCTCTGGAGTTTGATGAATTTGGGTTTATCGGGCTTTAAACCTTGGTTAGCTAGTGGAGCAATCTGCCTGATGCTATTCCCTTTGACTACGGCTTTATTTCATAACAGTCATTTAATTACTAATGCTCTTTGGGACTGGTTGTTTTTGTTTCATCCTGGTATTGTTCTTTCCTATTTGATTGATACTACTTATTTACCCTATAACAAGGTTGACTTCTTACCAGCCAAAGAATTAGGGGAATTATTATTTTACGGACAGGCTTTATGGACAAAAGCGAGTTTTGGGATCGGCTTAGTCTTATTTAACTTTAGTCTCTGGACATACTGGTGTTGGACGTTGCTCAAACGCCGTTTTCACAATCCTGAAAGTACTCTAATCAGTAAAACTCAAAGTTATTGGATAACTGGCTGGTTTACCGTAATTGCTCTCGGCTTTACTCTACAAAATACCCGCTCTTTCTTAGCTACAGAAAATTTTGTTCTCCTACAATTTTGTCTGTGTATCTTGGGATTATTCTTAATCGCTGCTCTTAGTCCCCATCGTCAAACTTTGTACGACTGGGCGCGATATCGCCATCAAGCAAAAAACGCCAAAGTGCTTTGGCAAGAATCGCTCTTTGGCGAAAACAGTCCTTCGACGGTAGCGGTAGCAATTAATATGGCGATCGCAGTTACCTATATTACTCCCTCTATATTTTTGATTTTAGAGCGAGACGAACAATACATTTTCTGGGGATTTATTCTGAGTGGACTTAGTATTGTATTCTATGCTCTAGTAGCCCAATTAGTCTTAACAATGAAGTCTCGCAAACGGGCTATCTATTCAGCAGCGAGCGTCATGGCGATGATTGTCGTTCCGCCTTTGTGTTTGGGCTTTGCCGAACTAGCCCCATCGAATGCACCTCAACTTTGGCTATTTAGTTTTGTTCCCACCGTTGCTACCGAATATGCGACTAGCTGCGCTGTAATGTTAGCAATATTAGGACAATGTGTGGCGATCTCTTTAATTGGCTTCCAGATGACCAGAAAATTAAGACAAGCAGGAAGATCGGAAACCAAAATGTTATTTGAAAAAACCGAAATTAATAGTCGTCAGTAGAGACGTAGCATGCGATGCGAAGCGAGTCCTTTAGGGCTACGTCTTTATGATTGTTATCAAGAGCGATCGCTTACTAATTTGGGCGATCGCTTTTCAGCTTCAGATTATATCAATTCTCAAAAGTAACAAGAGACTTCGTAGTAGGGGTTAAACTAAGCGCGCAACCCAAAAAAAGCTTATGTAGGTTGGGTTTCGTACCTCAACTCAAGCTACATTTTTTTAATACGATCTATCTAGCTATTAATGAGAAATGGTATTACTTCAATTATTCAGCTAAAAAAACTAATGAATGTCGAGTTATTCGACTAGAAGTATTTCGTCTTGATGAAGACAGTATGTAGAGACGTAATATATTACGTCTCTACAAGGTTTGACGGTTCAAGCGATAAATATTCTATGTAATAAACAGGAATAAGCTCGTAAGGGCGATCGCCTTCAGGAAGATTAAAGAACTCTTTGACGGTTAGCTTGCCAGTAGATGAAACCATTGTTTTTCCAATGAATAGCTAACAATATTTTATCAGTTGGTTATTAGTAAAAAAGCGATCGCTTTTCCTTATTTCCTTATTCCTTAAATTAAATTAGGCTTCAATCACAACTTTACCTACTGGTTTAGCGACACAGGTGTAAATAAAACCATCCTCGCAATCAACATCATCTTCATAAATTACTTCACCTTCTACTTTCCTAACTTTACAAGCACCACAAGCTCCCATACGACAACCAAAGGGTAAATCTGCCCCTTCAGCTTCGGCAACATCTAGAATAGGTTCTTCACCATCACAAGTAATTTCTTGACCAGATTTGGCTAAGACAATTATCGGACTAGAGGAAGTAGGGGCGGGTGTAGGGGCGGGTGCAGGGGCGGGTGCGGGTGTAGAGCCAAAATCTACTATTGAGGTAGGGGATACCGTCGGTGGCTTAATTAGGGCGGGTGCTGGTGCGGGGGCTGTAACTAGTGCTGGTGCTGGTGCAGGCTGGACGATAGATGCGCGATCGCCAACGGGGACTTGAGTAGGCGCGGGTTTCTTTTTCTTCTTTTTCGCTCCGCCAAAACTTTCTTCATAGTAATTTTCCATGGGAAAGTCGATCTTTTGCAGCAACTCCTTGGTGGCTTCCATAAATGGATTTGGGCCACAGACATATACAGTTCGGTCTTTGTAGTCAGGTGCGATCGCGGGTAAAATTATTTCGTTAATTCTGCCTGTATAGCCATACCAAGGTTGACCGGGGACGGGGCGAGTTACAGTAATTGCTAGCTTAAAGTTAGGATAACGAGCCGTGATCATTTCTAACTCTTGACGGAAAATAATATCTTCAGGGCTGCGCGCGCTATGAAGGAAAATAATGTCTACATTAGATACCGTGTCGCAGATCCACCGAGACATAGACATCATCGGCGTAATTCCGCTACCTGCCGAGATAAAAAATACTTTAGCTGAAGGATGAGCAAAATTGGTAAATTTGCCCATAGGTGCGTTCATCTCGATTTGGCTGCCAACTTTCAGGTTATCGTGTAACCAGTTGCTCACCAGCCCCTTGGGCGCAGTCGGTTCATCCGCCGGTGAGGGGACTCGCTTAACGGTAATTTCTAGACTATGAGGGCGAGAAGGCGTGGAAGAAATAGAATAGGAACGTTTGACGCTTTTGCCGTCGATATTTAAATTGAGAGTAACAAACTGTCCTGGTTGATAGTTAAATTTAACTGGTGGCTCGGCAACAAAGGTAAAGGTCTTGACATCGGTAGTTTCATTAATAATCTGAACGCACTTAACCTGTTTTGTTCCCTGAGTCCAGGTTTCTAAACTAGCAGGATCGATAGTCGCCAGTGGCATATACTGAGCGGGGGTAAGAGTTTGGGGTGCAGTAGGAGTTTCTACCCCCGCGATCGCTTTGACCCACAGTAGATGATTTCCTATAGCGATGGTATCAGAGGGTTTTAAGGGGTATTCTTGATTGAGTTGGGTATCGACATTGTTAATTTTCGAGCCATTTCTACTCCCCAGATCGGAATAATAATAATTACCGTTTCTAAAGGCAATTTTGCCGTGGGTACGACTAGCCAAAGAATCATCTAAAACAATGCAACAGCGAGCGTCTCTACCCACAAGACATTCTTGATTGAGTTGTTTTTCTGGAGCGAGGAGCATTGATTTGGTTTCCTGTGGTTTTCTAGTATCAATAATTATAATTTCTGGCATTTTTGTCACCTTATAAAATATATTTTGTCGCTTTCTTGACTGACTTAATAATTTATATTTCCCTCAAAACAATGTCACACCTAAGATTATCGAGGTGGCGCGATTTCGGTGATCTCCTGATTATTTTGTTGTGCTTGAGTTACCAAAGCCAATAATCGATCTGGTGTCATGACCTGAAAATTAGGTTGTCCTGACATACTCAATAACTGTTCGATTACTGAAGTTTGAGAAGATTGCCCCAAAATGCTAGCAGCTGTATCTTTGACTAAATCATTTTGCAACGGTTTTTGTAGTATTTGTTGAGCTAGAGCCATTCCCCGATCGCGGTTTAGTTGCGTTAAGGCATAAAGACTAGCTGATTCGGTAATCGGATTTGGTTCTTGTAATAGTTCTAAAAGTGCATCGTCTACCGCCTGTGCGGAGAGAAACTCACTGTGCAATCTAGTTCTCGTTCCGCCGTCTTTGACCATGGTTGCTTGGGTACTATTAACGCTACCTGGCATTAATTCTCTTAACAGATTGGGATTCAAACGCTGTTGCCATTGAGGTTCTGCTGCTAGGACTTGAGCGATCGCCTCGGTAGCAGCAATTCCCGTCCGTCGGGCTAGCTGTACCGCATCTGGTTCGTCATTTAGTAACTCTAATACTGCTAATAGAGGTCGAACGATTAGTTGCTGTTTTGCCAGTAGGAGCTTACGCAACAACAGGAATACAGGAGTATTACTGTGGGGTCTAAAGTTGCCGATCGCCTGAAAGCGAGAATTCTCTGTCTGTAATAGTGCCAGCAATTTCTCCGCTTTGGGGCGTAGCGAATCAAATAGTCCGCTTAGTACCTGAAGATGTTCTTGCTTGTTGATGTTGTACTCATTTTTTAAGTTACTAATTTGTTTAGTTCTAGCTTCCACTGCTTCGTGAACGGGCATACCACTATCGACTAATTCTTGCAGGATACCCGCGATCGCTTCTTTGTAGCTTTCAATTCTCAATCGATCTTCTTGTGCGTATTCTTGGGGAGATTTGAGTAGGGTAGGATCTTCGATCCCCAACTCGGTCAAGATAGCGTAATGTTCTTCTTGCGAAACTTCTAAACGCTGACGTACTGATTGCAATGATTTCAAACTATTAGTAGTTTCTACACTACCTGCTTGTAAAGATTCTTCGAGAACGCCTTTATAAACCTGGATTCGATCTTGTTTGGTAACTTGAGGAACAACCTGGGCTAGTAAATCTAGTTCGTCGGCTTTGAGATCGTCTAAGGTACGACCACCAAGAACGCTAGTAAAATCGATTTTGAGCTTTTTAAGTTGACGACGCAGTTTATCGGCAATACTTTCTTGTTTGTATTGACTGTTAGTACGTCCCCAAGTACGAACCAGCCAAAGCGTACTGATTAAAACTACTAAAGCATTAAAAATCATCTGCACGATAAAAGGAAAGCGCAGAATTTCTGGACGACCACCGTAGACATAAAAAGCATTGACCGCTAAAAAGGTGACAATGGTAAACACCCGATGCAAAACGATTTTGCGATCGAGATTGGAGTCTTGTTTTTTGAGATAAGTACCGTAGATTTTTTCTATTCTGGAAATCCCAAAATAGAAAATAGCGACTATCACTCCTAAAGTAAGAGGAGTTGCAATTAACTTAGGAATCGGAATTACCTGTCGTGCAATATAAAAACCAGGATTAAAAATTTTGCTTACCTGACCCGCTTCGTGAGTCCAAGCACCAGAGAAATAATAATTAAAATTACCCGAATATAAAAAATAATAAATAAAATAACCACAAACTAGCCCCAAATAGCCATATTGCACCAATTTTCTGCCTGATTTAGTCAACTGTTCCCAATATGCCTTTTCTGAGTCGATATCCATGCAGGGAGACTTACAGCTAATGCAGGTGATTTTCTCCGAGTTAGTTTCCTTGTCAAAAGTACGACACATCGACTGAGTAATAGTTCGGGGTGGCTGTTTTTGCGCCTCACTACCCAACAGTCCTCGCGGGCCAGTCAACACCATCTGAACCAGACCGAAGGGACAGACATAATGACACCAACTACGACCACCATAGAACAGATTCATGGCGATCGCCGAAGCAATAGTTAAGAGTAAAAACACGCCTAAGACAGGACGAGCGGAATTAACAAACAAAATCCGCATATTTAATCCTAAAAAGAAGAGGGCGAACTGTAAATATAAATGATTTTCAACTAACCATTTATTTTGACTAATTTGTTTTTTAGGTTTCATACCCAAGGCACGGGGTATCTGTGATAAAAAATATAGAGGGCAGATTCTGCGCCAAAATTCGTGTCCCAAAACAAAAACAATACCAAAACCAGCAGGCACTACAAATCCCCAGAAAATTCTCGCACCAGCTTGATAAGGTGTTCCTGGTAAGCATTTATCCTGAACTCGAATGCAAGTTTCGGGGTCTTGGGCTAGATTAATTAGATTATCCTTTAAAGGACTAAAAAAATTGCTGTTAGGATCGGTTAAGTTAGCAGATATCGGATCGAAAAATAAAGACAGAATCAAGAGTAGCCAACCCACTACTAAAACATACCGAATGGCATGAGCTTTCTGTTCGGCAACTTTATTAAGCATTCAAACTCGTTCCTCAAAATAATTATCTATGTAGGTACAGATTACTAAAATATTAATATGTATGACTTGGCAAAAATATTCAGTTTTGTTGGAAAAATTAAAACTTAAAGATTGCGTAATAATTGTCACGATTTAGAAGCATATTTATTAAACAAATATTAAATATTGTGTAGTGAACTGACACGCTTAAAATAGTGCAACAGAAAAATACCTGATCTGTGTTTACCTGCGTTGCAATTTTATGCAATTTTCAATGTTCTATAAACGCGAGCGTCTTTCAAAGTTCCTAAATTTTAGGATTTAAGTACTAATTTGCTTCTGGCCAGGGGTAGCGATCGCATCTCATCTAAAGTCAAGAGTATTTTAAATAATTAATTAAATAATTTGAATTAGAGAAAAGTCAGCCTCGCCAAAATGGACGCTAAAGGCTACCTGTAAATTTTCTAGAGACTTAACTAACCAGGGAGCTCGATCTTCAGAGACAGCTTCGTAATGGGAAAAAAGAATTGAAAATCGTTGTTCCAAATAAGGCTTGACCTTACCACATAGCAAGACTAACTTAAGCAACAAACCGATAGTTCTAACTTCGCCTAAATAGCTAATTAGATCTAAATAGCGATCGTGATTAAAATTTCCCCTACCATCTACTACCAAAAATTTAAATAACTGACAGTAGGTACGCATGGTTAAAAATTCATCCAACTCGCGGTTTTCAAAATCTGTCATCGTGTTTTTGAGACAATTGTGTAACTTATGATTGAAGCGACGCTCGCCAAAGCGAGAATCTACTCCAGAAACAATATATTCGTATAAATCGGCTTTGAACTCCTTATAAGAACGAGTTTGCGTGGTGTGAGTTAAGAACTTTTGCGCTAGATCGTAATAACTGTAATCTTGCTCTACTTTGCCCATATAATGACGCAGAGCTTTATCTAACTCGCGATCGCTCAATAGAGTGGGATTCTCTACTTTTTGGATTAATCGTTTAGGAATTTTGGTTTTGTTGGCTGCTTTATATTTTTTTACCATCCGAGCCAGACGAACGCGATAGGTTATGTATTGGGATAGGTTTAATTCGTAGCTTGATTGAATTCCTGCTTGAATGGTTTCTACGGTTTGCTGAAATTCTTCGGTACTAGCTTCGGTGAGTAAGCAGTGTTGATGTAAATATGGATAGCGTTGGATTAAATCTCCGACAGAATTACTGACGATTTCGATGCGCTGACTGCGACGAGCCTCTGGCTCTAGGCTACCATCTATGATGCGTGCCAGTCGCTGAAGCTTGACATAATATTCGGTGTTATAAAAATCTTTGATTAGCTGTCTCAATTTACGAGCGGTACGAGAAACAGTACCTCCTGGGGGTAAGGCTCGTTCTAATAATGAAGCTAGTTCGATAATTTCAACCTTGTAGTTTGGCTGCATCTGCCAACGATTGACTATAATATGGCAGCAACGATTAAAAAACAAAGGAAATTCTAATTCAGCATTATTCGATTCAACAATATTTTCTAAAGCAATGCGAATACGATTGTCTTTATATCCCGTTCCTTTAATAAATAGGTGGTGAAATCTATCTAATACTTCAATTGGGGATTCTGTTTTGACAGAATACAACAAATGATCGTAAATTTGCTGTTGTTGCTCTTTGGTTGAATTGGTAGCGGTTTTATATTTTTGTCTGACCACAATCGCGATCCTCCCCCAGATTTTAAAGAGAGATTGAATAAAAATGATATTTTAAAATTTATAGTTATAAAACTACAGTCTATTTTTAAATATTAAGGTTTAGTTTTAATTAATGGTATAAATTTTTAGTCAAGATTTTAAATAACGGCTCTTGGTATATCTACTCAAAGTATTTATCATGAATTTTGGGCAAAAGCATTTTTAAGTATTTTTCTCTGCAACTAACTCCATGACTAACTATTTTTCTCTGTCTCAATTAAGTGAAATCATTAAAACTGATTCGGATATTCGGGTTAGCGAGCTGGATCTGAATATATCTGTATTAGGTATTACTACAGATACTCGCACGATCGAACCTGGAGAGATTTTTATTGCTTTGGTGGGAGAAAATTTTGACGGACATGATTTTGTCGATCTTGCGATCGATAAAGGCGCGATCGCAGTAGTTGTTTCCCGTCAGTTAGAAACCCAAGCTATACCTCAATTCGTGGTTGCCGATACGCTACAAGCCTATCAACAAATCGCTCGCTGGTGGCGCGATCGCCTAAGCAATATTCCTGTCATTAGCATCACTGGATCGGTAGGCAAAACTAGTACTAAAGAATTAGTGGCAGCGGTATTAGGTACTCAGGGAGAAGTTCTGAAAACAGAGGCTAACTTCAATAATGAAATTGGCGTACCTAAAACTTTGCTTCAGATTAACTCAGAACACGATTACGCAGTAGTTGAAATGGCAATGCGAGGCGCGGGAGAAATTGCCTTACTTACGGATATTGCTCGTCCGACTATCGGAATTATAACTAACGTAGGGACAGCCCATATAGGACGTTTGGGTTCGAGAAAAGCGATCGCCCAAGCTAAATGCGAACTGTTGGCACAAATGCCCGAAACTAGCGTGGCGATTTTAAATTACGATAACCCTTTGTTAATGGAGACGGCAAAAAAAGTTTGGCAGGGTAAAACTATTACCTATGGTTTGACGGGGGGAGATATCCAAGGAGAAATTGACGGGGATGTAATAGAAGTTTTAGGATACCGCTTACCGTTACCTCTACCAGGAGAACATAACGCCAGTAACTACTTAGCAGCAATAGCAACCGCACGGTGGTTAGATATCGACCTGACTACTCTAAAATCTGGGTTGAATGTAGAATTACCAAAAGGGCGATCGCGTCGTTACGATCTAGCCGACGATCTAACTATTCTTGACGAAACCTACAACGCGGGTTTAGAGTCAATGCTGGCCGCGCTACAAATGCTCAAAGATACTCCTGGTAAACGCCATATTGCCGTTTTAGGCACGATGAAAGAATTAGGAGAATATTCAGCCCAACTGCATCGCCAAGTAGGGGAAAAAGCCCAAGAATTAGATATAGATCTATTATTAGTCTTAGCCGATGAAGATGCTACACGGGAAATTGCCAATGGTGCAGCAGGAATTAACAGCGAATGTTTTAGCGATCGCGACACTTTAATTAATAGATTGAAACAAGTTATCCAGCCAGGCGATCGAATTTTGTGCAAGGCTTCTAATTCTGTGGGTTTGAATAAAGTAGTAGCAGAATTGGTTGCTCAATTAGGAAACAGTTAGTTGGTAGGATGAGCAAAATCTCAAAGTGTCAATAAAATAACTTAGCTGAGGGATAATTTTGCTCACTTTACTTTTATTCATCTACAGTTGCCTAGCGAAGCAATGCCCTAGGCTTACCGCTTAAAGGTTATACAATTAAACCCATCTTGTAATCTCATCATAGCTAGACAGTATATGCGTAATTTAGAATTCAAGTCGAACTTATGAATAATATTACTTGTGATTTAGTGATTTCTTGACATCCTCCCAGCGTCGGAGACGCGGGATTCCTAACCTTACGATTAGGCTTTTCTGTTTCACCCGCACGTATCTAGACACAAGTTAAACTTATGCCCCCGACATTGGTACGTCCACAGACCTTCGACCCATTACAGAGTCCCGATTCCGCTAGCCCAGCGGTACGGAAAGGTATCCGAACAAAATACTTATTTAGTTTGCGTCCTTCAGGGTTGTGCAAATCCATTGCCCTGTCAGCTTATCTCAGTCTGCCAACTTTTCTGCGCCGTCGCGGGAATCGCGAACTTCGACTGTTAGGCTGTCTGTCCCCGTTGTCTGAGTGGGTCAACGACCAAAAGCATAATACCACATTTCAACTACACAAACATAATTGGAGGCGCGAATTCCTGAGTGCCTGTCATCTGGGGAAACCCCAGATGTTTATACGGCACGTCTCGTCGCTGAAAGCGAGAGTCTCCTTCGCGAAGAAAAGATGAATGAAAAAGAGCAACTCATTAAAGAAATAGAACAAGCTCCAGATCTTCTCGTTAAAGAAGTTTTAAACTTTTTGCTATCTGCCAAAAACAGAGCAAAAGAAAATACACGAGCTAAAAACGCAGATTGGGATACACAATTGAAAAAAATGGCTCAAGATCGGGAAATTCAAGCTGAAATAAAAGATATCGATCGAGAATTTTCGATTACTGAAATAGATGGCTTGACATAGACATGACGATCGGAAGAGGAGAAATTTACTTTGTCAACCAATACTTCTCGTTTAACAATATGGAAAATGTTAATTTGAGGTGTTAATTTTTGCTCTCCTACAGGCGATCGCCTAGCAATGCGCCTTGGCTTATCGCTTTCTATTTTTATTCGTAATGAAACCTACAAGCTAAAAAGTCTATTTGACTTTTGCCAACTTTATAAATAAATCGATGTTCTAGATCGATTCTCCTCGACCAAAGATTGGCATCCATATATTTGAGAGGTTCGGGTTTGCCAATTCCCTTAAATGGATCTTGCATCACTGCTGTCACCATATCTAAAATCTTGGCTGCTTTCTTGGGATCTTGTTTAAACCACCAACCTAAATCCTCTTTAAATTGAGAACCAAAACCAGGAACGCGATGGATAACAACAGGCTGTAATAGCTCATTTTTATTCTTTTTCGACTGTTTCTTCCTTTTCCCCATCTATTCCTAGTTCTTGCTTTAATTCTGCTACAGATTGAGGCTTAATTTTCCCCGATTGAGACTCGGCGATCGCATTTAAAAGACGACTGCCATTTGCAGGAGAACGGAGAAGATATACAGTTTCTATTAGGCTAGTTAAATCTGATTCAGAAATTAAAGCTACATTTTCGCCATCACGTCGATTAACAATATATACCTGATGGTTTTGAGCTACTTTTTCTAGTAATTTAAAAAATCCATTTCTAGCATCAGTAGGATTGGTAATTTCGTAGGAGAACATAGAATTATGTACGTATTGCTGTACATAATAGTTTACCAAATCTCAAAGCGATCGCGATTAATCTTATAGTTTCAACAAATATGAATATTCCATTACCAGAAGTTGCTTGATTATAAGAAATGCTTATTAGATTGGTTTGATGGATTACTTTAATTATGTTCGAGAACAACTTCTGAAATATTTCAAACTAGAAAAAAGAATGCAACAGATAATCCTTAGAGCGAGGTACACCCAACCTTACGATTAGATTATTTTCAGATGTCGCAAACATTTATTGATTTGGGATTAGGTGCGAACAAATTACGATGATTATGAAATTTTTCTCATCCAAGTTTCATCAAAACTCCATTAGAGGTTGTTTAAATTTAACTTATTGGTTCTATAAGACATTTAAATTAGCTTAAACCTAACTCTGCCTGTGGTAGAGCTTAACATCAGTTAAGATAGTCAAAATACTGTGAAATTAGGATAAGCTTTTTGAAATCTTGCTTAGCAAAATTGCATCTCTCAATTTTTTGAGAGTAGAAGCTAGCAAATTAGGCAATCAGATTATTAATAACAATGGTGAAGAATTATGGTCGAACAATCTCAAACTGTTGAAAATAATGTAGCTAAAGAGCGCGAAGATAATAAGGAAGATAATAAAAAAGATAATAAGAAAGACAGAATTAAAGCCACATTTAGTATCCTGAATCATGCTGTCAAGATCTACAATAATACTGAAACCTATATTAAACGTGGTTTGACTTTATTCGGGTTAGGGACGGTTATCGCAGGGGCTGCTTTTAATGTTGGTCAACGTCTACCTAATAATCAGACTGCACTACCCGAAAGCTCCTCAAATACTCCAACTGCTGAGGTTGATAATACTTCTACACCCCAAGAACCTGCTAGCTTGTTTCCCCAATCTAACCCTTCTCAGCCTCAAATTATTTACCTTAAACCTCTACCAAGTCAATCGGTAACAATTCCTCATTCCGAACCCTCAGTGACTCCCCCACCTGCTGCCCAACAGCCACCTCAACCTGTAGCTACGCCACCTGCTACCCAACAGCCACCTCAACCTGTAGCTACGCCACCTGCTACCCAACAGCCACCTCAACCTACAGTTGCCTCTACTCCAAGTGATTCGCTTCCAGTTTCTGAAGAATTGTCTCAAGTAAAACAGACAGTAGAGTCAGTTGAAAAAATTTCAGATAAGGTCGTAAATATCAAACAAGATATTATTCCCTTATTCGGAGGAGAATGGGATGATTAATTAATATTATTAATAATATTATTGGTTTCCAGATACTCTTTAGCTACTTGTCCCACTCGCACGATAAATAGTAGCGGAAACTACACCGTTATGGCGATCGCCTATACTGCGAAACCAATCTAAACCAGCATTGAGTCTTGCCTTATCTTTGCCAAGTTTGGCGATCGCTTCTTCTACTGTCGGTGCTAACCAAGAGTCTACATAGTCGATAAAGTCTTTTAATTTTTCTGGCTCTAAACTATAGGCGTAGTGTACTGGTACTGGTTGAGGATCGATACTATTAAATCCGCTTTCTTGGAGTAATGTTCCCAAAGTTTGTCCGAGATAAGGATTTCCCCTCGCCTGTAGCAGTAGTTCGCAGAGAGAATCAATTAAATAGCGATAATCTCTAGATTCGGGATAAGTTAAGATAGTGCGGTAGTCGGTTTCGGTAACGGTAATTGTACCTCCAGGTTTTAATACTCTTTGAGCTTCTCTTAAAACTGGTTGCGGATCGGGAAGATGTTCTAAAAACCAGATGGCATAAATATGGTCAAATCGATCGTCGTCCCAAGGTAAAGCGATCGCATCTCCGACTCGCAGATCGGCACCTAAATTGAGACTGCTTAAATGATTTTGGGCATACTCTATTTGCTTAGGTTCTAAATCGATTCCTGCTAATTTTAGATCGGGAAAAGTCTGTCCGATTATTCCCAAGACTGCACCCGCACCACAGCCTATTTCTAATAAACTTTCTCCAGGCTGATAGTTAAGATCTTTGAGAATTAATTTTTCGCGCCAATATTCCGCCTGTTGTATTAATCTGATTTGTTCTCGGTCTGAATACCCGTGAATGTAATCCATATCTTAAAAAATCAACTACTGTTATTTCTTGAGAATATTTGTAACTGCTTACTAACTAACGTTACTCAAAATAACTATAGATAGATATTCCAATAGATT
>JASJEI010000231.1 GCA_030064795.1 Pleurocapsa sp. MO_226.B13 | reverse complement strand
GTAACGCACCTTTTTAACTATCAGTAATGCGATCGCTTCTCTTGATTTATTTATTTATTTGTTAAAGAAAAGCGATCGCTTTTTTAATGGCTTCTGTTTCTGGGGAGTGCGATCGCCATTCTTGGTTATTGAAGACAGGCGCACTGCCAAAGGCGGAGCTATTCGAGATCGCTTTTTTAATGGCTTCTTTTTCTAATTGAGCAATCGCATATTTGTCATTGAAGAAGGACGCACCGCCAAAGGCGGATCTCTTCGAGATCGCTTTTTTGATGGCTTCTTTTTCCAATTCGGCGATCGCTTTTCTTTTTGAAGAAAAGCGATCGCTTTTTTGATAACTTCTTTTTCTAATTGAGCGATCGCTGTCTCAATAAAAGCACTGAAACGGCTACAAGTTATATGGGAAAAGGGGTTTGAGGATTAAAGTTAGGTTTAATGGGGTGAGTCGAAAGAGAAAAAAATTGATGCTAACTCGAAAAATTCAGAAATCATCCTTGGCAAACGTCTTAAGGGTGTAGGGACAAAAGGAAACACAATCAAATTCTGTACCTAAATACAATCCCTTTTGGTATATGAATTGAGTGTTTTGGATTCCCTAGCCAAATTACAGTATTACGAAGACTAGGAACAGAAGTCATGTTTGTAATCATCGAAAAAAACCAGAAGAGCGTTCCTTCAGACGAGGACATCACAAAGGCAATGAAGGAAAGCGGAGGGACTGTTACTAAGATTGAAGGAAATAATTCTTCAAAAAAAGTAACTTTTACTGGAGATGTCGATCACAACACATTTCAAAACAATCTGGAAAAGGTTGCGAAGGGGAAAAAAACCAGTTGGAACTTTGTTTGGGCAGACTCTGAGTCATCGATCGTTCAATTCTCTAATCTGACTGCAGAGGAAGCTGCTGCTACCGATTTCTCTGTAACCATCACAATGAATCAGACAACCGTTGACGATCTCAATCACAACAAATTTATCCTGTACGCTTTCAAGGCCGTACAGACGACGGCACAGGGTGCACCAGTCGTTTGGTTCCAAACGACCAACTACGCCTTGAACACCGTGATCTCGTGGTCAGAGGAGTATCAAGCGTACACCTCCAAAAGTCAAATCATCCCGAATGGCCAGATTGTGGCCAGTAACTCTTATCCGATTTCCCTCGACCAAACGCTGGAAGTCACCAGTTCGACTGGCACCGGGAACGTCGATGCCTCTTCGGGTACACCTGGAGCCATTTCGATCCACAACCAAACAACAACACAGTTTACCTGCGGGATATCACAGCAGCAGATGACTGGCAACACCACTCCCCTGTGTGCTTTCCCGCTCTTCGGCGGCAACTTGAACGTCATTGCCCCCATTGAGAAAGTCTTGCTGATGTTCTCTACGCAACCAGTCAACACGGGTACCGTGATCTTTCAGGCATACAGCCCTGCAGTTCTAATCGATCTGACTGGCGTAACTTCGCGGCAAGTATCTTATGAAATCAATCAAGGCTGGTCCGCAGATGGAGCACCTTGGGCGACAAACTTGCCAGCCACTACGAACCTCGTTCCGTTCCTGATCGAATCTGCCTCCTCTTCCTCCTCTCTCGTCAAGAGACACCTGCAGGCACTGCAAGCGGCTTAGAGACTTGCATCAGTCTGGTGAAGAATGAGGCTGAGACCAGTTGAGAGTGGGCGCTCCTATGCTTGTCATGTGCTTAGTTGCAGCAGAAGCAGCGGGGTGTCCCACCCCATTACCCAGAGCGATTTTCAAAGACAACAACTACGGATGATGCGATGGCTAGCATGGACTACCAAGTGACCATAACCATGAACCAGAGTACCCTCGATGCCTTGGTCAACTCCGGTTATTATCTGTATGCTTTACTGGCGCTACAGTCCTCGGACAAGGCTGGTAGACCGCTCGTTTGGCTCCAGACGCAAAAGTATTCCGCAACCACCAACGTAACCTGGTCAAGTCAGTACCAGGCGTACACCTCCTTTACAGCTATTACTTCAGGCAACAAGATCTCCGTTGGCTTTTCTACTCCGATAGAAGTTGGTCAGCTCCTAACCATTAACCAGCAGACTGGCACTGGTGATGTTACCAACGAGGAATATCCCATCATTGGGATTTTGAACAAGACAAATACCCAGTTTACTTGCGGCTTCTCGGAACAGCAAGACAGCACTTGCGTGCCTGTCTGTGCTTTGCCCCTCTATGGCAATGGTCTTCAGCTCTTTGTTCCCCTCCCGAAAATTCTGCTGATGTTCTCTACGGTTCCAGTCGCTCAGGCTACAGTGATCGATGTATCCTACGGTCCTGGTGTCTTGATCGATCTCAACAATGCTAATCAGCGTGCTGTGAGCTTCGACATCAACAACGGCTGGAGCTGGGGCGGATACACCTGGGCGCAATCCGTCCAAGCCAATTCGAACCTCGTTCCGCTCCTGATCGAATATTCCGAGGACCTTGCTTCGTTAGCCGCGCGTATATTGCAGGAGAGAACTATGCCCACGCCGCCGCCTAGCCGGAATTAGACATTCTAATGCTTTAACAGTAAATTCTTTAAGTCCAGTAGGGTGCGTTAACAATGATATCTCCATCAGCAGACATCAAGCCAATTTCAAAAAATAACTCTCCTCGACTATTAAACTCACCTTGGATCATATTGTCCCACAAGTTCCTGTTTCATTAATTCGCATAATAATACACTTTTTCCCTGGATGTTGAGAACGTGATTTTGAAAGTGCTACCTTTTCATCTTCATCGATAAAATACTCCCCACTATCAGGTTCAATAATAATAAACCAATCATAATGCTCTTCAATCAAATCTGGTTGAACTCTATCAAATACCTCTCGACAACGCTTATAAAACACTGCGTCTTCTGCTTTAATTCTGGTTTTCTCTTCAGGAGAAAGTTGTTTTTCTGGAAAAACCCGTAAACGTAATACCTCAACATAAAGGAGTCATCAGATAGGAAGGAACTTTTTTGAAATTATTTTAGAAGATGTCATTTAAATTCGTAAAATATCAATTCTTTACAATATTTTTTTCCCACTGACTCTCAAAATATTCCCGATACAATCTGCAACTGACAATTGTTTGATTTCCTTCTAAATGAATTAAGCCCATACTGTTGAGCTTATAAGCAATAATTGGCTCTAAGAAAACAGGTTCAGTTGCTTGACAAACATTTTGAAAAGCACTAGCTAATTCTGGTTGTTCTTGCAATCTTACCCAATGACGCTGTAAGTGATGGGAATAAATACCAGTGGTCGTCGCCGCAGTTGCTAATAATTGCTTAATGGTTATTTTTTGTTGACTGATTTGATAAAGTGCCAGATTAATTAAGGCAGGATGTCCTCCAACTAATTCCATTAACTGTTGAATTTCTGGTTCCTTTATCCAGTTTAATCCATATTGTCGAGCCAACTGCTGTACCTGCTGTTGACTAAAACCCTCTAACTCAATCGGTAATCCAATATTAAAAGGAGATTGTTCTAGCTGAAGGGAAACATAAATTTCAGTGGAATGAACGATTATTAAGCGAAGCTTTTGCCAGATAGGAAGCCTTTTAGCTTCTTCATAACAAGAACGCAAGAGGGGTAAAAAATCTTCAGCTACTTGAGGATGTTCAAAAACCTGGTTAACTTCATCCAAGGCGAGGACAAGCGGACTCTCTATTTCCTCTAAAATATACTCTTCAAAATAAATTGTCCAACTCATTTTACTTCCAAGATCTTCATCCCAATAGTCATCCAACTTGGGTTTAAGTCCGAGTTTACGAGCGCAATTTATACATAACCAACGCAAAAAATGGTCTATATCCTGTAGGATAATTTGGTCAGCCTTCTGCAAGTTCAAACTAACAGTTTGGTAGCCTAACTGTTGTTCACAAGTATCTAAAATTCTCAACAATAGAGACGTTTTCCCCATTTCTTGAGGGGCTTTTATCCGCACTAAACCACCAGGTTTGGCAATTTCTTCAATAATCTGGGTTTCCAGGGAGAGTTGTTCAAGGTAAAAGGGAGAGTTGAGGGGTACTGCACCACAGGGATAAACAGGAGAACTAGGCTGTTGAAGATTAGGGGATGAGTTCCCTAACGGTTGTGTCGATAAGCTTGTTACTGATGTGGTTGGTGCCGAAATATAAGTATGTTGTAGTATGACCCGACAGTTTTTCTTGGTCACTCGCCTTCCTGTGAGATTAGAGAGTCGTCGCCATAACTCTGGAGCAACAACATTGGCAAAATAGCTAGTGCTATAACCCTCCTGTTGGGCAATTTCATTATAGGTCTGATTGTTCCAGATGCCTCGCAGAACTAAAATTTCAGTGGAATTGAGACAGTGATTGTCAAAGTCGAGCAGTTGCCTATTGAGAACATCAAGGATCGGCTCTAAACTCATACAAATTTTAATTATATTTTTGTTATTGTCTACTGGAAATTAGGCAAAATTACTTAGAAATTCCCCCAGAGGGAGAAAAATAAATTCTTTACCCCTAAATTTCTACCTCTCTAATAAAAAAATAATAAAAATCTCATAAAAAATCAAGATGTCATCTCATTAATTTTATTAAGCTCTAGGTTTTCCATATTAGTTTTTACTGAGTTTGGGCGGTTTTTTATTGATTAAAAATTTATTAATTTTATAGGTTGAAATCTTTGAGAAATATTTTGTATCTTTTATATATAAGAGCCAGAAAATTCCTAGAACAATCAAATAATAAAGGTTGAAATCTTTTCTGTATTTTCTTTTTGATATCTTATGAAAGCCAAGAAAAGCGCAATATTGAAGTAATGATCTATTTTTTTTTGCTTCAAATAAATGGCTTTTAAAAAGGTATTTTGATTGTGATTAATTCATCATTAATCTAAGATTTTTTGGTTAAAAAAAGTCTAATCACCGAAGAAATAATGCTAACCTCAGCTTCTTATAATTGTCAGATCACTGCTTATCAAAAAAGCTCTATTAAGTTAAATAAAGACATAGTAAAAACAGGAACAGAATCAAAAGAGCAAATTTTATTACAAAGCATTGCTGAAGGAAATCGCCATGCTTTTTGGCAATTATGGCTACCTCACCAAGATTATCTTTACTGTCGCTGTCAAATGTGGATGGGAAATAATAATACGGATGCAGAAGAAGCCTTAAGTCGAGCCAGACTTAAAGCCTGGGAGAAATTACCTAACTACGCCTCAACAATTACTAATCCCAAAGCCTGGCTAACTCGTATGACTCATAATCTCTGTGTTGATATCCATCGAGAACGCCAAAGAAGGGCAAAAAATACCGAAAGTATGGATGCAATTACGGTGACAGATTCGGAAATTATTGCTTCTAATTCAGATTCTCCCGAATCAGCCATTCTTCGTCAGGAACTAAAAATTTACATCCGTCGTGCAATTAATGCTCTTCCTCCCAGATTACAAGAGCCTTTTATTCTTCTATGCTACTACCAAATGTCTTACTCAGATATAGCAAAAAAATTAATCCTTTCCAAGAATAGCGTTTATAAAAGAATTCAACAGGCGCGAACCATTTTGCAAAACCAATTAAATAAGTATTTTTCTGGAGTAAATAACACTTTCAAACAGGAAACTGAGAGGGATTTTGCTGCTAAGGCATTTCCAATTGAAAAACCAGAATTGTCCGATTCTTCAGTTCCAATTGTGAAGGAATACCCTATACAAGCCATTAATTATGAGGTAACAGCCTTATGTCTAGAAAAACTTTCACTCGCTTGGTAAACTTATCCCAACCTTCAGGGATAGAAGTAAATATTAACTTAGTCTTAGCTGAAAAGCCAGTTAGAGAAGAGCAAAAACTGAAAACATTAACCAAGTATGTGCAGCGATATCCATCTGGATGGAAAAAACGATTAGAATTAGCTGATTTGCTTTACGGAATGGGCAAGTGGCCCGAAGCTGTTGAAGAATACCGCCAAGTTATTGAGCGACAATCCCAATTAATTCCAGTGCAATTAAAATTAGGGAAGATTTTACAATTAATGGGGAGACAAAAAGAAGCCATAGAGGTATATGAAACTTCCTTGTCATTGGTTTCTAGTCTCAAATTTTCTTCACCAGCATTATCAAATATTACTCAATCTCATATGGCGACTCAATCTCATATTATTGGTTTAATAGAAGTCTGTCGTCATAATTTTCCTAAAGCTGTTGAAGCCTTCTCCTCAGCTACTACCTTTGAACCCGATAACCCCTCTCATTGGTTAGCATTAGGACAAGTTCAGAGGTCAATAGGAAATAACATTGATGCTTTGAAAGCCTTTGAGGCTATTTTATCTCGCTATCCTGATGATATTATTGCCTTAATTAATATTTATGATACTCTCATAGCATTAGGAAACGCGAATACTCAGTTGCCATCAAATCTCAACTTTTTAAATCAGGAAAAAAGGCAAAAAGAAGCAGGAAAAAACATTGATTCAATCGATAATGTATGGTATAACCAAGCAGAAAAAATCTTGAATCAAGCCATTGTTTTAGCCCCTGATAATTACCAAGTCCTCAAACGACAGATAGAATATCGTTGCCGAATTAAACTTGTTTCAGGGACAGAGGGAAAGAAGACAAAACAACTCCTCAATACTTTGTTAAAACTTGCTCCTAATTCAGCTGCTGCTAACCAGTTAATAACTTATTATTATCAGGTTAGAGGGGAAAGAGAAAAAGGGCTTTTGTCGCCCAAAATCAGTAGCTCGAAAAAGAGATGAGAGCTTGAAATTGATATTAAGCAAAAAAATATTGAGAAGTTATTCGAGTTAATGAAGATTTTAGAAGAAGCAGAGAAAAGTCAATACAAACTTGGCATGGCAAATTGTATAGCCCTTCGCGCTCTCATGCACTATGAGTTTTCTCGCCCTTCTCAACATGAGACTAAATCTCTCAATTAAGCTATCAAGTATGCCAGTGAAGCTATTGAAAAATAAGAACTTCTAGGAATGAAATCTAAAGTAAAGGAATTAAGGAAATAGAAAATTAGAGGTTTAACAATTTAATCCTGATTGCTCCACATTACTCATTTACTGCTTGCTGATGCCGAGCCATCTTTTCAAACTGCAAACCGCAATGCTGACATTCACCTATTTCCCATTGCGACGGAATTAAAAAAGCAGTACCGCAGTTAATACATTTAGACAAAAAGCGAACCCGATGGCGATCGCATCCTTTCTTATCTTTAAACTGCCACTCAATCTTGTGATAAGGATCTTCTTGATAACAAGCAGCACACAATAGAGTTGGCTTGCATTTGATCGTAGTTCCTTTTGGTGGAAACATTAATCTAATGCGATCAACATCCAACATCACAACATCCGCCAAAGCTTGTAATTCTTGTTGAGTGGGAAATGGATTAAAATAAAACTTCTCCCATCTAGCTAAAACTGCGCCTAACCCTACTACCTGACCTAAACCACTAGTAGTCACGGGCGTAAATATCGATACCATTAACAAAGTTGATTTATAAATAAATTGAGCCCATTTTAATGGTGACTGTATTTAAGCCACGCTCCACTAGCAGCAGAAAATCGATTACCCCTGGCGCGACGAAAACGACCCAAAAAGTGACTAATACTTTCCCCTTCTAATGGTTCAACTCTAGTTAGCCAAAACTGACTACCATTATTTTTTCTTTCTTTCATAAGACCATTTAGTTGAAGATATCACTTGTTTTAAAATGTCGAGATCGACTTTTTGATGACCCCCAAGCAAAGACCTAATTGCAGCTTTGCGTAAAATCATGTCTAATCGACCAATTAACTTGTTGGTAGCTGTTTTTAAAGTCATAAAAGTTTTACCCTTGACTAGATTTGAAGGTTCGGGTAATCGCAAAACATCTCGCTCCCAAATACCAACCATTTGTTTAAATTCCTTATCATCTAGGCGATCTAGTTCGTATTCTTCCAAAAAACGATTAACAACTTGCTCATCACGCTTAACTACTGCTTGAAGACGATGAGTCGTTCCTACTAATAGAACTGCCAAATTAAGCTCATCTTCATCATAAACGTGCCTGAGATCGGAAAAAGTTTTTTGTTCCAGGTGATTAGCTTCATCAACAATTAACATTTCAACTTGATGAATTGCCAAAGCATCTAAAGTTCTTTCTCGTAAATCCGACGCACTACCATTAGTAGGTTTATTTAATACTTTAAGTATCTTGATAAAAAAATCTCTAGAGCCACAACTTACGGGAATTTGAATATAAACTACAGGCTTAATTCTTTTTCCTTTACCTGACTTAAATTTGTTATATCTTTCTGCAAAAGACTTACAAGTAACCGTCTTCCCTGAACGAGATGCACCAACTAAAAGCCCCGTACTTTTAGACATTAGCAATTCATACATCCAGCTGTGACAATTTTTGACTCGATTCAATTCAAGATAAGGCTGACGACTTAGACGATCTATTTCAGCTTGAATTTCAGCCGATGGCGGTTCAAATCCACCAAATTGATTAGCAACTGTTTGAGTATTAGTCATAATTTTGATTTACTTAGTCGTCTTCAAATAAGTCATCCATATACTTAACTTGAAATGGAGGTGGTAATCCTTCATCTTCCTCACAGTCCAAATCTGTTACTTCTGGTTCAGAAATATCCAACTTTTCCACAACTGACTTTACAGGATTAACCGTTTCATGAGCAGTTTGACGACGTTGTTGAAGATTTTTGGTCACAGTTTCACCAATAAATTCTTCTCGATCTAACATCGCCAGAATACTCTGATTATTAACTTCTTCCCCCTCTTCACGAACTTTCCGTTTTATTGCTTGGTGATGTCTTAAAGATAATCTTCTATCTTCAATACCTTGAGCGTGGGCATAATCAAGAAACTGTTCTGTAGAGTCGGATAAACGTTTGTAAACCAAGATTGTGGTAATATCTTGAGGGTCATACCTTATTGAGACAGTTTCTCCAGCTATCCCTTTTAAATGTTCTGACTTATATACCAGACTTTCAAAATTAATTGTTCCATACTTCTGAACCTTACGCCTTTCCTGCTTCATTAAAGCAATGTCTAAATCCCTTTCTTCATATAAATAAGGGTCAAATAATAATCCTGCTTCCCAACGCTCCATCCGACTCTGATTGTGACTACGAGCATCGGTTTTTTGGTTGTATTCGTCAACTATGTAACGCACCAGAATTTGTTCTAAGTCTTCAATAGTAAGAAGAGCATTTTTATCTACATCTTTTGGTCTTTCTTGAATATTTCTACCCGTATAACCTGGTAATCCTCGCAATACGCGATCGTTTAAACTTCTGAAAAAACGTTCGACAATACCACCATCAGAAGGTCGCCTTCTCAATGCACAACTAAATTCTAGTTCTACAGCCACCTGTTCGGTGATGTGGATTGAACGAAAGTCTTTTCCTCCGTCAGTGTAAAAGTAATTAGGTTTGCCATAGCTAGTCCATTCATTTTTTAGTTGGTATTCTGAGCCATAGTATTTTGGCAATATGGCGTGGCGCAATGCTAAAGCATCGATATTAGAACTTGGAGCATCGAATCCTAAATAAAATCCCATTGGGCATCGAGAATAGGAATCGATAATGATAGTTAACCAAGGACGATCTAAAACTCCGTATTCATCTACTAATCGAATGTCGAGTCGAGTATGATCGCATTGCCAGACATCATTACTTCCTTCTACTTCTAATTCTCTTCCATCACGAGTCATGTGGGTTAATCTCGAACCAACATAGCCAGCACTACGAGCTTTCAGTTTTTTCTGTTTATCTTCAATAAAGCGATCTAAAATCCGATAAACAGTTTGATGAGAAGGATAGTCTTTCTTATCTAAGCCTAGTTGTAAAGCTTGACCTTTAACTTTAAGAAATACTTGATTGCGAGTAATTCTTTTGCCATTTTTGTTGCCCTTTTTATAGGTTTCAAGAATAAAGTTTTCCCAATCTTCTCCAATACGGTATTGACCCTTGTCAGAACGGGTTTTAGTTAACCCGACTAATCCTTGCTCCCGATATTTCTTGAGCAATCTTTCTATGGAGCGAATTGAAACACCTAGTTTCTTAGCTGCTGCTTTTTTTCTTTGACTGTAAGTAGCGCGATCGCAAGGTTCTGTAAGACTTTGAACGATCTCCATTTTCAACTTGACTTCCTCGGTTATAAGTTCTTCAGAAGGCAATCGATATTTTTTGTCAGAGTTTATGTCTTCATCAGTCTTGTTTAGCTTTCTATTTTTCTTGTTAGAATGCGATTGCGAAGCATGGGCTGCGCCCAATCCCTTAGAATTATTTATCAACATAACTACCTATTAAATTAATTGAATATTTCGGCAATTAATTCAAAAATACTATTTACTTAAAATAGTACCTAAATTGGGCAGACTTACGACACTTAATTTATTAAGCTTTACATAAGTTGAAAAATCGACTTGAGAAAATAAACGACAAATAAATATTGAAAATAGTATATTCGCGACAGTTAAAATATGAAAAATAAACAGTAGATTGAGGTGAGTTGAATTTTTATTGATTTGGATGTAATAGTTTTATAGAGAAGCTTACAGCTTATATTTTTTGCGACATTAATTTGTTAGATAACGACAATTAATTATTGAATGTACAATTACAGTCTATTACTGCTAAAACCTTAGTCATGCCTGCCACGACAGATTTATATTTTATTCCCCAAGACTGCAAAGCAGAAGCAGATCTGATTCCCGATGCTGAATATCTTCCCATTCCCTCTATTTGGGGACATCGTGCGGGAAATCCTTATCAAAACTCCGAAGATGAGATCTTTATTAAAGAAGCGGTAGCTAAATTACTCGCAGAAAATATTTAATTTTTGGCGATCGTAGCCCAGAAGTAATTAAACGCTCCATACTAGTAGGGGAAGCGTTTTCACTAACAAGTATATCCGCACCACTAAGTAAGAAAAATATACGATAGACTAAAAAACCAATCGGTGATAGTTTTTCTTACTCTATTGCTATTGTCAATTTAGATTGTCTACCGCAAATTAATTGATGATCCGCGCCTTAATTCCTTTGCTCTTAGGTATATTTGCTACTTTATTGCCAACTAAAACCGTAGCAGCAGAAAGGATTACTTTTAATTTTTTTCCTTTGGGACAGTTCTATATTCAAGTGGAAGATTTAGAAGCATTTGTTACCACAGGAGAAGTATCTTCCGAACTTGCTTACTATCTCAAGCGTTTACCGCCAGAGCAAGTAGCCAAATTACCAGAATTATTGTCAACTCCCTTAGAATTTCATCCTTTGAGTATTGCTAAATTTAGTAATTCTACAATTGGTGAAGCAGTAATTAAAAATTTTGGTAAAGGGATCAGAGCCAATGTAAATAAAAACGGATTTTTTGCTTTAAGAAGTGCAATCATTGCTGCTGCATTTGACGAAAAAGGTTTAACAGTAATGAATTTATTACATCAGTTTCCCTTGGAAACTATTTATGTAGATTTAGCAGTTTTAGAACAATATATCGAGCGGGGAGAGAAATTATTTCAAGACCGCGAAGCCATAGATAAGTTCTTTTTTGCTAATAATAGCTCTAAACATAATTTAACTAAATCACAACCGCAAAACTTATCAAATCAAGGGCAGTATATTTGGCAGCAACAAACTTTAATTTACAATAATCCTCGTCGTACTAAGCCTGGTAATTTTGATTTATATCAACCCGAAAAAGAACAAGCTCCCTTGATTGTCATTACTCATGGTTTAGCTTCTAATCGTCAAACTTTTTCTTATTTAGGGGAACATTTGGCTAGTCACGGGTTTGCAGTAGCCATAATTGAGCATAATGATATTAGCCTAGATCAGTTTGGTGCTTTTTTATTGGGAGCGCAAAGGTTTCCCAAACCAAATAATCTCATCAATCAACCTTTAGATGTTAAATATGTTATTGATAAATTACAAAGTGAAACCCAAACTAATCCCTCGCTAAAAAATAAAATTAATTTGCAACAAGTGGGGGTAATTGGACAATCTTTTGGTGGCTACACATCCTTAGCTTTAGCAGGGGGGAAATTAATTGCAGAACCAGATGCTCCTAAGTGTCAGACGGAAGATTATAAAAATGTTTTACTCGATCTATCTTCCTTGGCTAAGTGTACTTTTAACGAAATATCAGACATTGATTATCGATTAAAAGATCCCAGAGTTAAAGCAGTTATTGCCATCAACCCTATGGGCAAAATATTTGGTCGAGAGGGAATGGCTTCAATTGATGTTCCTACGATGTTAATCTCTGGAACCAATGATTTAATGATGCCTCCCATGGCAGAACAAATAAAACCTTTTACTTGGTTAGATCGAGATCTTGATAAGTATTTAGTATTAGTTAAACCAGCAACACACTTTAGTTTTTTGCGTGAAGGGTTGGGAGTTTTACCCGTTCCTGATACAGTGGTAGGTATTAGTCCTACCTTAGCTTATCCAGTGGTAAAAACTTTAAGTACTGCTTTTTTTCAGACTCATCTGACTCAACAATCGGAATTTCAAGATTATCTTCAAGGCGATCGCTTTAATGTACTGGAAAATGATGCGTTTGAGATAGCTATTATTCGCTCTTTGACCGATAGCCAATTACAAGAATTAATTAATAGTAACTAATAATTGTTAGCGTAGCTTACTCTAATAAGATCGATTTTAATTTTATTTTTAATAAATCGCCCCAGTATACGATCTAAACTGTTCACTACTATGTATATAATTCTAAAGCAAAATAATCTTAAGTTCTTCAGATCATAATGAACGAGTCTAATCAATCTCTCCGTACCCTAGCTGTAGATATTGGCGGTAGTGGGATCAAAGTCATGGTACTAGATACAGAAGGAAATCCTCTTAGCGATCGCACTCGTCTCAAAACTCCTCAACCAGCTAAACCCGAAGAAGTGATTGATACTATTCTCACCTTGGCAAAATCACAAGAATTCGATCGCGTATCGGTAGGTTTTCCAGGGGTAGTGCAAAATGGTTTGATTAAAACTGCCGTTAACTTAGACGATGATTGGTTAAACTATGATTTGGCGACAAGTTTGACCCAATTGTTATCCAAACCAGTCAAAGTAGCTAACGATGCCGATATTCAGGGATTTGGCGCGATCGCTGGTAAGGGTGTAGAGCTGGTAATCACCTTGGGGACGGGATTTGGTTCGGCTTTATTTGTTGACGGAAAATTAGTACCTAACCTGGAAATGGGACATCACCCTTTCCGCAAGGGAGAAACCTACGAAGAACAACTGGGTAGATCGGCAATGGATAAAGAAGGTAAAAAGAAATGGAATACTCGTTTAGAAAAAGCGATCGCCACTCTAGATCGTTTGTTTAATTACGATGTTCTCTATATTGGTGGCGGAGAAACTAAAAATATTAAATTCGATCTACCAGACAATGCCAAAATTATTCCCAATATATCGGGATTATTAGGCGGAATTAGACTGTGGACGAGTTAGACATTTATTCGAGTCCCCTATGATTAGGTTGAGAGGCTCAAAAAACGAAGCGTTGCCGTTCGCGCTCATTAAGTGTCGTTGAGTTAGTCCCGCTTTTTTAGTCTCTGAAAACAGGATTGAGTATTACTTAAGTTATCTTGGATAGTGCGGAATCGAGGTTTTGAAACATTATCCATATTTATACTAGCTGATTGTTACCATTGAATTTAGTTGTAATTTGTAAATATTACAGAAATAATTCTAGGAGCGATCGTGCGGATTCTTTTAGTTGAGGATGACCCAGAGCAGTTAGAGCCATTGCAAATAGCTTTATCTCGTTCTGGTCATATTGTAGATGGTGTGGCAGACGGAGCAACAGCTCGCTGGCTAATGGGGGAAAAAGACTATGACCTGTTAATCCTCGATTGGATGTTACCAGAAGAAAGTGGCATCGATCTTTGCCAGTCTTTTCGCGCAGCAGGAGTAGGCACTCCTACTTTGTTACTTACCGCTAAAGATACTATTGAGGATAAAGTCACTGGTTTGGATGCAGGCGCAGATGATTACCTGGTTAAGCCAGTGGATTTACCCGAACTTTTGGCAAGGGTACGAGCTTTAAGAAGGCGATCGCCTTTATGGACGGGAGATCGACTCCAACTAGCAGACTTATGCCTCCATTTAGATACAATGCGTGTTGAATGGGGAGATACCTCATTCAAGCTTTCCAGCAGAGATTTTCAACTTTTAGAATATATGATGCGTCATCCTCAGAAAATTCTTACCCACGATCGAATTGAACAAGCACTGTGGTCATGGGGAAGTGAACCTGAGAGCAATGCTGTTGCTGCTAGAGTCAGACGCTTAAGAAAAGCTTTGCGAGAAATTGGTGTAGAAGACTGGATTAAAAGTATTTATGGTGTGGGATACTGCTTAGAACCACCCGAATCTTCTGAGTAACAACCATGCTTAATAAGATGAGATTGAGGAAATGGAAAGCACTATCGGTTCGTCTGCGGGGTGGCATTATTATCGCCATCCCAGTTGTCTGCTTATTTACCTCCCTTGGTGCTTTTGCCTGGTTAAAAGCTAGCTTGGAAGAAAATGAAGCCATAGTAGAGCATACCAAACAGGTCAAGCTAGAAACTAAACGTCTGCTTACAGCCCTAGTGGATACAGAAACGGGGGTACGCGGTTATGGACTAACTCATCGAGAGGAATTTCTCGCTCCGTATAATTATTCCCGCGAGGTTATTCCTGACTCACTCAGAGAACTAGAGACTCTCGTGCAGGGCTATCCTCGGCAGAAACGAAGACTAGAAGAAATTCGGACCAAGATCGATGGATATCTGGAGATTTTGCAGCAGAAGCTAACTCTACAACAGGAACTAAAACGAATTCGTGGAGAAGAAGAACTATTGGTGAATACGGCTCTCCTCTACGACTGGCTAGAAGAGGGTAAGGAAAAGATGGATGCGACTCGGATGGCGATCGATGACTTTACAACCAAACAAGAGCAATTATTGGAAGTTCGTCAACAACACCAGGCATTTTACCGTCAGGTTACTTGGATTGTCCTCTGTATATCAGCAATCATCGGCAGCTTGGGGGCATTATTAGCCATTCTCCTGTTCTTGCAACTGGAACGAGAATTGAAAGCGCGGGAAACCAGTCTGCAAAATACCAATCGCGAACTAGAGTTAGCTTACGCTCAGTTAGACCGTTTCACTGCCAATGCTTCTCATGAACTACGCGCCCCTCTAGCTGCGGTATTGAGCAATGCTCAGGTAGGTTTAATGGAGCTTGAAGATTTACCTGACGATACCAGTTTTCTGCATCAACGTTTGGATAAGATCGTTCATCTGACTAAGAGTATGAGTACTTTAGTAGGGGACTTGCTATTTCTGGCACGACATGAAAGCTTATTGTCTCTCGATTCTCTAAAACCGATCGATGTCGTAGATTTGCTGCGGGAGCTAGCATCAGAATGGAAGAGTAAAGCGCGATCGCAAAATCTCACTTTTACCGCTTATCTCACGGCTAAACCGATTATGGTTAAGGCAGATATTAACCTACTGCGACAAGCTATTGCCAATCTGATCGGTAATGCTTGTCGTTATACACCTGCAAACGGCAGCATCATTCTCCGCCTCAATTGCAACAACCAGCAAGTAAATATTCAGGTAGAAGATACGGGAATTGGCATCGCCCCAGAGTCTTTACCTCATATCTTCGAGCGATTTTACCGAGTTAACCAAACGCGAACTAAAGCAACAGGCAGTTTTGGCTTGGGATTGAATATCGCTCAACAAATTGTTCTAGCACACGGCGGACAGATTAAAGTTACTAGCCAGGTAAGAAAAGGATCGACGTTTCGGATTATATTGCCCTATCTCAACCGTCCCCAAGTCTCCTAGTTCGCAACTCCCAAGTTCTTCGAGCCATAATTTTTAACCGAATTTAATGAGTACATAAGTATTGCTAAACTCATTCGGTGATGATTGAAGCAAATTAATTTAAGTGGTCATTTTTTGGTCATTTTTATTGTTTAACATCAAAATCGAGAACCAAACGACTAAGAAAACTCACCATATGCTTGAATCATCAATCTCTAACAGCAATAAAATGAGCAGGGAGAGAAATCTAATTCAAAATCTCTCTAGCCAAAGCTCCCAAAATTTCATCTCTAATCAGATTGACACCAATAGTAGTAGCCAAGAATTGCAAAATTTGGTTCACCAAATGATTCTCAATCTGGTGGCTAAAACCGAAGCAGAATTAAATACAATTTCGACAATAACTCAGAAATATAAAGAAATAGCAGCCCAAAAAAACTAATTAGAGCGATCGCCTTGGTGGCTTGAAATACGGAAGTTATTATTTTGAGCTTGGCTTTGTCTGTTGAATCTAAATACTTTGCTCGAGAAAAAAAATAAATCATGTCGGCAGCAGCAGTTCTTACATTAGCCTCTACTTTCAACCTATTCCTCACAACCATTCCTCAAACACCAATTCCCATCCGCAATTTGAAACCTACGTCGGAGACAACCACTGCGGGGGTAGTACGAAGTATCGTAGGCAACCAATTTATCTTGGATGATGGTACGGGACAATTGATTGTGGATTCAGGTTTTTGTTGGGACGAGCGCAATCACCTTACTGTCGGAGAAAAAGTGACAGTAATAGGAGAATATGAAGACTATGATTTTGATTCCTTCCGCATTATCCGCGCTAGTGGAGAGGTAATTGAGATTGGCAAAGTTAAGAATTCACAATCTTGTTAGCGGTAGCTCCATCAGAGCCAAAAATAAACTATAACCCTTTTTTTACTCATTTACTTAATAAAACTTAAGATCAATCATGATGAAAACTATCAAACCACTTACTATTATCGGAATTGCTCTTATTGGTCTAACTATCCCTACTACCTCTATAGCTTCTGATGACGACGATACTACAATTACTGGTACTGTGGAGCAAGTTTGGGAAGATGGCTTTAATCTCAACACTGGAGATGACACTCATAGGGTAGATTCCTGGGATGTCTATGGGGACAATACCGCAGATAACGTAGCCGTTGGCGATCGCTTGACGGTAACAGGAGAATTTGATGATGGAGAGTTTGATGCCGATTCGATCTCAAACTAATTTTCTAGCTCGTTATTTGTAAAACTCAATAAACTCAATACTAATAACAATCAAGATGATAAGACGATTAAAACTTGCCGAAATCACGCTTTTAAGTTTAGCTATTCCTGGTTTTTATTCCGCTGTCCATGCCCAAGGTAATACATTCACTGGTACGGTGGAGCGAGTTTGGGAAGATGGCTTTCGACTCAATACAGGCGAGCGCACCCTTAGAGTAGATTCTTGGGATGTTTGCGGAGACAATACCGCAAGTTATCTCTCAGCAGATCAACAAGTTAACGTATCAGGGGAGTTTTCAGGACTGGAGTTTGATGCTTTCTCCGTTACAGACCAGGGAGGCAATCCAGTTTGTGCTTCATCCAAACAGGAATAGTAAACTATCCGCTATTAATAGCGTACGATCGGTCACTTAGTTTCAACTCGTAACTCGTAACTCGTAACTATTAACTTGGGTTTGAGTCCCCTCTTCTATCACTACGTGATGAAGAGTCTAAATTGATTAGTGGTCTAAATCTACTAATCAATTAGCTAATAGCCATTGGTGACAAGTTAAGAAAAAAGAGTGAAAGTCAACTACTATATGTAGAGTCCTACTTATTTTCAAACACCAAATATAGATTTGGATTGAATCTATAATTGCGATCGCAGTAGCGAATAAGTAAGCTTGAAATGTCTTGAAAGCTAAGAGCTAAGAGCTAAGAGCTAAGAGCTAAGAG
>JASJEI010000242.1 GCA_030064795.1 Pleurocapsa sp. MO_226.B13 | reverse complement strand
ATTGACGCACAATCCAGTCCGTAACGACACGGCAATGACAGGAGAAATCAATCTCAGCGGAGAAGTTTTACCAATTGGAGGAGTCAGAGAAAAAGTTTTAGCTGCTCATCGCATCGGCATCAAACGGGTGATATTACCCCGACACAATCAAAAAGATTTGGTTGACGTTCCCGCAGATATCAGACAACAGATCGAGTTTATCTTTTGCGATCGCATAGAGCAAGTGTTGGCTAATGCCCTAGTAGAACTCCAAGCAACAAAATCTAATCACAACAATGGTAATCTCAAGGAAACTAAGCTTTTTAAACCTTAAATGGTGAAGGCAGAAGGCAGAGGAAACCTCACAAGGGTAGACGAGTTACATTTGACTGTTTTGGAGAGATGGGGAGATAAAGAGGGGTGGGAGAAACTTTCTGTTCATTTTTAGTAGAAAAAAGTACGCAAGCAATCGATTTTGCTACTGAATTATAGTGCTTACTCACCCGTTTGTTAAAAACCTACTATGAGGGAGCAGAGGAAGAAGCAACCACTAACCACTAACCACTAACCACTAACCACTGACCATAAGTAACAAATATACATCGGCGGCATCATCGTTTTGAGCGAAAATAGAGATAGATAGAGTACAGTAGTATCTCTCTGGAGATTGAGGAGTGACGGTTCGAGAAAATTGCTCTAAATACGGAGGCGATCGTTATGACAGATTCCAAATTGATGACCGCTACACTTAAAACTACTTTCGGTTTACTGCTAACTGGGGGAGTTTGGCTGTGGTCGTCGAACGCAGTGGCAAAAACAGTTCCTACTCCCAAATCTACAGCCCAATACTTAAATGGAAGTATAGCCAGAAATTGGGTTACGTGGTCTTATAGCGTTGGCGAACAGCCCAATTACTCAGGCTTAGAGTATACAATTGACCCTTCCTCAGAACGGGCGACAGAAACTAGTTCTGCCAGTTACTCGGACTCAGTGGAGAAACTAAGAGATAATTCAAGCTCAAACTGGGAAGTTCGGGCTGCAAGCCAAGATTGGCTCAATCTCAATCGAGGGGATGGTCTTAGAGATTTAGTCCGAATTGTACTCTGGCGATTCTAAAACCTGGTTAGGGGGTGAAAAATTATGAATTGGGGATTGGCATCGATCGCGATCGTTCTGTGTTGCGTTCTCTTACTGTGCGTACCAAGCTCTGCAACAGAACGATACTCTCAGCCCTCTGAACTTAGCAGACCAAAATTTAACTCTGCGTTGGAGCGATTTGAGGTGCAGCGCGGGCAAATGGTGCAATATCAGCTACGCGATCGCGGGATTGAAGACCGACGAGTCTTAGCAGCTATGTCTAAAATACCCCGTCATCAATTCGTCGATCCATCTTGGAGAGATTTAGCCTACAGCGATCGTCCTTTACCCATCGGTAATGGTCAGACCATTTCTCAGCCCTATATAGTGGCTTATATGAGCGAGGCTGCTGAGATTTCTTCTGGCGATCGGGTATTGGAAATTGGTACTGGTTGTGGATATCAGACAGCAGTATTAGGGGAGTTAGCTGGATCGGTCTATTCTGTCGAGGTTATTCCGCAATTGGCAGAAAATGCCCGTCAACTGCTTAGCGAACTAAATTATCAGAACATCGAAGTTAAAACTGGCGATGGATACCAAGGCTGGAGAGAACACGCTCCCTACAACGCAATTATAGTTACCGCAGCCCCCAAACATATACCTCAAGCTCTAATCGAACAGTTGGCAATTGACGGCAAGATGGTCATTCCCGTGGGTAGATGGAATCAGAAAATAGCTATACTAACCAAAACTAAAGAGCGGGTATTTGTAGAAGACACCATTCCCGTTCGTTTTGTACCGATGGTTGCCAAATCTCCCCGACAATAAACTAACTTCAAAACAGAAGTTTAAGAGTTTAGACGATCTCCATTTGTCCGAAGATAAATTTCAATTGCAAACTCCACGATTGAGAATCATTATGAACGATTTCAATTTGTTTGATAAATTCGCGAAAATAAAAACGTCTTTCTGCTTCCGATAAATCTAGCCAAAATTGGGGTAGAGATACTGCCGAGGCGATCGCCTTTAAATTACCTGGAGGAAGTTGAGCAATTTTGTTTTCTATTTGAGATATTTCAGTACGCAATTTATAGTTGCGCAAAGCTAGAGTTTCTCGATCTAAAATTCCTTGTTCTAGTAATCTGGGAAGCCCAGCCAGAATAGCTTGTTTTTGCTGCATTGTTTGTTTTAGTTTGGTTTCTAAAGCCGAGTTATCGACTAAATTTAATCGAGCTACAGCTACAGGAAGCTCATCACAAATCTTATTAATAGTTTGTTCTAAAACTCCTGCATAAGATATTGCTTTACATTTAGGATTTTGCGGACAATTTTGACAGCGTAAATATAGATATTCCTGTTGCTTTTGGTGTTGAGTAACGCGGGTGATTTTCATGGCTAACTGACATTCATAACAGCTAACCAATCCCGCCAAAGAACGGGGGGCGCTAGCGGTGCGTGGAGCTAAACGGCTATTTCTACGTAGTAGACGGTCTATTTGGGCTGCTTCTTCGCGGTTAATAATTGGTGTGTGAGTATTGGAAATTAGATCCCGATTTTTATATTTCAAATCTCCGCGATATACGGGATTAGTTAACCAATTTCGACCAGTAGAAGGAGAGATTTTTTTGCCATATCGCTTTTCTAAATATCTGACTGCACCGCGCAAAGAGCCAAATAAAAGAAATCTTTCAAAAAAATCTTTAACTACAGGAGCAGTACTTTTATCGATAATATATTTATCTTGTCCGCGACGATAACCATAAGGAGCTTTTCCTGGCGGTGGCAAGATTTTTAAACGATTGCGAGCATGACCTTCTTTAAGTTTAGTATTGAGCTTGTTTGCTTGGATTTGATGGAGTAATTTGCCGAGATTATTTTTTTGTTCTAGATTGTCAAGTCGATTAAACTCCGAAGAAGAGTAATCTTGTTGCGTGGTAATGATTTCGATCCCCAAAGATTCCAATTGTTGGAGGCGATCGCTGACGCTCTTTATATTATCTCCCAACTCTTCAAGTTGACGAATTAGTAAATAATCTGGTGGATTTAGTCTACAATCTTTAATTAGTCGCTCTAATTCTTGGCGATCGCTTAAGTCCTGATAAACCCGATCTATTTCCCAACCCCAGATTGTTGGGCTGGGAATCGTTTCGAGTAAGGCATTACTATAAATGTAGGCAATAATCTTAATACTCATTTTATTAGTTGCCTAAAAAATATTAATAAGCTTGGTTTTAAGATAAAAGTTTAGAATCTCTACTCACTCTCGGTTTAAAATCATAATAGAGTGTATCTTTATTGTCTACTGTTCAATTCTATGTCAGAGTTAAGGCTGGGGTAAATGGAATTACATCAAAAAACATTGTTAGAAAAAAGAAGCTTTTTTTTATTACCAAATAAGATCAAACTTTATCTAAAAAACCCAGAGGGAGAGTATGAAAATTACATATCTTATGAAAAACTCAAAAGTGAAGCTCAAATACGCTGCTACAAAAATTATAAGTTATTATTCATCACTATTATAGCCATGAGTTCGGCTGGTTGTGTTTTACTCCAAAGTTTTATTCTTAATAGCGGGTTTATTCATGCTCTTTTTCCAGCTATAGTTGCACTCTTGTTTGGAATTTTGTATCAAGTTAAGCAACAAAGCTATATAGTAATAGATACCGTAGACCGCAAGAAAATTATTTTTATCAAAAATAAACCCAATCGTAAAATTCTGGAAAATTTTCTCAAGCAGCTTTGGCATCAGCGCAAGCAATACCTCAGAGAAAAATATTTTTACATTAATCATAACCAGAATCGGCAGCAACAAACCGAACGGTTACGTTGGTTATTAGAACAAAAGGCAATTAGCAAAACCGAATTTAAATTTGCCCATGAAGATTGGATTATCGATAAAAGTTATCAGTCTCAATAAGACTTAAGGCAGCAATTAAACTGGCTGGGATTAGCTGAGATGCTGGACTATTAATTGCGATCGCCTGGAATTGCATCTATCTTAAATTAGGCGCGAAAATATTATCGCTCGTTTTCTAAGTGCTAGACTAGCTTAAAGTCAAACTACTCTCACAGCCCACTAATGTTCGAGCTACAAGAATCAAGCCCCCTATCTTATCTCAAACAGTTTAGCCCCACCCACAGATTTGGCAAGGTAACAGAGACAACTATCGAAAAAGTTCTTTCTCGACCATTGGCTGGTCAAGGCAATTCAATTAAAGTCTTAAGTTGGAATATTGCGAAAAACAATCGAGAACGCCAGTGGAGTGCAGATTTTTTGGCAATTGTCGCCCAACATCAACCAGATAAGATTTTTTTGCAAGAAGTTCGTCTTTGCGCCCTCGAACGACAAATTCCCGAACTAGAATCAATGGGCTGGAGCTTTGCCCCTAACTTAATTGACAATTTTAATAATACCTATTCAGGAGTCTTAACTGCCACCAAAGCCGATCGCCTTGGCAGTCAAGCTAAAATTACTCAACACCAAGAACCCATAACCAAAACACCGAAAGTTTCTCTATTTGTCGAATATTCCCTGGGTAACGAATGTCCAACTCTTTTAGCAGTTAATACCCATCTAATCAATTTTGTCGAAACCAGCAAGTTTCAGGCACAATTACAAGAAATAGAAGCGGTAATCTCCCAACATCAAGGAGCAGTAATTTTTTCAGGAGACTTTAACACCTGGAATCGAACGCGATGGTTGAGATTATTACAAATGACCAATAGATTGGGTTTGACTCCCGTAACTTTTCCCGCAATTGAAGCCCAAAAAATCAAACGCTTTTTATTCTCCCCACCCCTAGACTATATTTTTTACCGAGGATTTAGACAAAAAACCGCCAGTGCCAAAGTAATCGATCGCATTTCTTCCTCCGATCACAATCCCTTGCTAGTAGAACTTTCTTATCTTTAAAAATCTATGCTAGCAGCGATTAATCTCGTTTCTATCTATAGTTTAGTCACGGTAATCGTACATGGTTTGGGGATAATTGCTGCTGCTCATGCCGTGATGGTAGTGCGTTCGTCTCGCGGTGCAGTCGCTTGGGGAATTTCCTTGATTACTTTTCCTTGGTTGGCAATTCCTCTATATTTAGTTTTAGGCAAAAATGAGTTTTTAGCATATGCCCAGGCGTTACAGGCTGCCTATCGAGAGCAATATCAATTGGTCAGTCGCGTCTATAGCAATATTCTGGAATTTAAAGCCGTACTTCCAAGCAAATTTGAAGCTCTAGAAAAACTTACCGAGGTATGCACCCCTTTGCCCTTTACCATGGGGAATGAATTGGAATTGCTGATTAATGGTCAGCAAACCTATAGCGAAATGCTAGGGGCGATCGCCGAAGCTCAAGACTATATTTTGTTGCAGTCCTATATTATCCATCGCGATCGCATCGGTAACGAGTTTAAACAAGCTCTAATCGATAAAGCCAAGCAAGGAGTAAGAATCAAACTACTCTACGACAAAATTGGCTCGCGCAAACTATCCCGCAAATATCTCAAGTCTTTACGCCAGCATGGTATCGAAGTTAAGGGTTTTGGTAGCACTAGAAGAAAAGGTAATCGCTTTCAAATTAACTTTCGCAATCATCGCAAAATTTTGATTGTCGATGGTCGTGTTGCCTTTATGGGTGGTTTAAACATTGGTGATGAATATTTAGGCAAAGATTCCCATTTTGGTTCTTGGCGAGATACCCATCTTAAAATTCAGGGGGCTGCGGTTCAATGTCTGCAAAGTGTTTTTTTAGGAGACTGGTATTGGGTAACTAGAAAAATTCCTCAAGTTTGTTGGCAAGTACAACAACAGAGTCGCAATCAAACCGCACTGATTCTACCAACAGGGCCAGCAGATCGTTTAGACAACTGCAATCTATTTTTTTTGAATCTGATCGAGCGATCGCAAAACCGCATTTGGATTGCTAGTCCTTATTTTGTTCCCGATAATTCTATTGTCAATGCTCTTAAATTAGCTGCTCTGCGCGGTGTGGATGTGCGAATCATCCTACCCGATCGCCCCGATCATTTGACTGTCTATTTCTGTTCTTTTTCTTACTATACCGAGCTACAAGCTGTAGGAATTAAGCTCTATCGCTATCAGTCTGGATTTATGCACCAAAAGGTGATTTTGATCGATGATGACATTGCAGGAGTGGGTACAGTCAATCTCGATAATCGTTCCTTTTTTCTGAATTTTGAAGTAATGACCTTTTCCCTCGATAGTCATTTTATTCCAGAGGTTGAAACCATGTTAAAAGAAGACCTAAGTAGTTCTGGTTTAATCGATCTCAATACTTATCCTAAAAAACCCTTTTGGTTTAAGTTAGC
This sequence comes from Pleurocapsa sp. MO_226.B13, assembly GCA_030064795.1. Next base: position 11,602 of record JASJEI010000242.1, on the reverse strand, counting down.
TGCTAGGGTATCCCGTTTGCTCGCACCGATACTCTAGGAAGTCTATGAGTAATAATATCAAATCCGTTTGAACAATTATGATCGACTAAAATGCTGGGTTAACTCTTAGTAGCGTGGACATTGCTGTAGTTTGGACTGGAAATGGTATTGAAGCAGAACAATATGTATCAAGCTTGAGAGAAGCAGGAATAAAATCTTATACAACATCAGTTGAGTAGTTTTTTGAGGTATAAAATATACGATTGAATCGTAATCTCTAAATTTAATTATTTGCCTATCTTACAGTTACATATATTTTTTTGAGGTGGGTTTTATACTTGCCTTTTTTCTCTCGCAAAGTCGCCAAGGCGCAGAGGAAAGATCGAAAATATTGGATTTTGGGAATTATGGATACTAAGCGTTTAATTTACTTTTTGAGTAATGCCAATTCCTGATTTTCAAACTCTTATGTTACCTTTGCTAAAACTTGCAGGGGATAAAGTAGACCAGAAATAAAAAAGTTTGCAGGTGCGTTGTTAGGACAAAGTGCAAAAAAAGGAATATTTATAACTACTTCAGATTTTAGTAAAGGTGCTATTGATTATGTGACTCGCATTGATAGTAAAATTATTTTAGTCAATGGCGATCGCCTGGCCGAATTAATGATCGAGCAGAATGTTGGTGTAACTTCTGTGGCTAGATATGAGGTAAAGAAAATAGATTCTGATTATTTTATTGAAGATTGAATTTAGATAAAAGCGATCGCTTGAAATAATCATAATTATATAATTATAGAGAGATATTACAAAATATAGAAGACCATATATCAAAACAAGAATATTTGAAATAATTAATGTCGCTTCGATCTTCTCGCAGAGATACCCAAATTATTTTACTTAATGATAATAGATTAACCGAGTCAATAATTTAGCAGCATAATGTTGGCGTAAAGCCGATCGCAAGCTATGAAATCAAAAGAATTGATTTTGATTATTTTGTAGAAGACTGATAAGTCATTTGTCGGTAGTGCGATCGCCACTTCTCAACCGAGATTACATTATTATCTCTTCATCATTAGAATTATTCAGAGAGGGCGGACGACGGGACTCGAACCCGCGAGTGGTGGAACCACAATCCACTGCCTTAACCACTTGGCTACGCCCGCCACGTTTGTCAGTTTTCCATTATAGCACCCTTATTACTATTTGGATTGAATCGTCTAAAATTAAAGGAAAAATTATTTTGAAATCAGATGACAAGGCTGAGAAGTACGAGTATTGTAGGAATTATTTTAGTTAGCTTAGGTGCGATCGCTTTTTTGACTAATCCCAAACAACAAGGCTATAAAAGATATGCCGATGTCGCGCTTAAAACTCAATTTAAAGATAAGGTTTGCACTCAGGTTGCAGAAGAATTAGGAGTTTGGCTGGAAGGTCAATGTCATATTTTGGTTAATACTGCTAGTCCTTATCTAGCAGAAGTTGTTAGTCAACAAACAAAACGACAAAACTTTATGCTGTTTAGCATTTATCAGGCAGATTTGCCTTTACCACCTCCTTTACCTAGTTATCAAGTAGAGACTATTGGAATTTTAGGAAATTTTTATACTTATAAAGCCGAAAAACTTTAATTGTCCGATCGCATTGTCTTTAATTAAACTAAAAGAAATACAAAAGTAATAGCCTGGAGTTGACTATGAATAAAGAAAACGGTATTAAAAATGATGCTGGGACTATCTCTATTCCTACAGAAGAGATAACCCGTACTCCACCTTACGGCAGAGTTGAGTCTTTAGACAGGGGAGAAAGGTATTGTATTAATCGCATCGAAATTAAACCTGGGGAACACATGAGTACCCAGATGCACTATCATCGTAGCGAGCATTGGATTGTAGTTTCTGGCACGGCCAAGGTAACTTGTAATGGTAAAGAAACTCTCGTCATGCAAAATCAATCTACCTATGTACCTATGAATACTGCTCATCGGGTAGAAAATCCTGGAGTAATTCCTTTGGTTATGATTGAGGTACAAAATGGCGAATATCTGGGAGATGACGATATTATTCGTTTTGATGACTAGCTATTAAAAGCTATTGCCGATTGAAATAAGACTACACTATGGTTGTTTGAGGTTGTCGCCAAGCCAGTTCAGGTAGGGCTTAGAGCCAGCAACAATTGGTAGAGCAATAATTTCTGGCACTTCGTAATCATGGAGTGTTTTTATTTTATCTGCCAATTGAGAAAATAGATTGATGTCAGTTTTGATCGTCAACTGATATTCGCGTTCGCTAGAGATACTACCTTGCCACAAATACCAAGAATCAACGGGAAAGACATTAATGCAAGCTGCTAGTTTCTCGTCCAGAAGCGTTCGGGCGATCGCTTCTCCTTGTTGTAACGAAGCCACAGTTACCAACACAACTACATATTGACTCGAATTTTCTTCCATGATTGATATCTCTAGCTTAAGCCATTTGAATTTGAGGCTGCAATGCACAGGCGGGGTAATATTCTGCCACTTTTGTTGCCCGCGAATCACGCTCGTCTAAAATAGTGTGGCGCAAAACAGCTAGTTCCAAATCGGCATTATCCAGATTTGCTTGAGTAAGATCGGCATAGCTCAAGTCTGCCTGCTTTAAAGAAGCTTCGCGCAAGTCCGCATTAGCTAAATTAGCCCTAGTCAAGTTAGCACGATCTAAATTTCCTTTCCTCAACCGAGCCGTTTCTAGATTGGCTTGGCTTAAATTCGCATTACTCAGATTAACTTCTATGAGTCGAGCAGCTTCCAGATTGGCGTTACTTAAATTCGCATTACTCAGATTGGCTCTCGATAGCTTAGCTTGACTGAGATTAATCCCTGTTAAATCTGCCCCACTCAGATCGACATCGAGCAAAAATGTTTGACTGAGATTGACATCAGTTAAAGAAACATTTTGTAGCTGCGCTCCAGTCAATCTACCTTCATACAAATTTGCCCAATTAAAGTTAACTCGATTGAGATTTGCCTGTCTTAAATTAACTTTCTGCAATTTTGCTCCGCAAATGTTGGCTGCGGATAAGTTGGAAGCTCGCAGATTGGTATGAGAAAGATTTGCCCCACTCAGCTTTGCTGCTTCAAGCTCTGATTTAACCATAAAAGCACCAGTTAAATTAGCTTTGGTCAAATCTGCTGCTGATAGATTAGTCTCGCTCATTTTGGCGTAGCTGAGATTTGCCCAGTTGAGACTCGCCTCACTTAAATCTGACTTAGTTAAAAAAGCACGGCTCAAATTTGCCCCTATTAAGTTAGCTCCCGTCAGGTTGACGGAGATTAACATCACTCCCGATAAATCTGCCCCTCTTAGATCGACTCCTGTAAAATCTCTGTAGCCTTGCTCGTAAAACTTTAACAGTTGACTGGCTTTCATAACGATTTTTAACTTTAACTATACGTGAATCTAGAGATGAATATAGCGATATAGATAATTAATTGCTTACTCGTTTGCATCTATTATTGATATTATTACTCTGAATTTAATTTAGTAGCTAGTCAATAATAATTTTTATATCGATCTACGATTAATTTTGCTCCCTAAACAACGATGAATCAATATTCATACGAAACTAATAAACAACTGTTACAAGATTTGATGCGACAGGTAGACATAGCCGATATCTATGAACTGAGTCAAAAATCTGGCGTGGCTCGATTGCAGATAATTAGAATACAACGGGGTTTAATCTTAAATATCTCAGTCGGTGCGATCGCCAAAATTGCTAAAGCCTTAAATGTGTCTATTGATAACTTAGTGGAAACTTTTAGCGAACAATCTTTAACAAATGTTGAGCAAGAAACTTCCGAAGCCAATTCCGCTTTGATTGCTTGTCAAAGAGAATATCAAAAACTCCAGCAAGAAATGCTTCAGCAGCAAGAATCTTTAGCAGCAGAATTTCAAAAAGCCAGTATCGAAACTATTGAATCTTGGTTATTACAATGGCCCACCGCCGTTACAGCAGTGCGCAAAAATCCCCAATTACCTGCAATCAGATTGTTGGCATTGCTCGAACCTGTAGAACAACTTTTAAAGCAGTGGAATGTCGAGGCTATAGCAGTTGTGGGCGAAAAATTAGCCTACAATCCTCAGTATCATCAATTAATTAAAGGGACTGCACAGCCAGGAGATTTGGTAGAAGTTCGCTATGTCGGCTATAAACAGGAAGATAAATTATTATATAAAGCTAAAGTTAGTCCCGTGAATTGAAAGGAATGAGGAACGAGAAATGATTGAAATTAACAAGACTGTAATTAATAGCTAGAGCTTATGAACTGGTGGCAGAAACTGAAGAAAAACTCCCTAGCGCGTTTTGGGGCAACAATCTTAATTGTTCTCTATTTTGCTGCTATTTTTGCCGATTTTATTGCACCCTATTCCCCTTATGCTTCTCAGGATGATGGTTCTTTGTTGCCACCTACTGCCATACACTGGCGCGACACCGAGGGAAACCTGACTGCTCCCTTTGTTTATCCGACAACTCAAGGCACAACCGATCTGGAAACGGGCGATCGCCTGTTAATTATCGACCAAGATAATCCCGCTCCCATTGCTTTATTTGTCCAGGGAAGTGCTTATAATTTCTTAGAAATCTCTTTACCTTTACCCCCCAAGTTTGAGTCAGTCACGATTTTCCCTGGTATTCCTTTAAGAAGACATTTATTTGGTACTTTGGGAGAGGCTAAGATTAACATTCTCGGTACGGACGAGCAGGGTAGGGATTTGTTTAGCCGTTTATTGTTTGGGGGAAGAATTAGTCTCTTTATTGGCTTAGCGGGAATTGCTATTTCTTTTCCCATAGGGATGTTAGTAGGTGGTATTTCTGGCTATTTTGGAGGTTGGATCGATGCGTTTTTGATGCGGGTGGTAGAAGTTTTGATGACCATTCCAAGTATATATCTTCTAATCGCTCTGGCTTCAGTCCTTCCGCCTGGGTTGAGTAGCCCGCAAACTTTCTTGTTAATTGTCCTGATTACCTCTTTTATTAGTTGGTCGGGCTTAGCAAGGGTGATTAGAGGGCAGGTATTATCGCTCAAAGAACAAGAATTCGTGCAAGCAGCAAACGCGATGGGAGCAAATCCTTTTTATATCATCGTGCGTCACATTCTCCCTCAGACAGCTACCTATGTAATTATCTCTGCCACTTTAGCCGTTCCAGGCTTTATTATTGCCGAATCAGTTCTGAGCTTAATTGGTCTTGGTATTCAATCCAAAGATCCCAGTTGGGGAAATTTATTATCCTCGGCTACCAATGCTTCTATCTTAGTATTACAACCCTGGTTAATTATTCCTCCAGCATTACTAATTATTCTCACTGTCTTGGCGTTTAATTTACTAGGGGATGGTTTGCGGGATGCCTTAGATCCCCGTAGTTTATATCAGAAGTAACAATCGAGGGAAAATATGGATAGTCCGATAGAAAGGGTGCGTATTTCTCAAGCTGCCGAAGAACAGTTAGTTAAGCTCAAGCGCATTACTAAAATTAAACACTGGAATGTTCTCTGTCGTTGGGCTTTGTGTCGCTCTCTTGCCGAAGAAAGCGTTCCTTCCCCCGTGCCAATTAAAACCGACAGCAAGGTGGAAATAGCCTGGAATGTTTTTGGTGGAGAAATGGCGGATATCCTGTTAATCGCCCTCAAACAACGCTGTCACCAAGATCGACTGGGAACAGACCCCGATACTCTCAAACAGCAATTTAGCTTGCATCTCCATCGCGGTATTGGCTATCTAGCAGGAGATAATGAGCTTAAGCAGATTGAGGACTTGGTAAAGTTAGGTGTTGAAAACTAAAAGAGCATTTATAAAATCAAGATAAAAAAGAACGTAGGGTGGGCATTGCCATATATGCCGAAGGCAACCAATAATTTTTCTAATGCCCACCGCGATCCGTGTTTAATGTATCGAGGGATTTTTGGTGGGCAATGAGCAAGCTTGCGATCCAATAGCCATTAACTGGTAGGATCGTTTGCCTACCCTACGAAGACTTTGAATCAAATTGTTCCTTAATCCCCTGTCAGGCGTGCGTGACCGAAAGTAAGGCGCATAGTTCGCCGCAACTAATCCTTTAGGGCATACATGGGGAATTACGCCTTTGTTTGGCGGATTAAAAATCCGCAGGGTCGTTTATCCCTTTATACCCGAAGGGTGCGAATGGGGGCACCGCAAATCCCTAAATTCCCAAGCCAAAACATTTAACTGTTCGATCGCCCTTGATATTAGTCTGTTTCAGCTTCAACTTCAGCATCCTGGTTTTCCAAATCGCGATCGCTTTCTCGATCTAACTCTGGTTTTTCCGCCCAATCTCGCTCTGGCACGCATTCTCTGGCTTCTTCAATGGTATAGACATCTTCAGCACATTCTTCATACTCTTCCCATTGCTCTTTGACTAAGTATTTGACTGACTGATGGCGAGGTACACCTTCGTAGGTAAAGCGATCGAGATTGTTATCGACAATTAATTTTTCCATGTAGCGTATTCTTTGCTTGCTGTTGGGGTGACTAGAAAGCCATTCGGGAGGTTCGGAATTTTCTTCCTCTTGATGAGATTCATGTAACTTAACCATCAAATTACGGACTCCATCGGCAGCATAACCAGAATTAACCAAAATCCTCGTGCCAAAAATATCTGCTTGCCTTTCCATCTCCCGACTATAATTCAAGACAATCAGGCCGCTGGCTGCATTGCCCACATAGGGAATATGCCTGACGATATTTGCCGTAAAATTCCCCTGTGTTACCAACTGAAAACCATGAGACAAAGCTGCATGAGCCACTTCATGAGCTAATAACCCTGCTAACTCCGCTTCCGAGTCAGTTTTCATAATTGCACCAGCGTGGACAAATATCTTACCTCCTGGAAGGGCAAAGGCATTGAGGCTATCGTCCATAATTACATAGAAGTCATAGTCAAACTCATTTCTCCCCGAAGCAGCAGCAACTTTTTGACCTATTTCGTCTACATACTGAAGAATCCTTTCATCTTCCACCAAAGGTAACTGTCGTTTGGCTTGCCGTACACTAGCTTCTCCTATTGCTGACTCTCCTCTGAGCAACATAGATGTGGTTTCTAATGCCGAGAGCGGCCCAAATAAACTACCAGTTAAAACAAATCCTACCGTACCAGCGATCGCACTTCCGACTGCATTTAAAGCTATGTCGGAGCGGAGATCGCTTTGATATTCTTCTAGATATTCTTCGGCTAGGCGAGCGAATTTTTCTGCTTCGGGGAGATCGGGATTAAATAAAGCAAACTGACGCGCCAGGACAGAGGCATCCAACCATTCTTCCTCGGCAATATGAGCATCTATTTTGGCTTTAACTAACTTTGGTTGGCTAGGATAGCGATTAACCGCTTTGTTTAGTGCTGCTACCGCTTCTGCTTCTCGTTCGTATTGTCGGAGCATTTGAGCATAGTGGATATGACCAGGGATAAACTGTGGCTCTCTAGTGGTGAGAAGTTTTAAAGCACTAAGAATTTTACTTTCTAGTTGCTGTTGTTTGCCCTCTTGATAATTGCGCCAAAATACTTTGCCTGCGGGACTTAGTTGGGCGGGATCGTCAAAAGCTGCTACTGATTCTTCTTTTGGAGTTCCTACTGCTAGTTCGAGTTGCCAAACTTCCTTTGCCTGGCGATATAGTTTGGCTGCATCGGCTTTGTAGCCAGATAAATATAATCGATCTGCTCCCGCTAATTTTTTTAAGCGAGCAATTTCTTCGGGGGTAGGTTCATTGACTGTTTCTGTTTCTGAATCTTCTTTTGAGTCATCTTCTTCAGTTTCTTTTGCTTCGGAGTCTGCTGAGGAATTAGTTGTTTCTTCGTCTACCTGACTAATTAAATTAGCCTTACTATTGCTATTTTTTGGTGTAGAAGCTTCTACTAAAGTCGCAGCAGTAAAAAGCCAAATATTTAAACTAATTAAAAATAAGCTGATATATTTCATAATAAAACCTGTGATTTCCCCAAAAATGATTAATTATGTCTAAAAAAAACTTATCCTCTTATCCGAGAAACCAAGTTAATTTCCGAGCGAGAATTTCCCACTAAAAGAGCGATCGCCCGCCATCAGTTGCTGTCGGCTAAAAATTAAATTCGGCTAAATGTTGAGAAAACTCTAGAGCGAGTAATAAATAATAAAAAAATATTAACTATTACCTTCTATTTTATAATCTGTACATCTTAAAGTAGAAAATGTTTACTATTAGCTAAAGCAAAGATTAATGACTACTCACTTTATTACCGCCGAAATCGACCTCCAAAAAACACCAGTAGAACTTCAACAAAAAATTGAATCGCGGTTAGAAAAAGAAGGCAAACCTTTGCGCTGGGCCGTTACTCAAATAGATAAAGACAAGCAAACAGCAATGGTAGAAGCCATTGTGACCAAAGAAAGCTAAATTTTTAGTCCCAGACTGTCAATAAGTTTATGTCGATCTTTACTGTTGTTCTTATTGTTCCCACAGGAGTGGGGGCAGCTATCGGTGGTTATGCAGGAGATGCTCTACCAGTGGCCAGGGCAATTGCGCAAATTAGCGATCGCCTAATTACTCATCCCAATGTTCTCAACGGCGCACAGTTATATTGGCCCTTGGATAATACTTATTATGTTGAGGGCTATGGTTTAGACCGTTTTGCAGCCAGAGAATGGGGTTTGCGTCCTGTGGGACAAAACAAAATTGGATTACTGCTAGATCGGGGTATAGAATCGCAATTGCGTCTACGACATCTTCAGGCAGCAGATGCGGTAAGAGCAACTTTGGGATTGAGTTTAACTGACTATGTGGTTACTGATGCTCCCTTAGAGGTAGAATTGCGTACTGCTCGCTCTGGGGCAAGTTGGGGAACAATTGGCAATCCTGGTAGTTTGCTGAGGGCAGCAGAGAAGCTAATCGATCGGGGAGGTGCAGAAGCGATCGCCGTCGTAGCTCGTTTTCCCGACGACAATGGCAGTGTTGAACTACAAAACTATCGACACGGATCTGGGGTAGACTGTCTTGCTGGAGCAGAAGCAGTGATTTCCCATTCGATCGTACGCCACTTTCAGATACCTGCTGCCCACGCTCCCGCGCTAGAACCCTTGCCTGTAGATCCCGAAGTAGCTCCTCGCGCTGCTGCTGAAGAATTAGGCTATACCTTTTTACCCTGCGTACTGGTAGGTTTGAGTCGCGCCCCTCAATTTGTTACCCAGTCTCAATCTTTCTCTGTAGACACCATTTGGTCGCGATCGGTAAATGCTGCGATCGTTCCTTATAATGCCTGTGGAGGGAGTGCCGTTTTCAGCTTTAGCAATTCCCCAACCGAAATTATTGCTGTTACTAACAACTCAACTCAAATCAACGTCCCTCCAGAGCCGTTGGGAATTAAAGTAACTAAGGTCAATTCTTATTTGGAAGCTTTAGGAGTTTTAGTGGCTCGTCGGGCTGGTATTAATCCTCAAGTTCTGAATCCCGATCTATCCTCACTTCGTTGTTTATAAAAAAACCGTGGTAAATCCTAACAATTCCGAACTCGAACCTTTAACCCGTACCCAGATTTTAGTATTTATGGGTATCACTGCCGTTTTCTTATTGGCGATCGCCAAAATTTGGCAAAAGTTGGGAGCAATTCAGCTACTATCGATTCAGTTTAGTTCTCAAGCCTTGCTCTGGAGTTTAGGACTGGCATTGGGTATTACTATCGCTAGCAGTCTGATTTATCGTCTGTGGCCAGCATATCGTCGCAGTGCTGATTTTTACCTAGAGCTAGTAATCAAGCCGTTAATGTGGACAGATCTAATTTGGTTGGGACTATTGCCAGGATTGAGCGAAGAACTACTATTTCGAGGAGTAATGCTGCCTGCTTTGGGTTTAAATATATTTGCGGTGTTAGTCTCTAGCTTGTTGTTTGGAGTTTTGCACCTCAGTGGTGCGGGACAGTGGCCCTATGTAGTTTGGGCAACTATCGTCGGTTTTGCCTTGGGTTATTGTGCTTTAGTTACGGGTAATTTACTCGTTCCTGTAATAGCTCATATTATTACCAACCTGGTTTCGGGTCTACTGTGGAAAATAAATAATAGAGAAAAACAACAGGCTGTAGAAAAAGAATAGTTAGCGACGAGCGGTAATTCTTTACACGAGCGATCTCTTATTTTTCCAACCTTGTAGAGACGTAATATATTACGTCTCTACGATCTATCTATTTTTTTAAATATTTTTGTAATCGGATTTAGCATAATAACCTAATTGGTACGAGGGATTGGCGCGATCGCAATATTATTTCGGGAAATGTAGATGACTGTTTATAGCATTCCAAGGAAACCTCGAAACATAAACCCTTGTTAAATCACAGCCCCTGCGATCGGATAAATTATCCCGAAAATAAATATTTCAATACAAAATTGGGCATCCTAAAAACGGTAGCTGGGCAGATTAATTTTCTAAGCCCCGATCAATTCTCAAATTATTTAAATTAAACCAACTTAGAACATGGAGAATAAAAGATGCCTATAGGATTACCAGAGTTTGTGGAAAACCCAGAACCTCGTTGCCCAGTAATTTTGTTATGCGATACTTCTGGTTCGATGTCGGGAGAACCAATTGAGGCTTTAAATATGGGGCTAGCTGCTTTTCAAAAGGATGTATACAAAGACGAAATAGCGTCTTTGCGAGTAGAAGTAGCATTAGTAACTTTTGGCCCCGTGCGATTGACTCAAGATTTTGTGACTATTGATAATTTTACTCCACCCAGGCTAACCGCAGACGGTGTTACGCCAATGGGGGAAGCTATTGAGTATGCTTTGGATTTATTGGAACAGCGCAAAGAAACTTACAAAAACAATGGGATTCAATATTATCGCCCTTGGGTGTTCTTAATTACCGATGGTGCGCCTACTGATAGTTGGCAGAATGCAGCTTACAGAGTCAGAGAAGCAGAAGCGCAACGCAGAATGTTGTTTTTTGCTGTGGGTGTAGAAGGGGCAGATATGAACAAGTTAAGACAAATTGCTTTACCAGAGCGTCCTCCTGTACTGCTTAATGGTCTAGATTTTACTTCGATGTTCCAATGGCTATCTACCTCTATGAAACGAGTTTCAGGAAGTAAAGTCGGTGGTTCGATGGTGGCATTACCTGCCGTTGGTTGGGGTCAAATTGCCACATAGGTTGTGTAGGTCAAATTAATTGAGGGAAAGCCCCCTAAATCCCCTGCCCCCGTGACCCCCAATCTTGGGGGTAAATTGGGGGACTTGGGCAAGATAACTTTGATACTAAATTTTTCTTGATAGGGAAAAAGATTAATGAATTGGAAAGCAATAGCTCGTTCGGCAATTGGGACGAGTCATCAAAAACAGCAGATGTCTTGTCAGGATTATGGCGGTTATAAAATTATTAACAATGCCCTAATTGGAGCAGTGGCAGATGGGGCTGGTAGTGCTAGATATAGCGATATTGGAGCTAAATTAGCTGTAAAGACAGTATTAGAAACAATTACAGCCCAAGAGCTTGCTACTGTTGCCGAGTTATGGGATTCAGATAGCATAGAGGAAACCGAAAGTCATAATAACTTGGTTGGGAAACTTCGGAATATATTGAACAAGACCGAGGAAAATAGTAATGGTT
>JASJEI010000241.1 GCA_030064795.1 Pleurocapsa sp. MO_226.B13 | reverse complement strand
AGGGCTTTACAGGACAAGTTATTACTAGATTCGGCATCTAAAGCACTGTTTTCTCCTGCTACCTCTAAAATGAGTTGGTCAGTTTCGGTATTGGCTTGTTCCCATTCTTGGTTCTGTAAATAAGTTTCTAATCGAGCATAATTGGGCTGGTCGAGGGATTTAAAAGCATAAACTCCCGCAGCACCAATTAAAGCAGTCGCACCTAATACACCCAACAGTAATTTCTTGGGGAAATTAGCTCGATTTATAGGAACAGTTGGTTCTAACGGTTGAGGAGAGGAAATAGGTTCTGGCGTGGGTTCGGAAGGAGGAGTTGGTTCTGGTGATTCGGGTTCTGGAAAAGGAAGTGCATATAAAGCTTCTGTTGCATCAGCAAAGCGGTCTGTAGGTTGGTAGCTAATCATCGTACAGAGGACAGATTCTAGTTCTGAACTAATTTCGATCTGTTCTTCAATTAAAATTTCTCTAAACCTCTGTGGATCGTGTGGTAGGTCTGACGATGCTAAACCCGTAAGAGCCTGAACTCCTAACATTCCTACAGTATAAACATCGCTGTATTTTCCAGGTCTTCCTCTAGCTTGTTCGAGAGGCATATAAGTAAGACTGCCAATTCCCACAGTGGAATCTGTCTGACCATCTCGATCTACGGTTAAGATTTCTTTGACCGCACCAAAATCAATCAAAACTAATTTACCATCGTCCTCTCGACGCATTATGTTAGCTGGCTTAAGATCGCGATGAATAGTATTTTCTTGATGTACCACAGATAATATTTCTAGCAATTCTCGCAGAAAATCAACTGTTTCCTCTTCACTCCATCTGCGACCCGATTGAAATTCCCTACTTAGAGTATGTCCTTTAATTAATTCCTGTACCAGATAAAATTCCCCATCTTCCTCAAAATAAGAAAAAAGGCGGGGAATTTGGTCATGTTCTCCCAAACGAGATAGAACCGTTGCTTCAGTTTCAAATAGTCTTTTAGCTATTTCCAAAGCTCTGGAATCGTCATTGTGAGGACTTAAGTGTTTGACTACACAATGAGGTTTGCCAGGAAAAGCAGTATCAATTGCTTTATAGGTATGTCCAAAACCACCACTACCAATTTCTTCAACGATCTGATATCGCTTTAATAAAACTTTACCAATAAGCATTAATTTAATTTACAAGCAAGGTAATATTTTTGACTACTATCAACATACCTTTAACTTCCTCACCATAAGACTCAAAATTGGCTCGCGATCGCTCTGGCAATTTTAACCGCTTGATAGTTCTCAATACCTGACCTAGAAGCACGAACCCTATCCATACCTGATGCTATAATTTATCCCTTAATTCTGCTTCTTATGGTAATAAGACATACAAGCTGAAATATGTCCCCAATAACTGCGATTACAATTCTTGACCAAGGAAAGCTCAATTCATCCCAGGCGGTGAATTTAATAATGCAAGGGAATAGTCAACAGAGGTAAAAATACTAAACATACCCAACTCCAATTTTGCCAATGATTGGGTGCAACGGGTTGAGTTTCTGCCAACAAAAAATCAATTCTTTCCTGCAAGCGATCGCCGAGGGCATCATCGTTAAAGCTAGCACTACAAAAAGAAGATTCTAAAGGTGCTTGAGCTACCGCCAGCAGAGATTCCGCTAACAATAAAAAGTCTACTTCTCGGGCTGCTTTGTCATCTGCTCTTAATTCTCGCAGTAAGATCAGTTCTTGCCAGATTGCTTCTGTATTTGGTAGCCAGCAGCTTATCGCTTTAATCCAGCCTAACCAGAAAAACCAAAAAGTATCGCGATAATATAAGTGGGCTTGTTCGTGGGCTAAAACAGCATCTAAGTGTTCTAGATCCAGGGTATTGAGTAAACCACGACTAACTACTAACTTAGGTTGCCAAAAGCCAATTTGCGCGCTGTAGGGTAACTCTAGGTCGATAATTCTAGCTGTGGTTGTCCCGATTTGTTGTTGGGGATAATTATCCAGTCGAGCCAGAGAGCGATTTCCTTGATAAGTTAACTTGACCAAACAACCCAAGGCAAACAGAAGGATGCTAGCTGCTACAGCACATCCCCAAGAGCCTACCTGAATTCCTAACATCGCTCCATGACAACCCATATAGAGTATGGCGATCGCACTTGTTAAGATTAGTAACGAGGGAAATGTTAATAAAAATAAACTTCTATACCATCGCTCAGACCAAGTTGCAGTCGAAGATATAGATTGACAGCGTATTATCCAAGCAGTAATGACTACGCCCAAGATAACCCATAAGTGCATCATGATTGCTCCTCCCTCTGACGACGTACGGCATTAAGACGAGCTGCGATCGCCTCAATTTGTTCTAAACTAGCAGTATCTAGACTATCGGCAAAGGAAGCCACTACATCGGGATTGCTGACAGCTAAAAAGCCATTTAGTTTTTCATAAGCTTGAAGAGCCTTAGCTTGTTCTGCCGAAACTAAAGCTTGCCAAGAAAAGGCTCTATCTTTTTTGCTACATTTAAGCCAACCTTTTTTAGTTAAGCGACGCAGCACTGTTGTTACCGAGGTATAAGCTAATTCCCGATTGGGATCTTGCAGTATATAGTCGTGGACGTTTCTAACCGTTACTACTTTTAATCTCCAAACTATCTCTAGAATTTCTGTTTCTAGAGGACCTAGAGACATTTTTTTGGGTTTATGCTGTGGTAAAAAAGCCATTGTTATCAGTCTTAGGTAGTAATAACCTTTTATTCTATCTGGATATTACCTTTAAAGTTTACAATAGAGAATTTTCTATTTGGCAAGGGAAAAGCATTGTCTAACTCTTTACTCTTTGAGTTTAGACTGAAAAAGTGTAGATACTAAAGGCTTAATATTTTAAAAATTATTTGTAAGCGTGAAGTATACGTCGGTTATTGAGTAAACACTAAGTTTAATATTTTGGCGATTGAGATGAGCTTTGCCCTAATCAGTTGGTGCCAGCAAGCGGTCTTACTAATAGTTATTATTTGTTTTTATAGTGGAAGTGTTTTTCCCTGCTTTGCTAGCCAAAAAAGAAAACTTGAATTTAGTTCAAATCATAATTATTTAGAAGCTAATTATCAAAAAACAACTAATTTATTAGCACAAAAAATGCTAAGTTGTCAAGGAATAGAGGTTAGCTATCAAGAAGTTTACAGCTTTGAAACGGAAAATTATTACATTAATATTTGTCAGTTTGGAGATGATTTTTATTATTATCGACAGTCTAAATCCAATCTAGAAAATGATTTGTTAATCCCTGCTGAAGTAGTTTTTGGAGGCAAGGTTTTTCAAGCTACCGATGGTAAGACAACCTATTTTGTCGGTAAAGATGGCGATCGCTATTACTCATCGGTAATGCATAATGATGATGAGATAGTTTTTGAACCAGAATTACGCCCCGAACCCCAAGTTTTTGCCAATATCCGCCAGCGTCGGGCTAATTTATCTTCTAGAAACGCCCTCGACCGGCCTAAAAGCGATCGCACTGCTACCAGAGAGTCAGATCGCCCCCAGGATCGACCTAATAACACCGAAAACTCTTCAGTTTGTACGCAAGATCGGACTGCATTCGATCCAGAGTTTGATGATTGGCAAAATTTGCTCGGTAAATCTCCCGCTGTAGCTAATAAGTACGCGATTAATCATGGTTATAACTTCGTTTACGATCGCAAGGCTCCCGATCGAGCTTCGATCCGAACTAACGAGGGAACAATTGTCAATTTAAATATCGCTACTACCAGCAAAACAATTGAAAGAATTTGCGTTCAATTCGCAACCGATACTGTAAATTTGTTACCAAACTAACAGTAACTTAGTTTTTCCGATCGAGTCTATTGTGCCGAGATCGGTAAAAACAACTAAAAAAAAAGGATTTGACATCAAATCCTCGTAAATATACTGTTGTAATTTGGTTCTAAAAATTAGATGATAATTTTTGTTGCTAGATAAATCGTACGGTAAACGAGTTTTTGACCTTGGACTAGTTAAAAACACACTTCATAACTAGCCAATTTTTCAACCTTGCTCCAGAACCCAGTTTTTTGACTGGGTTTTTTCTTATTTGTCTGGCATTGTAACCTAGATTACAGAAAAAGTGCCATAAATAAATTCTAGTTCAATCCAGCTTGATTAATCGCAATTGCCTCCAATTGTTACCTCCTTAATTCTCAAACTAGGGCCACCGCAACCAACAGCTAAACCCGATTGTCCTCCTTTGCCACAGCCACCAGATTCATCCCAATAAAAATCATCGCCGATCGCTTCAATATTAGCCAAGGTTTTAAACACATTACCCGAAAGAGTTACATCCCTGACGGGTTCGGCTAGTTTGCCATTGCGAATCATCCAAGCCTCCCCCGCACTGAAGGTAAACATCTCGCCGTTGGTCATTCCTCCCAACCAATTTCGCGCGTATACTCCTTCTGAGATGTCCTGAAATAAGTCTGGGACTGGAGTGTTGCCCCTGGCGATCCAAGTGTTTGTCATGCGTACTATCGGCGAGTAGTGATAGTCAAGACAGCGGGCATTTCCCGTTGGCTTTTCTGCTAATTTGCCTGCGGTTTCGCGGGAGTGGAGTCTGCCAACTAAGACCCCATCTTTGATTAACTGAGTCGTAGTTGCGGGAGTGCCTTCATCGTCATAGAAATAACTACCTCGATGGATATAGTTATCTTCTGATTCTAGAGGTGCAGCACCATCAAAGATTTGTAGTTCTTTTGGGCCAAAACGCCTACCCAGACTCATTACTTCCAGTAAGTCGGGATTCTCGTAAGCCATATCTGCTTCGGAAAGATGTCCAAAAGCTTCGTGAACGAATAGTCCTGTCAAGATCGGATCGATAACTACTGTATAGGTATCGCCCTTGATTTTGGGCAAGGAGAGTGCATCTACTGCTCTTTGTGCTGCACTGGTTACCTGTTGGTCTAAATCGGTCAAATCTTCGTAAGCCCGACGCGAGCCTGTAGTTTCTCTACCTGTTTGGACGAGATCGCCTCTTCTAGCCGTAGCTGAAAAGCGCATCTCCATATCCGACCAAGACTGTTCGATTAGAGTTCCTTCAGAGTTGGCGATAATTATTTTTTGATAACTGTCACCATAACTGACTGTAGTGGCCATGAGAGAATCGTCATAACTTTGCAGCATTTCACTGTAGCGATCGCATAATTGTTTTTTTGCTGCCAAAGAAATCTGTCTGGGGTCGCTTCCTGTCAGGGGAACTTGACATACCGTTTGTACTGGTTCGACTGCTGCTAAAATCGTTTCGGAATCTCCAACCATCCGAGCAGCAGCGATCGCTTCTTCGATCCGAGTCACTAAAGTTTCTAAGTCGTCAAAGGCTGCAAATCCCCAACCCCCACGATAGCAAGCTCTTACCTGTCCGCCCAAAGCAATAGTCTCGCTGAGGGTTTCTATCTTGCTGCTGCGTAAGAAGATGTTAGTTTCTTCTGTCTGTTCCAAACGAATAGTCAAAAAATCAACGCGATCGCGATAAAGAGCGATCGGTTCGGTGAGTCGATTTTTATGTTCTGCAAACGACATAAGTATCTCAATTAAATGTTAATTTTAGACCATAGCTAATCGCAGTTAACGAGGATAACTAATGTTTAACTTTGTAATAAAGGTAAGCATTGATGTAGCTTTCGATCCAAAAATAAAGACTGAGGATAGTCGATCGCCAAATCTGTAGCTTCCAAAATTATTGCTGCATCACTTTCTTTCATACAAAAAGAATTAACTCCCAGAGAATACAATAGTTCAATCACTTCTGGATGCTGATAATCACTCCAATGAATGATGCTAGTTTGAGGTGAAATCGCCTTAATTAGAGCTAAATTGTCAGTATCAAATTCTTCTTCGATATCAAAAAATAAAAGATCTATGTCCATCTGTCCGTACATTAGAGAGAAAACCTGCTCGGAGTTTTCTAGCAACATAACTTGAAGCTGGGGTCTTTCAATTTTTATTAGTTCGCTTAATTGTCTTCCCTGGAATTTATTTGGTTCGATAATTAAGACGTTCCTCGATTTACATGATGACGCTTTTGAAGAGAAAATACTATCTAGCATAAACTTTAGAATCGATTTTTAACGTATATTTATTTACATATTATTACTTATAATCTTACCTTTTTTTTTCCAATTATCAAGTATTTTTACGGAGAGTTAATCGAAAATTGATAAAATTATTCTGTTTATTAAATACATTTAAAGAACGAATTAGGTATTTATGCCTGACTCAAACTAAAACCAGAAATTAAAACGCTTAAATAACTAGGCAGATTCTTTACACTCTGTTACAGTAGTGGACATAATTTCACCAAACAGCCAAAAGCCTGACTAAAAGTTCTCAGGACGATCCTGATTGGGAGATTGGATGATTACTAACTACTAATAACTCTCGATGATCCAAAATAAATCGCTCAAAGCTAATTATTCGCAAACAATTGCTGCAAAACAATACAAAATAGGTATATCTCAAAAAATAGTCAACAAAACAGTTAAATCTGTCAGTCAGTTTTCTTTTATTGATTC
Organism: Pleurocapsa sp. MO_226.B13; assembly: GCA_030064795.1. Next base: position 11,460 of record JASJEI010000241.1, on the reverse strand, counting down.
AAGTCAATGGATACTCTTACTGTTGCTAAATACTGTTTGTTTTATCTTTATTATTCGCGCTTGTGCCTGGATTAAGTTTTGAAATCCTGACATTAATCAAAGATAGATCGAGACGAGAAGAATGACTGAGGAAAACTATTCAATTTCGTCTAAGTTAATTTACTCAGATTTTCTCATTATCGATACCGAGGGACAAAAATATTTAAGAGAAATTGCGATCGTCAACAGTAAAGGAAGAATAGTTTATGAGGCGTTCGATCGAGAACATCCCGAACATCTTCAATCTATTCTGCATCACAAGCCTTTACAACAAATACTACTAGATTTTGAGGAAATTACCCAGCAAAAACTGCTAGTATTCCACAATGCCAAACACGACTTACAAGTTTTAAAAAATAGCTTTAGCAAAAGCAACTTATTCTGGAGAACTCCCACTCAGGTACAATGCACCTATAGACTCGCTCGAAAATATTTTCCCGCGCTTTATTCTTATTCTTTAGAGTATCTCGCTAAAAAGCTAAATCTTAAAGTAGAACATCAGTATTTTAATACTCGCCAGGCTCATCTAGCTCGATACGACGCTCAATTTACTTATCAACTATATTTAGCAATTCAGCAAAAAATGACTCAACTTCCGAGACAAGTCAATCCCTTTGGTAGTAGTCGAGTCGATAACCCTTTTCAAACTCATCCCGATAATCCTGATATTTATCAGGCTCAGTATGCAATTTTAGAGTCGATAATCGATGATATCAAGCACGATCGCAATCATCAGAGTAAAGGGGCGGTAGTTATTGGCGAACCTGGTACGGGAAAGACACATCTAATTATGCGTTTGGCTTACCAAAGATTGAAGCTAAATCGTTTACTTTTTGTGCCTTGTCCCAATGATGCCAATACAATTAAATATCATATCTATAGCTGTATCTTAGAATCTTTAAACAAACAGATACCCCAGACGAATTTTAATCAATTAGAGTACCTATTGGCTAATGCTTTTGTAGGCATTATTAAATCTATTAGCCAACCCAATCAAAGGATTCAAGCTATCTTAGCTAAAATTCAAACCAATCCTCTAAAACTATACGAAATATTAGGAGGAAAAGATACTCAAACTAGAAGAAATAACTGGGATGCTATTGAAAGAATAACTAGTGAGTGGTGGTTGAATAAATATGGTGCTGGGGGTTATGCTTCTGAAATCATCAAAGGAATTGTTAAATACTGTCGTTACTCCGATCCTGGATACAAACAATTAGTCAAAAAATGGCTGGCTGCGGACGAACTAGAACCAGAATCATTAACCAAAATTAGTTTAAATGGTTGGCAAGAGGAGATTAGTAAAGAGGATTTTTCTCTAGAAGCGATCGCGGTTTTAGCTAAGCTATCATTACTCCACGAACCATTAATTATAGTTTTCGACCAACTAGAGATGTTGGGGTTACAACACAATCAGAATATCCTATTCAATTTTGGTGAAGCAGTCAAAGAAATTTTTACTAGAGTACCTCATAGTTTAATTATTTTTAATTTATTTCCCAATCGTTGGCAACAGTTACAACAAATATTCGATGGCTCGATTATCGATCGCATTTCTCAATATCAAATGGTCTTACAACAGCCTCAAAAAGAGCAAATTCAGGCGATTTTGCAGTTAAAAGCGCAAGAGGTTGGCGCAGATTTAACTAATTTATTTACTTCCGCCGAACTAGAGCAAATTTGGGAAAACCAAGCATCGATTCGTACGGTTTTAAATCGGGCTGCGGACTATTTTCGCTACAAATATCAAAATATTCCTTTACCAAAGCCTCAACTTGAAAGAAACGATCTGATTCAACCCCAATTTCATGGAGAAATAATATCTAGATTAGAGAAATTAGAAACACAACAAAATAAGTTAGAAAAACTACTAAATAATATTGCTCGTGCTTTTAATGATTTTAGCGATGCTTATAATCAAGCTACATTAAAATCAACTAATAGTAATTTTCCTATTGACGCATCAGAAAATTCAGACTCGGTTTCCGAGTCTGTCTTCAATCGATCTATAGAAAAAAAAGTTATCGACTACCTTGAAACACAACAACAAAAATTAGAACAAGAATATAGCGATGCTGAAATAATCCTTGACGAAAAAGATTTGGGAAAGCTTAAAGATATTATCGAGGCATTTAAGAAAATAAATACTTTAGAAACAGATATTTTACCTAGCAAGCGGGTTTTACCGCCCCATCTTATTATCACTAATAAAAATCTTTGTATTGGTTTTTTGAGTAGCTGTAAGAGTAGTAAATTCACCTCCCGAATTCAAAATTACAATGAATTTGTCGCTACTAAAGAACAAATGAGATTTCTGTTATGGCAAGATGCTAGAAGCGATACTATCAAAGAGAAAACTGTAGGTAGCAAAGAAATTATCAAGCTCGATCGCACTAAAAATGGGCAGTTTAGAATCTTGGAACGCAACGATAGAATAACTTTTGAATTAATCTATAAATTTATTAGCGACATCTACAATCAAGACTTAGAAATAGACCCCAATACAGAATTAGCACCAGCTTTAAAAATACTTGCCAATTACTTTCAACAATATTGGCTGATAAAGGAATTGTTGTGAAGATGGTAAGCATTAATCCATAATGTCATATTTGGCTCTTACCAAAACTTTCATCATTAATTTGCATTGACAAAGTGTATCCCATGTGCCAGCGACTATCAAAAAAAAATTCACAAGTAAATGAGAAGAAATAGCAATAATTTATGATAGTGTATGGAATGATTGACTGTTGAATCATCTCAATACTATGCAAAATCCAGAGTGACTTGGTTAAAGTCTAGCCAGTTTTTGGAGGTATCTTCTTTGATTTATTGGGAAAGTTCGATTACCTGAAGGATATGCTTAGCGATCGCTTTGGTCAACAGTTAATCAAATTAATCAAAATAATTATTAATAAGTATCTACTTTTGCTCTCGATCTACTGGTTCAAAATACTACTTCAGAACGCATTGTGGAAATTACTGGAGTACAACTCAACCAAACCGAAGAAGATTTACAGGTAATCCTAGAAACTCCGACGGGACAACAGCCAGTACCGCTAATTTTGCCAGAAGGTAATAATCTAATTATCGATATCCTCGATGCAACTCTTAACAACGTACAATTTACTTTAGCTGGGTTTTTTATCTATTCAGACAATGGTGCGAATTTAACTCCCGATGAAGAAACTGGTCTTCTAGTCTTAGAGCGATCGCCTCAAAGAATTTATGGTGTTGAAGCAACTCTAGATTGGCAACCAGGCGAATCCTGGTTACTCGGTACTGCTTTTGGTTGGTCTGAAAGAGAAAACGATCCAGACGATGATGGGGATTACCTACCTCTCAATAGCGGAGAAATTGCACCCTGGAGACTGACTACTTATAAAGACTGAGTAAGCGCGATCGCTCTATTTTTTTAATTAAACTAGAACAGACTTCCCTTGCTAGTTGCTATTTGTTACTTAAACACCTTTTATTATCACTAAACATAGCTATAAACAAATCTTCCTGATACTACAAAATAGAAACAACTAATTTCTGTATGTTATCTATTATCCATTTGCTCTTGCAAATAAGTCTGCAACAAAGCATCCAGCTTATCTTCAGGACAACATTCAATCAGTGCTTCAAAAGCTTCATAAAGTTTAGCTGCGCTATCTCCCAACATTGGCGTAATTCCCCAGACATCCTCTACCCAATCTCTAGGTGCTTGGTCATCAAAAATCATCCGTTCTAAAAGTTGTTTGGCTTCAGCTTTGGATAAAGACATATTTATTCTAGGCTAGATTAACAATCTTTTATTATTAAGCATCATCCCTTGATAAGCTTAAGAGAAAATATTTTTTACTGTGTTGAGTCAATGTTAGATAATCTTAGCTGGTCAAATTCCTGGACGATCGCTTTAGCTCTAAATTTCATTTTATTGGGAATTGCTTGGTTTCTACCCAAAAAACTGCTAACTCCCTTGGGCTATCTAAACGCTCTAATCTTAGGTATTTTGGTTTGGGGTACTTTAGGCTGGCGTGGTTATTTAATAGTGATGCTTTTTTTCTTAGTTGGTTCGACTATAACTTTTGTCGGCATCGAGCAAAAAGAAGCCGAAGGCATAGCAGAAAAACGTTCTGGAGTCAGAGGAGCGGGTAACGTCTGGGGTTCGGCACTAGCTGCTACTATTTGTGCGATCGCCACTTTATTTTTTCCTTCTCCTTATAGAGAATTATTTATTTTAGGTTATGTAGCCAGTTTCTGTACCAAGTTTTCTGATACTACTGCTAGTGAAGTCGGCAAAGCCTACGGTAAGACAACTTACTTAATCACTAACCTAAAACCAGTACCCAGAGGTACAGAAGGCGCAGTTAGTTTAGAAGGTACATTAGCAGGGGTATTAGCTTCAGTAATTTTGGCGGTCATTGCCTGGGCTATCGGTATGATTAGCCCTCTAGGAATTATCTGGTGCGTCATCGCTGCCTTTATCGCCACCACGATCGAAAGTTTAATTGGTGCAACTTTAGAATCCCGCTTTACTTGGTTAACCAACGATCTAGTTAATTTTATCAATACGGCGATCGGTGCGATCGCAGCTATTTTATTAGCATGGCTTGTTTGACGATTTCAAATTAGAATCGCTATAAATATCTCAAGCAGCAGTTGCTAAAATTCCGTTGGAGTGAAAATAAATCGATCGTTAATTTCGGTTTGAAAACTAGTCAAATCAACATTTTCTAAAATAGCGATCGTATTTCCAGGCTGTTCTCCTCGACCATCGCCATCAAATTGAATTGCCAAATTATTTTCGTTGAAGATATCAATAGCTATGTAGCCATCGGCAATAGGATCGAAACCATCATATCCAGAAAGACTCAGAAGTTCGGAAATATCCAAGCGATCGCTTCCTACTGCAAAATCTAAGATGCGATCTTGATGAGCAACTAGATCTGGATAAACTAAAGCATCGTAGAAAAAGACATCACTTCCTGCACCCCCAGTAAGTGTATCGACTCCTTGACTGGCAACAATTACGTCATTGCCATTTCCCCCCGTAATTTCATCGTTTGCTAGAGTTCCAGCGATCGCATCTGGATTATCTGTACCTTGAATTAGCCCCTGACTAGATTCGGATAAATTAAGATCTAACAATCCAGCGCGAGAGATCGAAACCGATTGAGCGGGGTTGCCAAAAGAATCGGTAAAGCTAATAACGTTGTTTTCGCCTCGATCTAAAGCTATATATTGCGCCAAACGACTGCCATTAACTTTTAAGCCATCATGACCTAGATGCCAGAAATCCCTAGACCAACTACTATAATCGCGATCGTAGCTTTCACCATAAATCTGTCCTTCCTCATAAACCATATTCAGGTCAGAATAATCTGGTGCTAACTGCACGTCATCTCTTTCAAGGGCAATTTTTGCTTGAACGTCGCGGATAATCGCTACCCCCTCTTCCATACTGGCAATAGCGTCAGAGGAAAGTCCCGAATTAGCTGCTGCTTCTGTTTGAACGCGACCAGTAGGCACGAGATAAAATGTGACATTGCCATAGCCAAGGTAGCCCAAATTGTTTTTGAGATAATCAAAGACTGCCAAGGTAGACTGTTTGTATTTTTCTCTTGACGTAGGGTTATAAGAGCTAATGTCTCGGGTGAGCGAAAAAATGTGTGGGAGAAAGGAGAGTTGGTTAGCGTAAATTTTACGATAACTAAGCTCGAACTAAATCACTCACTGTTTCTGCTGGCTTCAGTAAGTAAATCTTCTCGACCCAATTCCAATGTATGTCGGACTTGTTCTAGAGCAGAGATAGAGGTTCGATTTCTCATCATTTCTACCGCTTCTAAAAAAGCCGGACTACCTGCTTTGCCAATATATTTGTAACGAGAAGAATTGCCGCGCTTGGTGACAAATATGGGGTTGGGAGATTGCCACTTATAATACCAATAAGCTCCACCTTTCCCTTTAGCCCGAAAACGAACAATCCCACAAGCTGGAGGTGCAATGGGAGAATTAGCTTTAATGGAGTCAATCTCTCGTGAAAGTTCATCAATTAAAGCTTGTACTTTTTCAATTCTGTCCGCTAAATCTAATTGCTGTTGTTGTTTGGTTGTAACCATTATTCAATTAAAAAGACAGATAAATTATGGTAATTATTACGCTAACTTAATCTCAATTGTACTTCTTTGAGACCAGAAAGAAGCCCAGCGATTTGAATTACTTAAATATGCAGCCCTCAAAGCCATAACTCCTTCTGCGCCTATCTTAGACCAGTGCATTCCTGCTTGTTTTAATCGTTGAGTGACTACCCGACGATTGGAACTTTCAACTACACCTGAACCAATCATTAACCCTGCTTTTAAATAGCTTTGATAATCAATACGACTTTTATTATTAGTTAAATAACGTTCTAAATCGGTAATTGCTTCGATGAGATTTTTCTTGTTCCTTTTTAAGTTATGAGAATTCTGAATAACAGTTTGCCACTGAGATTTTTTGAGTAATTGCTGTTGAAGTCGAACCCAATCTTTTTGTTTTTGTTCGCCTTTTGGGTAAGCTGCTTTCGCTACCGCCCAAACATATTCTGAGAGATGAAAAAAATCGAGAATTTCTATTGAACCGGGAAATTGTGACTGTGCCATCTCCCAAATCCAATGTGCCCCATCTCCAATTACCACAGTATTTGTGGGTTTTTCTGTTGCTATCTGATGATAAAGTAATGAAACTCTGTTTTTAAATTCATTACGTGATTTTAAGGTCGCTACATATTCTCTGCGACGTATTATTCCTCTTTGACCCTTCATTTTTTGATGGTCTTTACTCCAAAAAATTACCCCAACTTTAGCTTCTTTATAACCCTGTTTTTGATTGAGAGGAGTCATTACTCCATCGACTCCTACATATAATAAATCTGATTTAGATGGAGCAGAATTTGTAGATTCAGGCTGTGAACCAGTGTCTGGTTCACATTGACAATCAAACTCTTGTGTTTGCAGAATATTTCCAGTATGTTCAACTTGATTTGCTAGAGTTTTTTCGGTTAATTCTAAAGAAGTCCATCTTTGGAAAAGTCGATGAGAATTGGGGAATTCACTAGTAATCCCCAAGGCACAAGCTAATTCTAAAACCATTGGCAGCCATTTATCTTTTGGCAATCCTAATTCTCGATCAACTTTTACTTTAACGCCATCTGGTGTGATATAAGCTCTGCGCTTAACTACCATTTCACCTAATGGGGTGTAATATCTTTTTTCTCGGAGGGTTCTGGGAGATTGGTATTGGGTTTCTTTTTCGTCAATACGCGCTTGTACCAGTTGTTGCTGCACAAGATTGCCTAATTTGAGCCAGATCTGATGAAATTCGCTCACAAACTCCGACAAGTTATTCCAGTCTGGTAATGAATGGAGTGTTTCATTTACTTGGGACAGGATTGACTGAAAGTTATTCATTGAAGCTTAGAGGTGCCGAAGGTTTAATGGGGTCTTACCTATGTTAGCGTAAATCTCACGCTAACTAGATTCCCCTTTCCCACACCTTTTTTCGCTCACCCATTTATCGGTGTCTAAGTACCAATATGAAGAATTACTATCTTTATCCCGTTTGGCTACTCCTACGTTGGTTTTAGCGGTCGGATCGTAAATGATAAAGTTATCCAACCAGTCGGCAATGGGGTTAGTCTCCACCAGTGTCTTCGCCTTCATTGCCAACAACGATGGTACTTTTGCTTCATAATTCTTAACAATTTCTGTAGCGGATTCAGAATCCATCGCCAACACCCAATTGAGTAATCCTGGTATATACGGGAGAAACTCGCCTCTCATCTTGCCATTCTTATGTTCGATCAGGTTCTTTTGGCGAGGGGCTTTGATTTTCTGCGACATTGGTACAGATATTCTTCTTCTGGCTAACCCCGATGTGCAGGGCAAACGCATCTAAAATATCAGCAAAACTGAGTTAAAATGAGATTCAAGTTTCAAATTACCTGGTAATTTGAAAAAAGCTGCTAAAAACTTCTACCAGAAGCCCCAAGATTTTTTAATCAAGGAATTTACGAGAAAAATAAACAGCTTTTTATTCGACCCCATACTGAGATCATTTTCACTAGCCATCTTCAAGTACCGCGATCGCGCTTTTCGCAGAAAATTCAAAACTTCTAGATTAAGTTGAAACTCCTAAAACCTTGGCGAGATAATTATTATCCCAAGCTGCTTTAAGACGTTTATTAGCAACCCCAATTTTAGCCGTTTTCTCACTCGACAGAAGATTTAGTGCGATCTTTCGTAATCGGGCTAAATTTTCAGGAGCCTGGTCGCGATCAACAGAACAGTCATCTTCTCCAAAAGCAACATCCAAAACCCAATGTAAACTATTTTCAATTCCCCAATGACCACGAACAGCCTGAGCGAGTTGGACAGCATCACTGGCAAAACTGTTGAGATAGTAGCGTACAGAGGTGGTCGTTTCTTTTCCACTTTGGCGCACTGACTCCACTACCCCAATAGTTTGAAGTCCTGACCATTGCTCGGTATTTTGTTTCAATTCCTCAGAGGCAAATGTCCAATAACGACGTTTTTCGATCCGACCATGATCCTTTTCCAAAGTTTGATGAAAAGAGTGTTGAATCCCTTGCCATTGTTTCTCTTGAGCCTCAGCAAAGATTTGTTGGACTTCTGTATAAAGACCTTTTTGATTACGTTTGAGTGCTAAACAATAATCCGCTTCTTTTGAAATGAGAAGTTGAGCAATATCTCTTTGAGTTCCCATCGCATCTATAGTTACTAGACAGCCATTTAACTCCAAGACTTTGATTAATTGGGGAATAGCCGTAATTTCATTAGTGCGTTCATCAACTTTTTGTTGAGCCAGAACGCTCTTTTTGTTCGCTAGCCCAAGCGTTAACTAGATGAATCGCTTTTTGCCCTGTTCCCTGATTCGTGGAATGTTTGGCGGTTTTCCCATCGAGACTCACTATCTCCCCTGGGAGCAATTTGGCGATTGTTTTCACCCAAGAGCGAAAACATTGTTCAAATTCATTAGGGTCGAGTCGTGCAAAGACCCGAGCAAAAGTGTCATGAGAGGGAATCCCATTGGGTAATTCCAGAAACTGCTTTAACCATTCATATTTTGAGTTGCCATAAGTTTCCATTGCCACCCAGTTATCGGCACCACAAATCATCGCACATATAGCAATGGTGAGAATATCAACGAGTTTATGAGCTTTGGTACGGTCAACTCTAGGGTCAGTCAATTTTTCAAAATGGTCGAGCAGCGTGATTTTTGGTCTTAATTTCATTCTCTCTCATTCAGGAAGGATTTTTTCATTATCCCTCACCCTTCAAATTAAGATGCGTTTGCCCTGAGAAGACGGTGGGTAGCATCGAGCACGACATCGATGGCTTTTTTCTGCCGCTTGCGTAATTCGCGATGTTTTTTTTCATGGATGTTTTTGGCTTGTCGACATATATCCATAACATATTGCTCGTGCATTGTGACCAGATGATCGAGTAGGAGCTTGCGGCTCTCCAGTAAAAAGCAGATCATTAATGTATAGCGTTTGTGGTCGGCGAACCGCTTGAGGTCTGTGGCACTGTAACGCTTAGCCTGCTTGAAGAGGTAATCAAGGAAAGTGGGAGTCAACATCTTGGGCTCAAAATTATCAATGCCCGTCGCCGTCACAGTTTGGTAGCGTTTCAGGTAAGATTGGAGCGATGAGATAGTGGCTGCTGGTGGGTATTCTTTGAGATGGTAAAAGTAAGAGCGTTGCTTGCCTTCAGGCACGGTGAGCAGTTGGTCAATAGCCTGACGTAACTCAGACGATAGTTGTTGAAAAACAGACTCAAAGAGGTGTCTATGCACGTCAGAACATATGTGAATGATGAGCCTCTCCAGGACCGATGCTCCGGGCAGAAGGATCCGTTTGTCTAGCAAATAGAGTTCAGTTTGCTGAAATAGTTCATCTGGCAGCACACCGAGCCGTGCCTGCTGCTCAAGCCAGGTTTTTAGTCGTTCTTGAACAATTTCATCAAACTTCTGAAAACCCAGATATTTCAGGACATTCTGGCGGTGTTTCAAATAGGTGGCTTCTCGTTTCGGCACCTGAATTGTCAGCGATGGGGGCAAATCGAGTTGTTGTCCTAAATAATTCACAATGTGAGGCGACAGAGCATGGACTTGATTTAAGAAACGACCGTACAAACGTACCGCACAGATTTGGATGGCAATATGCAAGCGGTAGTTCTTTCGATATTTCCTTATTTCTTGTCGCTCAGCCGACGAAAGAGTCCAATCCCTTACCATCTCTTCATCCGAAAATTTCTCAGGCAAGGAGATTGCCTGGTAGCGCTGGCGTTTGGAGAGAAATTGTTCCTTCGTATTCATAGCCTCTTCCCACTCTCTGTCAATTCAAGACTTGCTGCCCGAAAACGCTCGTTTTTTTCCTCTATAATAGTGGATAAATAGGACTTGAATTTATCCCCTTATACTGTAGGGAATAATCCTATATCAATGATTTCTTCCACACTCGGGGTGAATCATGAAAACCATTGCCTATTTGCGGGTGTCAAAGAACTCCCAGGATGTCATAAATCAACGACTCGCTATTTTGGAGTTTGCCCAACAGGAAAAACTCGACATTAGCGAGTTTATGGAACTCAGCGTGTCATCTAGACGCTCGCCCAAGGACCGTCAGATAGACCGCCTACTGGCCAAGCTTGAATCAGGCGATACCCTCGTGGTTAGTGAATTAAGCCGGATGGGACGCTCGGTGGGTGAAATTATTACCACGGTAGATGCCTTAGTGAAGCAACAGATTCAGTTTATAGCGATCCAGGAAGGAATTCGTCTCCACGGCAAGCAAGATTTGCAGAGCCAAGTCATGATCACTCTCTTTGGCTTATTTGCGGAAATCGAGCGGGAACTGATTTCCCTACGGACGAAGGAAGGCTTAGCTGCGGCACGGGCTTCTGGAAAATGCCTTGGCCGTCCCAAGGGAAAACTGGGGCACTCAAAACTTAACGGTAAGGAAGAGGAAATTCAAAGGCTTTTAAAGCTTAAGGTCTCGAAATCATCGATTGCGAAGATCACTGGTGTGGATCGCTCAACTCTCTACCATTTCATGCGAACTCGGAATCTGATTTCTCAATAAAGAAACGACGTAATAATCACTATTCTTTTCCTCAGCACTCCAGGCTTGTGGACGTTCAAAATAACTTGACACGCTCTCTCTGTGCCAGCTTTTCAGGCTCTTACCAGGCTGCTGAAGTTAATTCTGCATTCTTCCTTCAATTCAAAACCGTAGGTTTCTGTTCAAATGCGCCCGCTGGTCCTACCACTTGGGTCATCATCATGACCAAGGTAGAGAAGAGCAGTTCCCGAGTATACCCAGTTTGCGCCGTCTGCTCAAATAACTCATCGAGCTTCTCAGGAGCCAGAATCACT
>JASJEI010000240.1 GCA_030064795.1 Pleurocapsa sp. MO_226.B13 | reverse complement strand
CGTTACTGAGTATAAGACTACATGCGGCGACGGTCATCATATGCGAAGCGGTATCCGTGATAGACACGCTTTTGAGGTCCCCTCAAAAGACGTAACCTCAACTATGCGCCTTTGTCCGTCTTTACGGTGTCCGTATGGCAGGTAGAGTTTAAGACTCTATTTGATTGAAGCTAAGAGCTAATAGCTAAGAGCTAATAGCTGGGCGAAGCCCTTTATTACAAGTTCAATTGCTTAACGGGGTGTCCTAATTGGGAGATCGCCTTTTGACAACGTTCAGGATCGGGATCGCCAGCGACAATTCTTCTTTTCAGACGGTGAGCGATCGCTAGCATCTCTTCGTGGGGCAACCAGGGTATGATTAGGGTATCTCCAGGTTGGGAAAAAAGGGAAATTACTTCCTCGACAGCCTCTGTACTCAGATATGATTCTTTGATCAACATTAAATTACTTGCCTTCTCAATTAGCCAATCATGATCCCAGTCATGAGAAGTAACGGCTATCGCTAATGTTGCATCTGGTAAGCGTTGACTAAATTCATCTAAGGCGGTGTCACCACAAAATAATGTGTTTACCCGATCGAAGAGATACCAGCAACCAGATTTAATTTCGATTGGAGTATCGGTCATGATTGGCTTAGAAGATATTCTCCCTAGGTCAATTTCGCGCGTTTCCCGGACGGTAAGACCCTGCAAGGAACGCTTGTCAATTATAGTTTTTTGCTCTTCTGATACTTCTAATGTTAGCTGAGACTGTGGTATGACTTTAAGAATTTGTTGGGGAGGCGAAGAAATAGGCTGAGATTCTTTTTTTACAACAGACTGTTTCTGTTCTTTAAGAGTCCGATCTATTAATTTATGGGTTATTTTTTCACCCTTTTTGGCTTTGTGTAAATATTCTTTACGAACCGACTTGGGTGTAGAAGGGGCCGCTAATCTATACAGTGCAGAGGTTGCAATGTCTAGTCGTGAAAAATTTGTACTTCTGCCAAAAGCTTGATAGACGTTAATAAAGTTATATGCAGTACGCTTACTCCAGCCAAATTCTGTTTTCAACCAAATTTCAAACTGACCATATTTCAGTTGCGCTCGCACCTTAACCAATTTTTCGCCGATTTCCCAGATATCCCTAGCAGTACGACGCAAACGCTCTTTAATTTCTCCTGCATATTGTTGAATAACGCTTCTTTGCTCAGGGGATAAGGCTTTATAGTCAAAACTTTTTTCAATGCTGTTATTGTTTTGCTCTGATTCATGCAATGTGGCTGTATGATTTTCCATGATAACTGTTCAATAGTTACTATAGTTAATAGTATAAATAAACTAGTTCACTATTCTTATGATATATTTCTGTAAACAATTTTTGCATATAGTATAGTAGTTTACAAATTTCCAGATCTTGTTTCTTCAGTAATTACACCGATCTTTTCACATACAATAGCCGTAAGTAATATAACTTATGTAAGTGACGAGGAATCTATCATCTATGTTCCTTTGCTCATTAGACAGTGAAGAAGTATTAAAGTTTGCTCTAGGCTTTATTGCCGAAAAAAATCTGACCGAAAAATAGTAGGTCAAGCTTGGCGAAGACTTTATGCGCCACGGAATTTCGTTCAAATGCTGATTACGCTTTTGTCCAGGGAATTATATTTCGTCCCTTAACCGAAGTAATTAATAAAGAGTGGAAAACATTGGGTGACACAAAGTTACACCAGAATAAATATTCTTTGAATTTTTCCCTATAGTTTTTTGCAAGATTTTGATTGATAAATTTTTTTTGGCGTGTATAAAATTTTGATATGTATAAGATTTTTCTAAAATTCTTTGGTTATGAGGCTTGCTTTCAATAGTCCTTGGTCCAGAAAACCAAATTCGCCAACCTATCAAATCCATTATCTATGTGCCTACTGTAAAGTAGGCGTAGAGCTCATTTCTTTCCTGAGAGGACTAAGTATCAACTGTACAGAGCCTCAAATAGATATAGTACAAGGAAAAGTTTCTACCCTGATTTTTTGGAAAAATGTTTATCTAGAATTGTTATGGTTTGATGAGAAAAGCCATCTAGCTTCTCCTGGGATGACAGTAGAATTGGAATTTAATTTGATCGCTAGGGCTAATTGGCAAAAAACAAAAGCTTCTCCCTTTGGTCTAGGTTTATGGTATCAAACAGAAAATGCTAATTTATCTACTTCCAATATCGAAGTAATAAATAAAGATAGAACCTCAGTATCTGAAAACCCTTTTTTGCCCAGCAATTTAGTTAACCTTGATGAACCTATTTACCGTGTTTTTAACAGTTATGAGGCTACGAACGAGAGATTAAATAGATTTTTGCCAAGTTCTAAACAGAACGTGACTCAAGCCTTAGGTATGGAGAAATTAAGTCATCTCAAAATGAGGCGCAGTAGCGATCGCCCTTTATCTGCTCCCTTACTCGATTTTGTCCAACAAAACATTTTGGAAATTGAAAAGAGTAAATACCCTCTATTGGAACTGACTTTTGACGATTATAGGCAAAAAAAATCTCTAGATTTAAGACCTTTAATACCAATCGTCATGAAATATTAAACTTAATCATTGCTTAATTAAGAATAGTTAAAGTGAGAAGTGTCAAAAGTAAAGAAACGTATATATTTCAGCAGTTTTATCTCAATTGCGGCCTTGTTTGAGGCAGAGGTTGTCAAAAGCCCAATAAATCAGTCAATCCAAGTGATTTAAAGACAATATTATTTTCGATTTATTTTTCCAGAAAATAACTGTATCCCTTACCAAACAATGACTAAAGAATTTGATTGACTTGTGTTTTCCTAAATTGACTGAAAAATAATGATTTGCAAAACAAGTTGAAATTTTATATTTTGATTGGTGTAGGGTTTGTCAAAGAGCAAATCAAGTGAATTACAAACTAAAACCCTAATTAATTGGTTATTGAACTGCATAGTTTTACAAAAAGTATACATTCAAAAATCACCAATAATTTCCCTAAGGAGTAGAACAAAGTCTAAAAATGAATATTTGACTTGTTTAGTAGGTTCCATATCTGTTTGCAAAGATAAATTTTCCTTTATCTGATTCAACTATCACCATATTGGTATTTCGAGAAATAAATATGCACAAAAATTTTCGTTGGTTCAATTTTAACCAAGCAGCAATTTTTTCAATTACACTAATTGGGATTTTAGTACTGGGAAATTTTTTGTGTTCCCCAGCCAATGCCTACCCCTTAAATGTAGTTGGAACTTCTAGACCACAGACATCTCTTCTGATCGCTAAATTACCAACCTTAGAAGAGATCCAAAACTCTTTACAATCTTTTGCAGAAGAGACTCAGGCTTCTTTAGAAAAAGATTTGAAAGAAGCGAATGAAGCTTTGCAAAATCTTCCAGGTAAATTGGAGCAAGCCGTTGTCAGTATGAATGCAGCGGATCGCGAACTGACACGAAAGTCTTATGCTGAGGCACAAAAGAAATTAGAGGAATCCGCCAAAGCCTATGAAGAACGTGCTGCCAAAGCTGACCAGTTTGAACAAGAACTATTAAAGTCGGCACAAGAAACTCGAAATAGTATGCGAGCTAACTTGGAGACTTCAAAAGCTGAATTAGAGCGTAATATCAACCGAGATATTGCCAATCTAGAACAATCCTTCAAAGACACATCTGAAGCTTTTAGCATTTTGGCTGAAGATACTAAAAAAGCTAATCAGGATACTTCAGATTTTCTCAAGCAGAGAATTGAGGAGCACACCGCGGCACTCGATCGAGCAATGAAAAAGTCAGAGGACTCCTTGAAAGCACTTTTCAATCAGGCATAAGAGCTTTAAATCTTCTAATTTCAGCAAACTTTTATCAAACAAGAAACAAAAATCATGAGTGCAAAAATCGATCGGTTTTGCGAAACTTTAAGACAACAACTCACTACCCTTGAAAGTCAGTTGGGACAAGTAAAAACCAAACTAGAACAAGCTCCTCAGAAAACTGAGCAGGCTCTTAAGGAGCAGCTTAATGAAGCCAAGGCAAAAATTGAAGCCAAAAAACAGGAATCTGAAGAAGCTAAAACCAAGCTGGAAGAATGGATAGAAGCGAAAAAAGCTGAGACTGAAGCCAGCATTGAAGAATGGAAGGAAAAGCGAGAACAAAAGAAACTAAGCGATCGCGCCGATCGTGCTGAAGAATATGCTGCATCAGCGATTATCTTTGCATTAGTAGCTATCGAAGAAGCAGAGGTAGCTACCTTAGAGGCGGTTGGTGCACGTATGGTGGCTGAAGAAGCTCTGAATTAAGCGATCTGCCGAGTCTGAATCTGCATACGAAGATGTCTCGGCTGATAATAACTTGGATTTTAAGGAAAAAAGAGCGCTTCCAAAGTACTCGAAATGTTCGAGAAAAATAAAGACTGTATCTGGTCTGAGCTATACCAAAATCAACAAATCAAACAGCAATAAGAGGAAAAACATGAGTAAGTTTATTGTGACAGTTTTTGACAATGAGAAAGCTGCTTACGATGGATCGCGAGCTTTACGGGAACTGTATAACGAAGGCAGTATTGTGGTTTACGCTGCTGCTATTATCTCGAAAGATGAAAATGGCGAAGTCCAAATCAAAGATGGGGCGGATGAAGGTCCTATTGGTACGGCAACAGGTATGTTGATTGGCAGCTTGATTGGAGCTTTTGGTGGGCCTGCTGGGATGGCTGTCGGTGCTTACGCTGGTTCACTTAGTGGTTGGATGGTTGATCTGTACAACGTTGGTGTGAGTACAGAGTTTTTAGATGATGTGGCTAGTGTTTTAACCCCAGGAAAATATGCCGTTGTTGCTGAAGTAGCCGAAAGTTGGACTGCTCCTTTGGACACCCGCATGGAAGAACTGGGAGGTACTGTTTTCCGTCGTTGGAGAATTGACGTTGAGGACGAGCAGATTGAACGGGACATCGAGGCTACTAACCGAGAACTTGATGAACTTGAGGAAGAGTGGTCAAACGCTGTTGGCGAAGCCAAGGAAAAGCTGAAAGTCAAAGTTGATGCTACCCGCGACAAATTGCAAGCACTCAATGATAAAGCTGACAAAAAAATGGCATCTTTGGAAAGTGAAGCCAACGCGAAGATCGAGAAATTGGACGAACAAATTTCTAAGGCTACTGGCGATTTTAAAACAAAATTTGAGAAACGACGTGACGAGCTAAAAGCAGATTTCGATAAGCGTATAGCCAAGCTCAAAGAATCTAACCAAACTAAAGCCGAAGCAGTGTCCTAAAAGTCAAGCAATTGCCGATTAACGATCGTTAAGAAAGTAATTTGTTTCCAAGATAGGGGTCATTAGCAGCAAGTAAAGATGAAACCAGAACAACCACCATTGAGAATTCGTCTCAATGCCCAAACTAAAACTTTCCTCGTAGCTTCCGTAACAGCTTCTGTAACTGTTTGGCAAGTAAGTTTTAACTTAGGCGCTTTTGGGGTGGTTTTCTTCAGCCAAATTTTCACGGCTTGGGTTGCGGCATCAGCAACTTTTCTTGGATGCCTGTTGCTGTCGCCAGAGCGATCGCCCGTCGGTCGTGGGGGACTGGTACTCATGGCGTTTCCGACAGTAGGATTTATCTTTACTTTTGTTAAAAGTGTAACTGAGAATTCCTTAATAGACTTCCTCGGAACTACGAGTGCAATTATTTCCTATGGATTTTGTCTTCCCTATACCGTCTACGTCATTTTTTCTATTACTCATGAAGAAGTAGTCAAGCTTTCTCGTCAAATGCGGGTCAAACTGATCGCCATTGCCGCGATCGTTGGTTTGATTGGTTATTTTGTCGGTAGTCATAACTATCTATTTCTATCTTGCGATGACTTTAAAATCAGCGGCAACGATCTACCTACTAATTGTCGTCAAACACCTGTATTACGCATAGATGACTAAAATACTTACTGTTTATAATTTTTAGCAAAATCAATCATAAGCGATCGCCGAAAAGAAGCAACAACTGTTACCAAGGCGGTTAACGATCGGGTATTTAAAAACTTCCCTTCGAGAATACCCAAGACTTTTCAAATAATTATGAGGATAATTGGAGGCAAATATGACAAATCAAATCAATCCACTCACTTCTCAAGAACTAAAGCGAGGCTTTGGTCTCTCCTTAGTGTTGGGAATTTTGATAATTGTTTTAGGATTAGTAGCGATCGCTCGTCCTCTATTTGCGGGAATTGCTACTAATTTTTACCTGGGTTGGGTAATAGTGCTAGGTGGGGTTGCCCAATTAATCTACGCTATTCAAACGCGGGAATCAGGACAGTTGATCTGGAAGCTATTAATTGGCGTTTTCTATGTTGCGGCAGGTTTACTCCTTTTGATTTATCCCTTAGAAGGTCTTCTGTCTCTAACCTTGATTGTAGGAGTGGGTATTTTGGGTAGCGGTTTGACTCAGATATTTTCGGCATTTTTATCGAGACCAGAGAGTGGTTGGGGCTGGATCTTAGCCCGAGGTATTCTGGTAACGGTGGTTGGTATCTGGGTGTTGGTAGACTGGCCTGGAAATACCCCCTGGCTAGTTGGTACATTGGTAGGGATTAACTTGATTTCCGATGGAATTGGCGTTGCTACCTTTTCAGCAGTGGCACGGGAAGCCATTGATGAATCTCAATCTACTAATGCGTCTTAGCTTAATGTCGATAAGCCTTTGTGAATCGCCCGTTAGAAGCAGGCAGCGGTCAGAGGTGCGTCACGGTCGGCTTGGCTACCCAGCTTAATGTTTCAGTTCAGGAGAAGTAGTTTATTATGCTTAGAATTAGCACAGATCCAGAAACGCGGCGAGAAATGAAATCACAACTAGGATGGGCGGTCACTCTCGGCATTCTCGCGATCGTGTTAGGGTTTATAGCCCTGATTATACCGTTAATTGCAGGGATTGTCATAACGATATTTCTGGGAGTTGTTTTTCTGATATACGGTATATTTCATATCGTCTATGCCTTTTCCACACGCAAGATGGGGGCAGGGTGGTTTGTCCTTCAGGTGTTGCTGGGAATTCTCTACCTAATAGCAGGGAGCGTAATTTTGAAGAGTCCTTGGGAAGGATTAACTATACTTACGTTGATTGTAGGTATTTTGATTTTCATTGATGGTATAATTCAGGTGATTAACGCCTTTGACATGAAACCTCTGTATGGCTGGGGCTGGGGGGTGTTTAGTGGCATTCTAGGAGTCATTCTCGGTATTCTCATCTGGAGTAACTGGCCAGTTAGTTCTATTTGGACAATAGGTACTCTAGTGGGGGTAAATCTGATTACTAACGGCTTGGCAATCTTCAAGATTTCATCGGCGATGCGTCAAGCGATCGTCGCTGATGTTCCCTCGAGTGAAAGCGTTTTGAATGAGGGGTAATTAACTCACTACTTTTACGCAGCTTTGTCAGGGAATTAGTTCAATTCAGCGAGCGCTCTACCATGTCTTCCAGGAGCCTATGGCAGAACCTCTGCATAGAGGTTCTGCCCTCATTATTAAGTTTTTCTGTACTGGTACTAGATCTCAATAATTTGCTACGCTCTTGCACACTGCGAGCATGTCAAAAAATAAAACAATAGAAGATTATTAAACAATGACAATAGCCAGAGCAATCAGGTTTTACAACTCTTAAGAAGAAAATAATTTTAATTCCTGTAAACTGACTTTAGCATCATAAATTATAGATAAAAATTAAATAACCAAGCAAAAATTACCTTCACCCTCCGAAAAAGCCTAACCAGATATTAGTAAAAAACAATAGAGCAAAGGAGACTATCTCATGACTAATCAAACACCTGGTGACAATAAATCTGCTATCACGCCTGTTAGCGAAGATACCAAAGCCTTGGTTGAAAAGAAAATGGTCGGTGAATCCGATGAAATTAAGCAGAAAATGTGCGAACTAGTAGAACTGATTAAAAATCGTGCTGCTGCTGAACTGCAAGAAA
This sequence comes from Pleurocapsa sp. MO_226.B13, assembly GCA_030064795.1. The sequence continues at coordinate 10,471 of JASJEI010000240.1, read as the reverse complement.
CTGAAGATATGACCCGTGAAGCCTATGTTAAAGCCATGAGCCAGGCTAAAGAGACCTTAAACAAGACCGAGAATTTCTTCAAAGAACAGGAGCAATCTTTAGACCAAGTCATCAAGGACTTTACTACTGAAACCAACGAAAAGTGGGACAAATTTATCAGTGATTTGAAGACCATGGATAACCGAATTAATCGGGCTGTAGACGCTGCCTGGAAAATTTTAACTGCATCAGAAGAAGAAAATCCATCAGATTCTAGTTCGCAATAAATTCAGCAGTTAAAGATAGATTCCTGACTGCCTGACACAAGTATGTGAAAGTATTGAGATCCGGTAGAAAAGAAGAAAAGGCAGAGTATTTATGGGAAGCTGAAAATGAATAGTTTTAAGCTTCAGATCCATGTCAACATTGAAGTGTCTAAAAGTTGAGCTTTGCTAAATAAATGTGTCAGGCAGCCAGGATAGATTCTTTCCTAGTTCCCAGTTATGTAGTAATTGCTGTCATCTATACTGTTTAAAAGAAAATTAAATATTTGATTAGGGTTATTTTACCAATTGCCCTTACAGCAGTGTCGCATTCTTTTTTCTATTTGTTATTAGGAGCTTGCGCTCCTTCAATCTACACTTTTTTATGATATTCAAATACTTTAAGGTAGCTTGGATAGCAACCCCGAGCGCATTTTCTATTTTAGTTGCATCAGCTAGTCTAGTTACAGCGCAAACAACTCCGCCCCATCAAGATATCGCTGTTAAGCCATTGCCAGATTCTGATATTTCTGAATCATCCCAGCTCGTAGATGCAGTTGTCAGTAATACTAAGGATAATGGTATTAGCACCGTGGCAGAAGACTTACTGGCAAAGAAGACAATCGGGAACAATTCTTCATTTCATGTTCCCCAGGAGGCTGGGGAATCTAATTATAATCTAAGCTTCACCAAGGCAAATTGGATATTCGCCCAATCTACCGAGGAAAATAGTACGGAGAATTCAAGCAGCGGAGCCAGTGCTGAAGCTGATGCTAACAACCCCTTGGCTAATTTTACAGCAGTCAACTTTCAAAACTATTATATCGGCGATCTTACGGGCCCTGCTGGTGATGCCAACCAGTTCATTCTGCGAGTTGCCCAACCGTTTAGATTATTTAATGTAACTTGGCTGGGGCGATTATCGTTACCAGTTAACACTTTTCCCTCCCCACCAGACTTTGATAGCAAGACAGGTTTAGGCGATTTAAACCTCTTTACCGCAGCCTTGATAGATGTGGGAGACCCTGCTATCAGCTTTGGTGTTGGACCTCTGTTGACTTTTCCTACTGCCACTGAAACCAACCTGGGCAGTGATAAGTGGACTATTGGTGCAGCCAATGTTTTCTTTAATGGGCGATCGCCTAGATTTCAGTATGGCTATCTACTCACCTACGAGCATAGTTTTGCAGGTAATTCCGATCGCGATACAGTCAGTAGGGGAGTTTTTCAGCCCTTTGGTTTTTATCAGCTTGGTCAAGGCTGGTATCTTAGAGGTGCGCCAATCTGGTTCTTCAACTTCGAGAATGGTGATTTTAATATCCCTTTGGGGCTAGGTGCTGGTAAGGTAATCCAAACACGCAAAGTAATTTACAATTTTTTCTTGGAACCACAGTATATAGTGGCTTCCGAAGGAGATGGTCAGCCTGAGTGGCAGTTATATTTCGCCTTAAACCTACAGATCAAAAAGTAAAGCTAAAGAGAATATATTCAACTTTTTTAGGACCTACGGATTAACAGAACGTATAAGCTATGGAGTGATCAAAGTATTTCTCCTGGATGAATTCAATAACTCAGCCTGCCCTTCGGGACGAGGACTGAGAGTGTCAAACCCAGTTGACCTTAATAGTTGAATAGACCAAGAGCCTAATTATCTGACAAACTTCCGAATACTTCCTCAGTTCGGACTATCTTTAAAGCTACTGGGTGTAGCTTCTTCTCAAAGGAGGACATGGGTGACTTCCTCCCTCAGTAAACTGAGGGCTTCCCAATCTCGCGACTGAGAGCTTTCTGCACTATGCCACTTATCTAGATATATGACAGCTATCACATATCCCCGACAGTACGACTTTACAGACAATTTCTTTCCCCGCAAGTCCTGCGGTACTACTCGTATTTCGGAAATACTCATACATCTTTGTACGTTTGGATTTTTACCGACTCAACTTCTGAGTCGAACCCGTATCCAAGTTGTCAAGGTGCGCTAATTGTACGAGGTTACAGCAATTTTTAGCTAGATTTTTCGTACAAAATTTATTATACAACGCTTGAAACTATTGTTATATAAGGATTGTGTATCTAAATTCAGTAGCTCGAAAAGTCACGAAATAATGAGGTTTTCCGCCGACGCAATCAAGTTTTCAACTATCAGAATGCGATCGCCAATTTGGAACTTGAGCGCGTCAAACGCTGATCCAAAAGGATCTTTAGTCAACAAGGTCATCGCCTGAAAACCTCATACCATAAAGTCTCTAGAAATTTTTTCGCTCTACTGAAATTGTAAACCGATAAACCCTGCGTCCAAATTCATCCCACCACTGAAGTGGGGGACTTCTTTAGACAAGAAGTTAAATATGTTTTGAGATTTCCGCTAGCTGAGAGTTGCACATCAGCTGCGCGCAAGACGGAGAGGGCGCTTGGACTACCTGGTACTTTTTAACGGTCGAAGTCAAACAACCGCCCTAGCCAATGTGATACTGCCCCTTTTCATGGATGATACCGATGAAGACCAAGCCGCCATCCAGCCGATTATCAATCGGTTGTCATTTATCCCTCTGGCTACCCGCTCTTGAAGAAGGAACGTTCTCGCCCTACATTCGCGCTTACTGGGGTGAGCAGGCCATTTTTGACGGGAGCTGGAAACCACCCGTGGTGGATGAAACGCTTGAAGTGATTGGCAAATAACCGATACTCAACTGAACGGAGACATACGATGGAAACCAAAACGACAATAGCAAATCAGCTACCCACACCAGAGGAACCGACATCGCCCCTCGTACGCGCAAATCCGACCTGGCCCAGCGACTCAGAAGCGCGGGAACTGCTCGACGAGCTCTTCTACCAGCGCGCGATCCACTCTTACATGCTCACCCTCAGGGTGCTGAACACGATTGCTTTGCGCGATGGTTCGGAAGCCGCATTCGGCAAGGGCTACAACAAAGTCACAACCTGGCACAAACGCATGGGGCCGAAAACATGGGCTCCGACACCCAACGCCGACATCATGTACAACATGTGGTACGCGGACCTGAAAGAGACCGGACCGCTGGTCGTCACAGCGCCACCCAAGGCGATCGCGATGGTCACTGACTTCTTCCAAAATACCTTGACCGACATCGGTCGCGCCGGGCCAGATCGAGGGGAAGGTGGCCTCTATCTGATCCTACCACCGGACTATCAGGGCTTCGTGCCAGAGGGCTATTGGGCGTTTAAGTCTTCGACCTACAACATCTTCCTTTTCTTCCGTTTTGTGCTCGATCAGGGCGCAGACGGTCCAGACACGAGTAAGGCGATCGCACAAGCCGCCCGCGCCCGCACTTATCCCTTGTGGGAACTCGAACGCGATATCTCGCCGATGGAGTTCCATGACGCCTCGGACGTGCGGCTCAACCATATGTATCCCCATGACTTCGCCTTCTGGGAAAAGCTCAAGGCGTTTATCGACCACGAGCCGCTCGAAGCCTTCTCAGCACAGACACGCGGTGTGCTCGCCTCGATCGGCATTATTAGAGGCAAGCCTTTTGAACCTACGGCAAAACAGAAAGAACTTTTGAATAAGGCGGTCAAGGTCGCGCCAAAGATGATCCTGGCGTATCGCAAGATGGGTCGCCCCGATGGCCGCTTCAAGTACTACGACGATCGACAGTACATCAACGTCTGGGCAGGCGGAACCGCCGAGTTCATGCAGCAAGAGTATCTCGACATCGACATGCGCGCGGCGTTCTTCCAGATGGCCTACTCCACCGCACCGGCCATGGTGCGACGCGCCATCCGGTCGGGGTCCAAGTACCCGGTCGCATTGACGGACGAAAACGCCGAGACACTAAGTGGCTCGAACCAGTACAAGATGCACCTGCCAGACGGGATCCCAGTAAGACTCTACTGGGCAGTCACAATCTACAACGTGGCGGACGGCACGATGCCGGCGGAGACCAGCCAAGAGTTGCCGACCCGCAACAGCCTCGACAAACTGGTTCAGAACGAGGACGGCTCTTTCGACATCTATTTTGGCCCAGAATTACCCAAAGGCGCGCCGGAGAAGAACTGGATCCAGACCGTCAAAGAGCGGGACTTCTTTCTGATTCTTCGAATGTATGGCTCTGACATCGAGTTCTTCGACCAAACCTGGAAACCGGACGATCTCGTGAAGCTAAAGTAATTGTGGGATTCTTCAAGGTGCGATATAATACTTCAACATATACTTCGCACGGCCACAACTTGCGTTTTAGTGCCAAAGGTAATAATCTAGCCAAGAGTCAAAAAAAACTAGGGTGGCAAAATGAACTGGACTGACAATCTAAACCTAGTAAATACGTTAGCATTCGAAAATTAGATCTACGTGTTTAAGCCTTTTCAAATAATATAAAAAATTTCTCCAGTCAATTTTGCCACCCTAGAAAAAAAGAGCAAAACGAAGACTAAGGTATGATTCAACTTGAATTTACCAAAGAGGAGCAACAGTCGCTCTATTATGAACGATTTCATCATCCCCATCCGAGAGTACAGAAAAAGATGGAAGCCCTCTGGCTAAAAAGCCAAAAATTGAATAGAAATATTGCAGATTCTTAGCTTTAAACTGCCGTAGAACCTGACACGTGCAGATAGTAAACACTACGCCAAGACAAGGAGATTAAACGATGACATTCCAACAAACTGGTCCTATTGATAGTGAGGTTAAGCGGATCACGGCGCCGCCGTCACCGCCGACGGTAGTGAACTCGGAATTCGTGGGCGACCTTCATTTTGAGAACGAGTACCCCACGCAAGAGACCGTGCAAAAACTGTACGATCAGCTCGACTTTCAACGAGCCTGCCAGGTCTTCATGCGTAATATCACCGCTGCCTCAATGTATTCATTTCGACATGGGCTGGAGCGTGATCTCGGCTGGTCCTCACCCAGGGACTTTGTCATCTGGGACGGCCCGTTCGATGCCCATTCATTAATGTTGACACCGAATTCTGAAACTGTGTATGGCTTGACGTATCTGGATCTTAAGTCAGATGGTCCTACCGTGGCTGAGGTACCAGCGGGTATGCTCGGCGTGATCAATGATATGTGGATGCGCGAGGTAGGAAACGTCGGTCCTGTGGGTCCAGATCAGGGAGCAGGTGGACGTTTCTTATTCTTGCCACCCGGATATAGCCGCGAAGTACCAGAATTTGGCTTCCACATCCTACGACCGAAAACATACGGGGTCTGGTTTCTCCTGCGTGCTTTCCGTTCGCCCGAGGGTGACGCAGGTCCAGCCGTCGCACTACACAAGCAGGTTCGCATCTACCCGTTGTCTGAAATGTCGTCACCGCCGGCGATGAAGTATGTGAACGCTGCCGGCAAGACGTGCGATACCATTCATCCGGTCGATATACGCTATTTCGAAGATTTAGCTGACCTTGTCAATCAAGAACATGATGATGCCATTGACAAGGAAACACGCGGTATACTGGCGGCCATTGGCATCGTCAAGGGACAGGCTTTTGACCCGGATGAACGCATGCAGCGCATACTAAAGGAGGCAGCCAAGGTTGGGAGTGCTATGGCTTTAGCTACGAGCTACGACCCGCGCCTGTCCGTGTACCGCTATCCGGATCGTCAATGGATTGAGATCGGAAACACTGGCTATCCAAAATATGAAATGGATGGCTACACAGTGTTAGACGGACTCAGCCTGATGGGTTGGTTTGCCACCGTTTCGTCCATAGCTATGGTCCGACCTTTTCTCGGCAAAGGTTCCGTTTATATGTGGGCGTATAAAGATGGACAGGGGGAGTGGTTGGACGGTGGTGAAACCTACAAACTGCATCTACCACCGAACCCGCCTGCCGCCAACTTCTGGTCGATTGTGTTATATGATGTTTGGACGCGCGCCATGTTGGCCAACGGACAGGTAGCCCCAAGCAAAAACTCCTATGACCAACGTATTCAAGTCAATGACGACGGTTCGATTGATTTTTATTTCGGCCCGGAAGCACCGGAAGGGCAGGAAAGCAATTGGATCAGAACCCTGCCCGGCAAGGGGTTTTTCGTTATGTTCCGGCTGTATGGCCCGCTGGAAGGCTATATGGACAGAAGCTGGAAACCAAGCGATATTGAAATCGTTTAACCATTGTACGAATAAATCAATCCTCAATCCGGCACGCGATTGCGGATTGATTTTAAATTATTTAAAAGTAGTGGAGTTAAATTCAATCAAAATCGTAAATTGCTAGCAGATAAAGGATATCAAGGAATCAAAAAAATTCACAAGCTAAGTGAAATTCCTCAAAAAAAACCTAGAGGAGGAAAGTTGACTAAAAACTAGAAGAAGTCTAATCGAGAATTAAATCGAATTAGAATTGTAATCGAACACGTTAACCGTCGATTGTGAAAAAAGCTCAGATTGTAACCATGCAAACTATAATAATTTGTGTAAGTTGGCAATCTTATTGAGGTATAGTTCCAGGTGAAATTGATCAACTGGGTTTATTTTATAATCCTTATCTTGTTGCTGTTGGCACTGTGGCAGTTTCGTCAGGTAGTGCTGTTGGTATTTTTGGCGCTCATTTTAGCGATCGCCCTCAACAGTATTGCTAGAGCGATTGTCAATCGCCTCAAGGTACCGCGTGTAGTGGCTGTCTTCTTAACCGTGGCGCTTCTCTCGGGGAGCATGGCTGTGTTTATTCGCATTGTACTCCCTCCCTTTCTAGCACAGTTTCAACAGTTGCTGACTATTCTGCCTGAAGCAATTGAAGAAATTTCCCAGCAGGCGGATGCTATTGTAAATAACCCTCCAGCTTGGCTACCCAAGCCAGAAATTGATTTATTGCCCCACGCTCCTGAGCTGATTGAACAAGGAGGCTCGATCCTCCAAGGTGTATTTGGCAATTTCTTTAGCTTTTTTTCTAGCTCTGTAGCTGTAATTCTTCAGTTGCTTTTAGTGCTACTACTAATGTTGATGATGCTGGGAGAGCCTCAAGTATATCGTAATTTTGCGGTGCGTCTTTTCCCAGAGTTTTATCGGTCTCGTGCCGATGAGATTTTAGATCAATGTGAAGTGAATCTTTTGAGTTGGATGCGTGGTGTGACGATTGACTCTTCTGTGATTGCTGTAGCCACTGGTATTGGGTTGACTGTTCTGGGGGTTCCCTTTGCCTATGCCAATGCATTGCTAGCTGGAGGACTGAATTTTATTCCGAACATTGGTCCAACCTTGAGTATTGTATTTCCAGTCTTGCTAGCTCTCGGTGACTCTCCGCAGAAGGCGATCGAAGTAGTCGTGCTCTATGTCGCCATTCAAAATATTGAGGCTTATTTTATTAGTCCGTTGGTGATGAAAAATCAGGTATCCCTGATTCCTGCCGTTACCCTGGTCTCTCAAATTTTCTTTGCTACCTTTTTGGGTCCAATAGGCTTGGCATTGGCACTGCCATTGACAGTGGTCTCTAAGACCTGGATCGAGGAAGCCTGGCTGAAAGATGTGCTAGATCGCTGGCAGAAGCCTGAAACAGAAGTAAAAACCTTGCCGGATACAGTTGCCCCCGATGCTGTTTTTGAAACTCAGGAGGCTAGCTCATGACAGGAACCGAAACTGCGATCGCCCAATTCTGGCCTCTCATTTCCCAAGTGTTGAGACTGAAGAGTGAAGTCTTCTTGACAATTCAACAGTTACCCCAGTCCTTGACAGTTGGGTTGATAATTGTCTTAATCGGTGGCTTGGCTCAAGCCTTAAGTCAAAGCATAGTGCTATTTATCAATCGGGTGCCGCCCTTACGATCGATGCTAACCCTAATCATTGCCGCATTGTTGTTTGCCTTTGATTTTTATTTTTGGTTTGTCAGTACCTGGTGGATAGCTGAAAAAACTCTGGGTGAGTCCCTAGCTTTAATAGATGTCTTTCGTACCCTGGGCTGGAGCTATGCACCAATGATGTTCGGGTTTCTGGTAGTCTTACCCTACTTCGGTATGCCCATCTATCTTTTGCTGACCACCTGGACTTTGGTAGCCATGATTATCGGTATGGCGACCATTACCCCTCTTAGCTATTGGCAAGCCTTCCAGTGCGGCTTTTTAGGCTGGTTGGTTGTGCAAGTACTACAGCGAACCATTGGCTACCCTATTCGTCGGTTAGAGTTAGGTTTGACCAGCCAAGTTGCTGGAGGCGATCTGGTGTTAACCGCAGAAGAACTCAGGCAACAGCTTTACAGTGGGTTAGAGAATTCCAAGTCTTCTAATTAATCGAAAGTCTCCATGAACAAATCTTGGTTACAAAAACTAGCTTTAGTGGCACTCGGCATAGCTCTAATTGTATTGTTATCTCCGGCAAACATCGCCTGGGTTAATGTCTATGATACTGTCAGTGGTGGAGTTTCCTCTCTGATAATTAATGTGCTAAGAGTGGTATCGATCGCACTCATTATTGCTGGATTACTGGCTCCCTACGAAAGCCTGGGTTGGTGGGCTGGATGGTATGGCTCTCAAGAGGCTAGCCCCCTGTCCTTAGCACCCCAATCCAATCCATCATCAGCTCGACGCTTTGTGGTTTATCTAGATGGCATTGCCGTAAGTTCTGCGGAATATTCCCCCAAAGTTACCGTATTTTTAGCGAAATTAGACGAGTTACTCCCTGAAGATATTATCTTGATTAAGGGGATCATGCCTTACTCAATGACAAATGTGCCCCTCACCAGTCGCCGTCCTCTGGCAAGTTTTTGGCGCTGGGTGGTGCAGGTCAAAGACCAGGATCCCACAGGATTGGTTGGCGTATTAATTAACCTGCGTAATATGTTTCAGGTAGCGGTTTCGGTCGATAGTCGCTATGGCCCTGTCTATAATCGGGGAACGGCTCAGGTGATAATTACCAGCCTGCTCCAGGAGGGCTATATTGTCGGAAGTGGTACGCCCATCACCCTGATTGGCTACAGTGGCGGTGGACAGGTATCTCTAGGGGCCGTTACCTACTTACGACCCGCTCTAGCAGCCCCCATTGAAGTGATTTCCCTGGCTGGAGTTATTAGTGGTAATACTGGCGCTATTCAACTGGAACATCTTTATCATCTTGTTGGTAGTCTAGATCGAGTAGCTCCCTTGGGTTTCTGGCTGTTTCCCGAGCGTTGGCCCATCCTATCATCATCTTACTGGAATCTGGCGAAAAGCCGAGGTAAAATCACTCAAATTCCCCTGGGTCCAGTGGGTCATGACTCAAACAAAGGTCCAATTTCTCAAGAAATGTTCCTGCCCGATGGCCGTAGCCATCTACAGCAGACTTTGGACATTATGGTGGGCATTTTGACTCGTGAAGACGATGCTCTACCCTTTGCTCTTCCAGAGAGAGGGGAAATTCAAGCAGCAAAACTGAAGCCCAAAAGAGCTAGCAGCTACGATATCTACCGCCAAGCAGACTTTAACCGCCCAGAATATTATGCTGTCGGTCAGACACCGACTAAACCCTATCAACCAGTGGGGGATTGGGTTGGTCGTCTAATTTTGCCCAACCGTCAACAGCGACACTCAGTACAGGGGGTGTGGTTTGAAATTTATCATGCCCCTGAAGATTATGCAGATCGTGTCGGTCAGGTGGTGCCCTTGCGATGGCAGCAGACCCCTGAGATACAGACCTATCTGTTGAGTACCCGTGCCAACATGTACTTCAGTTATCAAGCTGAATGCAGTATTCGCGAAGGACGAGTACATCCCACCCGTCTCAATTACTGGCAACAGGTGGGACCATTAGAGTCGATCGCTGGGGCACACCCATTTGATGATGTAGAGGTGGTATTACAGTCACCAGTTGAATTAAGAGAGGAAGAAGAGCAAGGAGAAGATGGAAAGGTCGTAGTACTTTACATCCAAAAAGAACCGATCCTGATTACTGGTCGTTTCTATGGGTTAGTTTCCTTCGTTACCTCAAACCCCAATCACCTATATCAAGTACGCCATTTCAATCCTGAATCTGGCCAGTTTAATGGTCCCGAAGCAACGATCGTCATGCCAGAGGTATTAGCAGATCCTAATGGAATCATGCCGTTTACTAATCAGGGAATTGAACAATCTCCCTTAAATAAGTGGGGTTGGTATATCTATGGTGGGAACAATCAAGAGGGACAGTTTGTGGTGCGTTCAATCTCGCCGCGTCGTCTCTGGCAATTGCAACCAGAGCAGATTATTACTGGAGAAAAAGCAGCCCAGCGCTATCTACATCGAGATTACTGGTTGGATACCAAATCCAACAAGGGTCGGGTAAATTCTGTGCTAGTAA
>JASJEI010000239.1 GCA_030064795.1 Pleurocapsa sp. MO_226.B13 | reverse complement strand
ATTGCCATGTAGGCACAGGGGAAGAGCAGGATACCAGACCAGCCTACGAATACAAAGCGATCGCGCTTTAACCAGTCATCAACTGCATCAAAGATGCCCTGCTGTGCTGGAGCGCGTCCTACTGCTATTGTCATATAGATTAGATCTCCGAAATAGTATTTATAAGATCGTTAGAATTATTTCAATTTTGCTGATTTGACACGAACGCACATCAAATCAATTGTGAGAAAAGTTAACTTTTCTTTACTTATAATACACATAATATAAGAAATTGGCTGATATTTCTAGAGGAAAACTAAAGAAAAAATTAATTTTTTGTCTGCTATGGGCTAGAGAAAGATGGGAATTTCCGTCTAGATAGAAGATAATCTAAAGTGCAGCAATCTTTTATGAGAGTTTTATGTTTACTATCGATATAGTTTTGCAAGACATTCCCTTACCCATATCCGTTCAGCGCAAAGAAGCTGAGGCGGCCGAAAGTCTATATCAGCAAATTCTTGAGGCGATGCGTTCTGGCAGTTCCGATCTAATTGAGCTAACTTGCGACAAAGATGAAGACAAAAAAGTAGCAGTCAAAAGTAATTTAATCTGCGCTGTCAGCGTTAATAAGAAGTCTGGTGGTATGGCCGAAGGTCGAGTACCTGGTTTCTTTGCTGCTACTGCTACCAATAAGTAATGTCGCACTCTACTGATACGAAGCTCAAGTCAGATAAATCGCCAGTAATTCGGGTAGAAAATGTTTGTTTTAGCTGGTCAACTGAAGCCAGAGTATTGAATGGTTGTTCCTTAGAAGTTCCTCAAGGAGAGTTTTGGATGCTGCTGGGTAATAACGGTAGCGGAAAATCAACCTTGCTCAGACTTTTAGCGGGATTACTAGTTCCTGATTCTGGCTCGATTGTGATGCCATATAAAACGGGGTTTGTGTTTCAAAATCCCGACCATCAGTTAGTAATGCCTACTGTTGGTGCTGATATAGCCTTTGGTTTGGTCAACGAAAATTTGTCATTAGTCCAAGTCAAACAAAGAGTACAATCAGCTTTAGATGCAGTCAATCTCTTGGATTTGCAAAGACGACCAATTCATGCTCTCAGCGGAGGACAAAAACAAAGAATTGCGATCGCTGGAGCAATTGCTCGTAATTGCGAGGTAATTATGTTTGATGAACCTACCGCTTTATTAGACCCCGATACTCAATTAGAATTGGTAGCACAGGTCAAAAATTTGGTCAAAAAACGTAATCTTACCGCTTTGTGGGTAACTCATCGTCTCGATGAATTAGATTATTGTGATGGAGCTTTCTTGTTGGAAGGAGGAAAAGTTGTCGCTCAAGGAGATCCTCAAATGCTCAAGGAGAAATTGCTAGCAACAGAAAAACAATGAGTTCAAATCTCTTGTTGGCAATAATTAGAGCTAATAATTGATTAAATTTGTTTAACTTTTTGTTAACAATTATGCCTAGAATGGGTAGGACAGGATTTTTACTTTGAAAAAATAATTGAGAAATTGCAATGCCTCCCTACTCTTACCAGGCGATACTGCTCGTCGATGGTTACAATATCATCGGCGACTGGTCTGACCTGAAAAAAAGTCGCGATCGCGATGGCTTAGAAACGGCCCGTCGCGAGTTAATCGAATGTCTAATTAATTACAGTGCTTCGATGGCATACCGTACCAAAGTGATTTTTGATGCTCATTATCAAGACACTCCCCGCAGTACGGAAAGACATACTAGAGATCTCTCAGTCCATTACACCGCTTTTGCTGAAACCGCAGATACCTACATCGAAAAATTCTGTGCAGCATTTGAAAGAAAGAAATATCAACAAGAATCTACTCGACTAATCGTAGCTACAAGCGATCGCGCCCAACAGCTAACAGTGGTTGGTTATGGAGCAGAATGGCGTTCGGCGCAAATGTTGGCAAGAGAAGTAGAACAAGCAGCCCGTAAAGTCAAATATAAAACTAAGAAGCAGACCAAGAAGAAACCTTCTGGTCGTTTTTTGTTAAATGCCCTCGATCCCGCAGCCCAAAAGCGTCTCAGACAAATGCAACGAGGCATTCATTAAACTAAAAGTTTGATGCTAAAGAACTTTTTTAGAAAAAGTGTTGACACTAACAAAAATATTAGATATATTTAAAAACGTTGTCAGTCAACCAAAGCAGCGGCAGGCAGCAAATCTAAGCCCCCATCGTCTAGTGGCCTAGGACACCTCCCTTTCACGGAGGCGACAGGGATTCGACTTCCCTTGGGGGTACTAAACAAATAAGAGTCGAGCTAGTTTAGCTCGGCTCTTATTTTTATGCAGATTCTAAAATATGACGATTATTTTCTTAATTTTTATCTATAAAGTCGGTTTTTATAAATTGATTTAGATCGTTTTACTTTTTAGTCAAGACAAATAATCGCACTTCTTTTTAGCTCTTAGCTAAGAAGCAGAAACAATCTGTCTTAGTAAAAAGACAACACGATCTTAGTGTAAATAGCAGTACAAAAAGCTAAGAGCCAATAGCTAATAGCTATGAACCCAGAAAACTCCCAAACGATAACGATTAAACCTGTTGTTCTATTGCTGCTTTGTATAACTTTTGAATCTTACGCAATATTTTATCTAAGATAGAATTACGACATTCGAGATTATTTGGATCGCAATTTTGGATCGCTTCGATCAACTTTGCTTCCCTAATATCGACATAGCCATCACTGTAGATCAAACCGCTAATTTTTTCGAGTAATTGTTGATAATCTTCTTCTGAGGGATGTTTGCCAAAATACTCATCCAACCATTGATAACATTCTATGGGTTGAATTGGTTTCAATTCTGACAATAGAGGTTTGATTTCAGGATCGTCAGCCAGTTGAAAATCCTCAGCTACTTGACGTAAATAAATACGTTCTTCTGGTTGAATAATACCGTCGATCCAAGCAGCACCGATTAAAATCTTGAGAATCTGTTTCATTTTCTTTTGCTTTTGTTTTCTCTTTTCTATCAGCATCTCACCAATCTCGTACTAATCTCACCATAAAAAATCCATCCATATCATGAAGATGGGGATATATTTTAATCCAACCTTCTGACATGACCAGATTTTTGCAGATCGCATCGGGGGGAGATTGAATACTCCAATTAGGGTGATTTTTCAAAAACGATTCTACTATTTTTTCATTTTCTGAAAGATTAAGAGTACAGGTAGCATAAACTAAAATCCCCTTTGGTTTGACCCAAACCCGTGCTTGTTCTAATAGTTCCTGTTGTAAAGAAAAAAGTTCCCGAATAGATTGAAATGTTTTGTGCCAACGAAGATCGGGACGTTTATGTAATGTACCTAAACCCGAACAGGGAGCGTCTAGTAGTACTCTGTCAGCGAGGTTAGCAAATTCAGGTACGTTGCGACTATCTTCAACTTGGATTTGAATCGATCGCAATTGTAGCCTACCTGCATTTTCTCTAACTTTATTTAACCGTTTAGCAGCGCGATCGCAAGCAATAATTTGCCCCTTATCCCCCATTAATTCGGCTATATGAGTAGTTTTACCTCCTGGAGCGGAACAAGCGTCAATAATCGTCTCTCCAGGCTGCGGAGCTAACAAATGCGATACTAATTGCGCGCTACTATCTTGAATTACCCACCAACCCTGTTTGTATCCAGGTAAATCGGTAACTGCACCTGCACCTTCTAGCCTTAATCCTTGAGGTAATCCTGGTATGCGAGTTACCGAGATTCTTTTGGCTTTAAATGCTTGCTCTACTTCTTCTAGAGTAGTTCTGAGGATATTTACCCGCAAATCGATTTTAGGAGCTTGATTGAACCAAGCCAATAGTCGCTCCACTTCTTCGAGGGGTAATTGTTCTAACCAAATTTTGACTATCCAATCAGGAAAACTATGTAATATGCCTAGTCTAGTCACGGTATCTTCTGGGAGTTGTAAAGGATCGCTAACTTCCGCCTGACGGATATATCCCCGCAACAAACCATTGACTACTCCTCCGAGGCGTTTGAGTCCATTTTCTTTGGCTAATTCTACACTGGTGTTTACTGCTGCTGAAGTTGGGATGCGATCTAGATACCGTAACTGATACAAACCTAAATGTAAGACGATCCGTAAATCTGGGGGTTGCTGAGAAGCTTTCTTTTTGCCTAATAAATCGATTAAAGCATCTAGAGTACGTTGGCGACGCAAAGCACCATAAACTAATTCACAGGCAAAACTGCGCTCTGTCTGGCTAATTTCCCCCGACTTTCTCACAGATTTAATTACCCGATTTAAAGCAATATCAGTATAAGCTTTTTTCTGATAAATACTTTTTAGGGCAAGAAAAGCTATAGTGCGAGCATTAGGGATAGATGTCATGCGGAGGAGCGAGAAATTGCCCTATTAATTTTACAGCCACCAGAGACTTCCAGAAAACAAATTACTTCATAAAAAAGTATATACTTATTCTAAGGATAATACTTAAATTAGAATGTATTGTCAGATTTCGATCATTTTTTGTATGGCATTTTTCAAGAAAAAATCTACTATTTACTTTGGTATTTGTTTGTTATTAGGTATTTACTTATTTTTTTTATTTTCACACATCAAAATTGTAAAAAATATTTCGAATATAATTCACGTAAAACTAGAAGAGTATCAAGACTATTACGATAATAATAACAGTAGCCTTGATAATAATGACAATAATAGCGATCGTAATAATACGACTGAGACAATACTTTTTTCTACTAACAATATTATTAGTTATGAAAATTTTAATGATAATAATTTAGAAGATTTTAAATATGAACGACCTAGAGTAGATAGTGTAAAGTCATCTTCTTTATACGACCGCGATGGTAGTGGTCAATCGTTACAAGTCAATTTACTCAAAGAAGATAAAGATGTTCATGGTAGTCGCCGATCGGAAGTGCGATTAGACCATAAAATTAGTGAATTTGAGATTGGAGATGAAGCTTGGATTGGATTTAGCGTTTTAGTTCCAGAAAACTATCAAAATGATGATAGTTTTGAAATTATCTTTCAAATGCATTCTTATCCAGATACTCATTTGGGCGAAGATTGGAGATCTCCACCACTCAATTTAAGTATAAATAATGGGGACTTTAAGATTAGTCATCAATACGATACTAAAGCCGTTACCACAAATAATACTCCTGAAGAAAGGTTTGAACACAACTTAGGTGCTTTAGAAACTGGAGTATGGACTGATTTTACTCTACATTTTGATTATCAGTTAAATGATAATGGATTAATTGAACTGTATCAAAATGGACAGCTTGCCTATTCTTACGAAGGAAAAGTGGGCTATAACGATGTCGGTGGTATGTTTGCTAAGTTTGGTATCTATAAACCCGACTGGAAATATAATCCAGAACGCAGTTCTACAACCGAGCGAACATTATATTTTGATGCGTTTAGGTTGGCTCATGGAGAAGCTAGTTCGATCGATGTCGATCCCGCAACAATCTATGGAAATTCAACAACTGGAATAGAACCATCTCCCATAATTATGGGACGTAATTATAGCCTCAATGAAACATTGTCATTTAGCTTGGATAATCTACCTCAAGAAGAAAGTCGTTTGAAGTTGCAAGCATACGATCTTGACGATCCTAATGAGCTATCTATCTATATTAACGATCGGTCGATACCATTGAATGAAACTTCTGAAGATAACAAGTCTTTTCAGACTTCAACGACTTTTGATTCGTCTTTTTTAAACGTTGGAGAAAACACTATCGAATTAGTGGCAAATCCTGATGATAGTTACTTCATTATCGAAAAACTGAATGTTACTGGATTTGAGTAATTGCACAGATATCAAATGCAGTACGCAACAGAGTAATATTTAGTATCATATAATCCTGTTATCTAAAAGATCTATGATTAAAACATAGATCTTTTATTAGTAATTAAATTTGGCTAATACAGTATGTGAATACTAAAGAGCCACATCACATTATTACAAAACAGCTTTTTAGTAGAAAACATAAAGTCTGCTACACAGACTTTTATTTTTCAAGCAGCTATGTCTGGTAGCTAAGTAATCATTCTTGTTGCTATTTCTTATTTACTAAAAAATTAGATGTAGACAAAAACAAGATCCCCCCGTAAAACACAATGATATAAAAAGGAGCAATGATCTGTTTGATAGTTTCAGAAATAGGGAAAAAATGAATTGAGAGCAAAAGAAAAATACAAGATGCAGTAGGTAAGATAATGGGCTGCGCTAAAGCGTAGGGTTTCCATTTTGATACTTTACAAGTAGCCAGCCAAAACCAAATTGTTGCTCCTATCCCCATCATTATAGAAACGGCAGTAGCAACTCCAACAACTCCTCCTAACCAAGAACCTATGAAAAATGTAGGAATTGATAGAGGTATTAAAACCCAATTAATTAAAGCATTGATATGAGGATAATTAATTGCATTTAAGGTAGTTCCTAAAATGGACATAAGACCGCGGGTATAGGCGAATAATAAGACAATTTGAAATAAAGGAACTGTAGAAGACCATTTAGATCCATAAATCAATGGAATCAACCAGGGTGCAACAACAAAACCTAAACTAAAAATTGGTGCTGCGATCTTGGCATATGCCTTCAGTATCTTCTGCACATATTTTTGTTGCTCATTTCTGTTTTTCTTAGACAAAACAGTGAAATTAACTTCGTTAATTCTTGACAATGTGTAGGTAGGAACCATAGAAAGTTGGTATGCCAAATTATAGTATCCTAGCTGAGATGTTCCTAATATTTTGCCAACGATTAAGTTATCACTATTTGTATTGACATAAACTGCAAAATTGATTCCAATAAGACTACTGATATAACCAATAACTTCTTTAATGTCATTTATATCGAGCAAGAGTTGATAGTTAAATTTGTATTGACTCAAACGATGGAGCAAAATTGATTCAACTGACATAGCTGCAATTTCACCAAGAGCCAAAGCCCAAATGTTAAAACCAGCAAATGCTAAAAAGCAGCTAACAAAGACTCCTACAAAACTTGAAGATGTACGGCATATTGTCAGTTCTCTAAATTTCATTCTTTGCGTGAGGACTGCTCCATGAGAGCCTGCTCCAGCACGAATTAAAAAGATTGAAGCTGTTGCTATTGTTAAAGGTATTAAAATAGGTTCGTTAAAAAAATTAGATAAGGGAAAAGCAGCTAAAGATTGAAAAACGAACAAAGAAATAGATACATCAAGCCCTAGACTATAAACTGTGTTAACTAGCTTTTTGTCATCTAATCCTCTCTGAATTAACACACTGGCAATAGATGATTCGTTAAAGATCTGAGCTAGATTCATCACTAGCATTAACATACCCCAGACTCCAAAATCTTCTGGGGCTAGTAGTCGAGCTAAAACAATTTGCGATATTAACTTGGAAAAACGATTAAAACCATAGGTAAAAGTCGCCCACAAACTATCTTTAACAACCTTGGATTTTTTTAAATGCGAAATTTTTTGATAAATACTATTAACAAAGCTCATTTTGGTAAATTGATTAAGATTGATAAATTAATCTATGGGGAGTTTGTCTATGAGCTAAATCCTTTCCTTTAGAACCTAATTGTTCTCGTAATTTTTTGTCTTGGCAAAGTTGCAACAAGGCGTCGTTAATAGCTTGTTCGTCTTCGGGTTCAACCAGCAATCCATTCACTTCGTTTTGAACCGCATCGGTTACTCCGCCTATCTTGGTAGCCAAGACTGGTTTGCCAAAAAATCCTGCTTCAACGTAGACAATTCCAAATCCTTCAATACTGGCTGCATCTTCATTAAAAAAAGTAAGCAGCGTGAATATATCACAAGCAGCATAATAACCAGCTAGGTCTCGGTCGGATACAAATCCAGCAAAATGTACCCGATCTGATACTTTTAATTGAGAAGCAAGATTCTTTAACTCAGTTTCCATTACTCCTCGTCCGCAAATAATATAATGTACATCTATGTTTTGTTTGCGTAGATAACAGAGTTGTTGAATAACACGATCGCAACCTTTTCGTTTCACCAAACGTCCGACTGATAGTAAGACAATGGCAGATGAGCCGATTCCATAGCTCTGCCTTATCTGCTCTCGCTTTTCTTCTAGAGATTTAATATCAATTTCTAGACCAAATTTTGCCGATCTTACGGTTGGGTTAATAACGTAGGTTGGTACTTGCAACGGAAAATGCGATCGCATATATTCTTCTGTAAAGGAACTATTACAAACAATTCCACTTAGTCGCTTTATAGTCATAGTGAAGGGAAACTTTATTAAAGGCGATCGCAGCGGACAAAGCAAATCATTACCGTGTAAATACATATATGTTTTTACTCGAAGCAAATAAGTTAACAACCATAAGGATGGAAAATCATATCCATGACACCACTCAATAGAATGATATCTGCAACGAGAATACAACCTCAGTGCCATCCACAGCGAACCAATGAGATTGAGAATTTGCCTAATCAAGCTTCCTAAAACACCATTGGGAAGCCAAGTAGGAATCCACCAGCGATAGATAGAGAAAGATTGCTGAAAATCAAATTCTTTGCTTCCAGCACAGTCAGCAGTTAAGAGAATAATATTATCAGTATCCTGCAAACAACGATTATAAACATATTCCTCAATTCCCCCTTCTTTTGGAAAAAAGGTACGAGTAATAACTAGAATTTTGTTATAGTTCAATTCCTTTTTTATTAATAATTTTGCTTGAGAGTTTTGCATCATAGATATTATTTTTAGCTTGTAACTTTTTATTAGCTTTATAGTTATAATATATACAATTGCAACTAATAGTTAGTATTTAATAAGTATTAACCACCTATACTTTTCAATAGGTTTAAAAAAAGGAAAGAAGTTTTATCC
This sequence comes from Pleurocapsa sp. MO_226.B13, assembly GCA_030064795.1. Next base: position 9,579 of record JASJEI010000239.1, on the reverse strand, counting down.
CAATTAAAAGATTGAGATACTTTTTGATATCCTTGTTCTCCCATTTTTTTTCTAAGCTCGGGTTCAGTCATTAATGTCTTGAGAGCATTAGCTAATGCCTGAGAGTTTTTTGGCGGAACTAATAAACCATTTTGTCCATCTTGAACTAAATCTGGCATCGCGGAAACATTTGTTGTAACAATAGGCAATTTATAGTGCATGGCTTCTACTAACACAATGCCAAAGGTTTCTTTTAAAGATGGAAGTACAAAAATATCCGAAGTTGAATAAAGATACTTAATATTCTCCTGATCTTGTCCATCATGAAAAATAACTATCTTCTCAATACCAAGTTCTTTTACTTGATTTAGTATTTTTTGATAATAAAAAAAATCTTTATCAGCACATCCTACTAAATGTAATGTAAACTCATTTTGTGGTATTAGAGCAAAAGCATCAATCAGATACAGCACTCCCTTACGAGGGATATAATTAGCAACACACAGAATTTTATGTTTGCCAATATCTTCAGTAGTAGGTGGTAAATTGATGAATTTGTTACGATCTATACCAGGATAAAGTACATGAATTCGTTTAGCAGGAATCCCCAGAGATTGTATTTCTCGTTTTGAGTATTCACTACTGGTAACAATTTCGTTAGCAAACAGTAAACGAAATTGCTCGATCCAACCGTTTATCCAGCGTCTTATTAACAATCTATCGTGACTTTCATATTGATAAAAAAGATGAACGACCGTAATAATTGGCGACTTCCGAATTACTCTTTGCAATACGTTCGTAAAAAACAAATAGCGACTAAAATAATGATCTTCTATAAAAATTCCGTCATATTGATACAACAAAATCACTAAAATAAAGGACACCAATAAATTCCCCATAATAGGAATCCTACCTAGACGAATTAAAGGTTGATATTTATCGAAACTAACAAATTGTTGTTCAACATTGTTTTTTTCTAGGTATTGTGAAATTTTATAGTTATATAGTTCCCCTCCTGTTTTTGGTGAGTCTGAACCTGATATTAAGACTATCTTTTGCATAACAAAACAAATATTTTAACTAATAATAAATATCAGAAAATCCATATAAAACCTTTTGAGATCATATGTTATAGTCAACCGACTTATGTATCATTTGTACAGTTCAAAAGTTTTTACAAAACTTAGATGCTCCCTTGCTGTTTCTTACAAAAATAGATGTATTCATATTTTAATAAGCCATATTTATTTATTGCTTCTTGAGAAAACTCTTGTATGTAATTGTCAACTTTTACTAAAATTCGTTTCCTTTATATAATGAAGAAAGAACTATAGCATTTCTCGTATTAATGAGATACACCCTGCTTAGGATAAGTTCGGAGTTCAGAGTTCGGAGTTCGGAGTTCGGAAAATTTTGTACCTCACCTATTTGAGAAAGGCTATATACCTACGCTTTCCCTTACTAATGGATGTAAAGAATTAGGAATAATTTTTTTGATAGTAGATATTATTCTGCTAGTTTTACTCATGATTATTGAACCTTATTTTCTTATAAACTTTAATCTTTTAATTTATCAGCGGAAACCGACAATTTGGTCATTTGGGTAATAAACCAACTATATTCATAATGTCACTAGTGTAATTTATATAACTACAATATTGCTTCACCCATTCTTGCCCTTTTTCTATCTTTTCAACTGTCTCAGGATTTTTTTCTAATCGGATAATCTTATCGGCGACTCTAAAAAAATCTTTCGGATCGACAGTCCAACTAGGTGCAAAGTTTTGTAGAATTTCATTAATCCCTCCCGTATTGCTTCCAATTACAGGAACACCGCAGGAAATGGCTTCTACAACAGTGCGACCAAAAGGCTCTCTAGGAGCGAGAGACAGAACAAGATCGGAAAACTTATAATAATCTTCAATAGCAATTGTTGGTGGCAAAATAGACAAGTGGGAGCTTACGCCTAAATCTTTAGCTTGTTGAAGTAAATCCTTTTTACGTACTTGTCCTGGTGAACTGTCTTCCCCAATAATGACCATGTGGTATGAATGCTCTCTACGTAGCAATTCTACTAGAACAGGAAGTAAAGCTCTTAAGTTTTTGTCGTTAACTATCCCTGGTTGATTAATTCTAGATGGAGTTAAGATTATCTTTGCTCCCGAGGCTAAAATTGGTCTTAAATTTTCAGGTGGCGGAAAATTTTGGGCTAATCTTTGATAAATTTTTTCCAAATCGACAGGCTGATATAAAACTCCACAAATATCTGGCATCATGGAACGTATATGACTAGCAGTATATTGAGAATTACAAATTGCTTTTGGAGACAAACAAGCAAAAGTTGCTTTTCTTGCAAGATTGCCAAATTGATTGTAGGAAAGGGCTAGATCGTGACAAAAATGATATACAGGACGTTTGTGAAGTCGGAATGGTAAAGACGCTCGTAGAAGTTGAGGTAGTTTTTCTCTAGTTACAGCATTGTCTAGCAATAAAGGAAAATTATGAGGATGTTGATGAACTCGTTGCAATGCAGATTGAAATGAAGAATCTGCGTTTACAACTTCTATGCAGTCAGTCAACCTAGCTTTGATTAAACAATCTTCCAGTAAAGATCCTTTTTCTACGAATAATTTGACACGTTTTTCTAATCCCAACTGAAAAATGCCTCTCACCAGCAAAATTAAGCTAATAGTAGTACCGCCTATTGAGTTGGGATAGCAAGGAATAATGAGTAATTTACGATTTTTATGAATTTTAGTTTGCTTCAATATTGATAAATTTGGGTACATTTATAGCTTCAATGGTGAAATTAAAATAATTGTTTCGCAAAATTAGTAGCACGGTAACTTAGCTTAAGTAAGTTCAAAATTTTTCGGCTGCTTCCCAGTCAATCTATATTTAAGATAGCGTTTAGGACCGAATCGAAGAAAAATCTTACCTTCGTCAGGCGAAAAAGCACAAATACATCGGCGTAAAATTCGTTCTAAAGTATCTTTAGGAGATTGACCAATATCTCTTGCTTCTTTAATAGTTAAACCCAATATAGTTATTGTTTCTCGCCACGAACCCTTGCCATCTTGCATCACCCGAACACTACGATAGTCAGCATCATTATTGATATCAAAGATTTGATTCTTACCAGTGTCAATCGCAGTTTGATTGATACATCTAGCAGTATCTTGTCGCTCCTTTAAGAGGATATTAATTTTATTTATTTGACTACGTTGATTATTGCCATGTTTACGATAGAACATTAATGGCTCATTAATACAACCAACTTCTCCATAGAAAGGAACAGCAGCAGTAAGATAAGTATCGGCAGCACGAATTGATTGCGGAATAGGCAGTATCTTATTTATAACTGAGCGACGGTAACATAAAGCAGAGGTGATCGCCCAAGCATAGCGTCCCCATTTTAATAGAAGAGGTGTGACATCACCCTCGCTGAAAAATGTTGGATCTTTGCCGATGATGTTACCTTCTCGATCAACAGAAGTACGTCCGTGAGAAATTTGCACCCATTCTGGATGTTCGGTAAATTCGGCCACAACCTTTTCCAATTTATCTTCACGATAATAATCATCAGAATCGAGGAAACAAATTAATTCTCCTTTTGCTTCAGCGATACCAGTGTTAAAAGCAGCACCTTGTCCTGCATTTTTCTGAAACAAAGCAATAATTTGAGTATTATAAGATTCTATAACTTGGCGAGAATTATCTGTTGAACCATCATCAACAACAATAAGTTCAAAATTTTTGTAAGTCTGATTTAAAACACTGTCGATCGCTTGTGAAATAAAGCGACCATAGTTGTAATTGCAAATAATAACACTAACTAAAGGAGTAAAGTTTTTGGTTGTAAGCATTTTTAAAATTTGATATTAGTTGATTAAACTTTTTTAACTTAATCTCGGTGATTTATTTTCGATCTGGAACTATAAAAAGATGTAAGCTAATACAATTAAAACCTATTGTCTGTAAGTATAATAAGAGAGAATAAATAAAGATTGTTATACCAATCATTTCTAAAAATTCTTCTACTGTCGTGATTATTTTATCTAGAAAGTTATCAGCTCCATACAAATACACGTGTTGAGCACCAATTGTTTCTACTCCCACAGCACCGAGAATATAAATTATTGCAGCAGAAATAAATAAGCTACGAATTATTACAGGTAATGCAAATATAAATTTAAAGAAAAACAATCCTAATAAAGGTATAGCAACAAATGCTAATACAACCCAGCCATGATAAAGGTATCCACTAAATCCCAAACGTCTAAAAAATGGTATTACTCTTTCATGTAAACCTAGCAATTCATCAATAGATAAATAAAAAAACATTAACGATAGTACTCGCCAATACTTTGTAAAGTAACTACGATTAATATCGGTTGTTCTACAAATAAGCCAGAGTAAGCAAGCACTAGTAAAAAGAAGTAGGGCAGAAAAAAGGGAGGGAAAGTTGCTTTCTACATCAACATTAAATTCTTCTGCCAGAGCATCTCTTAAGGGAAAATCGGGAACAAAATATACTAGAAATTGCCCGATAATTGAAATTAGTACTAGAAAAAGTATAATTTTTATTAAAAGCTTAGTGATTTTTTTGGGTTTAATCAATAATTTTATATCATTCATATTTTGGGATTGTCATAAGTACTTAATTTAAGTAAATCTATTGTTTTATAGGTCAAACTTTAACACTTTAAATTTTTAAAATTGTCACTATAAATTGATTATTTATCTCGGATAATAATATCAAAATGCTCAAGAATAAAAATATTATTGTCGTAAAAGTTAACGTTTGTTTAAGATTACCAGAGTCGGCGAATGTGCAATGTTTCAAACATTTTTAGGAGAGTTACATTTGGGACAATTCATTGCTTTCTTAGAATCTTACATTCTTGTCTAGAGACATTTAATGTTACCCACTAACTACCCCCTGATTTTCTAAGCATCGAACAAATAAGAATAATTGGCATTACAGGTTGTTCTAATTCCATTACACAAAAAGTCAAACTGAAAAGTGTAAGTATCATTAGACAAGATAATGGTCTGCTGGCTCTAGTGCTATAAAACCACCAAATAAGAGCTATCCAGTAAAAAACAAAGATAATAGTTGCAAATAAGCCCGATCTATAGAGTAAAGTTGATAGATAAAAGCTGTGAGAGCCTATTTTTGCTGTAGGATATGCTGTAACGTTTTCTCCAGGTACTTTGTGTCCCCAAAAGAATTCGGTATTTGGGGCATTTACAATTTTTTTCCAAGTCTGAGTATAGATTTTACTGCGCCCTTCTGTAGAATCTGCTCTTGCTTCACCTACGCTTTGAGCAGTTTGCTCCAAACGGTCAAATACTATATTACTAGTCAAGGGAAGTGACAATGTACTAAAACTGACTGCTGCCATCATGGCTAAAACAAGAGCTATACCAAAAGTCTTACCAATGGTAATTATGTAGCGAAGAATGAAAACAAGAAAAAGAGCGACAAATACAGACCGAGTTCCGCTCAATAGAGAAATAAAATATGATGAGCCAAATAGTAGTAAAGACCAAGTGGAATTTTTAAGGTCGAGAGCCAATAGAGTAATAAATCCAGCGACTAAGGCTAAGGATTCTGGTCCGTGAAAAAAGAATACATAGCGAACTAATCCAGGAATGAAGCTTTCATCAGTAGGAAAATAAGGAATTAAGTAGTTGCTATTCCCCAAACCATGTTCAAAATCTGCACTTTTACCAGTGATAAAGCCAAATAAACTTTGTAATGGAACATAATCTCTCTGCTGATAAATAATTAAAGATACCAACAAAACAATTGTTATTTGAACTATTACTACTGAAAATGCCCAAGCTACTACTTGTAAGCGAATCCGAATGTTATTGCTTTGAATATACCAAAGCAATAATGCTGATGCTAACCAAGAGTCAACTTTACTTAGAATCGTTCTGGGACTGTAGGCAATATCATTATATTCGAGGTAAAAGTAACTCGTTATAATGACATATAAACCAAAACTAAATGCCAAGATCGCAATTAAGCTTGGTTGATTTAATGATAGTTTTCCTGTTTGTTTAATTTCATAAGCAAAAATAGATAGAGTTAAAGGGATCAACAGATAACTCCATCCCCAAAGCCACCAAACAGGAATTAAAACAATTAGAAAACAAACAACTTTTTCGGTTTGATTTAGAACTGAAAATCGTAATCTTATTCCAGAGAATAGTTGTGAGTCGAAATCGCTTTTATATTTCGTTTTTCCAAATCTATTTTTCATTAATATTGCACAACAACTATTGCTCTAATGATTCTGATAAATAAATCTTGCTTTGATAACGCAAATAGGATTTAGCTTTATCGTTAATTCCGTTGACCACTAAACCAATAATCCCCCCTTGATGGTTAGCAATTTGTTTTACGCTGTGATAGAAGTCGTCAGCATTTGTCAGTCCTGGCTTAACTACAAATAGTAAGTTACTTACTTCTTTTGCCATCATTGCTGCTTCACTTGTCAAACCAATAGCAGGGCTATCTACTAGCACGTAGTCGTAATTCATCTCATTTTGGATTTCTTCTAACTGATGACCAAAAGTTCCGCGAGCAACAAATTCAGCAATATTTCCAGTCTGTGGAAAGGCGGGAAAAAGATCTAGTTTTTCTTCTAAAGAAATTGGTTTTGAGCTAACAAATGGTAATTCTGTTTCTTCAAAATAACCTAAGCGTTGGCTCAACCTGGCGCTACGATAGTCTCCGTCAATGATAAGAACTTTAAATCCTAGATCTACTAAACCGTAAGCTAGCCCTAACAAAATAGTTGACTTACCTTCTCCCGCAGTAGTACTAGTAATCATCAGGCGATTTTGTCTTAACTTCATTAGGCTGACTGCTGAAGCTAGTCTTTGAAACTCGACTATGACTCTTTCATTTCGCCTGATGTCTACTTGTGGATTTTTTAGTTCAGGAATATTAGCTAATACAGGAAAATCTAAACTTTGAATTTCTTTAATATTTAATAAGGATTGGCGTTTATCTAGAAATAAAATAATAGCCGAATTAATAGAGATAGATGTTAGTAAATAACCCAAAGCCATTAATTTCTTTTTAGGTTTGGTTGGTTTAGAATCGACGTCGGGAACATCCAATACTTGAATGTTGGGGTAAGCACTGAATACATTAAGCTTGCTCTTCTGTATTTGAGCCATTAGCCCATTATGAACCCCTTTAGCCGTTTCGTATTGTCTTTGTAACTCTAGTAATTTTCTCTGTTTGCCTGGTAATAATTTTAATTCTTGGTTGAGCTGTTCTATTTCTTGTTGCAGCTGATTTGCCTTCTGTCTTGATTCTTTAGCTTCGCTGTCGGCTAAAATTAATTCTTGAATTAGGTTGGAAGAATCACCGCTAGCTGTTTTATTAGGATTAGTTTGTATTGCTAATGATTGTCCACCATACTTTTGGAGTCGATTACTTAACTTTTCTCTTTCTCCCAATAAATATTCTACTTGGGGAGAATTATCAAAAAATTGGGCGCGTGCTTTAGTCAAAGCAGTTTCTATTCTGGACAATTCTTGCTGTAATGATAAGTATTCCGAATTTTCCCCCAAACGCAGAGATTGTAAACCTTGTGCGGGATTCATGTTCAGGCGAGTAGATAATTCTTTGACTTTTGTTTCACTAGCTTTGACTTGGGCTATTACTTGCGATCTTTGAGTGCTAAGAGTTTTAATTGCTGATAAAGTTTCTTGAGTTTGAAGATCGTTGTTGACCAAGCTTGCCGAACTTTTATAGTTGTTTAATGTAATTTCAGCATATTGTAAATTTTGTCGAGCTTTTTCTAGTTCTTGATGCAAAAATTCCACACGTTGAGCAGCTTCTTCTGTACGAAGTTGCTTCAAGCGATTTTGAAAAGTAGAAATCAGATTTTCTGTTCTTTGTTTTGCTATTTCTGGACTAGAACCTTCAGCTTCGATTTCGATGATTGTTGATTCATTTTGAGGAGAAACTGTAAACAGATTTTCATAAGCTGCCAAACGAGGATACAGTTCTTTTTCCGAATCTTGTTTCCAGACTTCTCTCAATCCATCTTTGCTAGTTATAATCGAAGCTAAAATTTTTAAGGAATTAAGTTGCTGAGAAAAGACAGCACCTTCACCACTACTTATATTTCCTAAAGTTCCTAAATTGGCATTTAAATCGCTAGTTGGATTAGGTAATATTAGTTTTGATTTTGCCGTCCAAGTTCTCCGAGCAGATCCAAAAATATAAGCTGTTAATAACAATAATGATATGTTAAATATAGTTAGCAGTTTCCAATGCTTACCTGCTATCATTATGTATTGATTCATAATGCTTTTTATTGTTGTTTATTCTTAGTCAATAAATTATTTGCTTTTTTACCTGAATTATTATAATCGGGCGGAAAAATATTCAATAAATGCTCTGCTAATCTTTCTCCACTAAACAATTCCTTACTTATAGGTATTGGAGGATATAAGATAGACCTTTGTAAATCTATTAGAGAAGTGCAATAACAGATTCCAAACTCATTGCTCATGCTCATAGCAAAGTAAAGTTGATGATTGTCTATATGCTCCTTATACTTGGATTCTCTAGGTACTAGAATGAAAGGCTTTTTAGTTTTGGCTAGCTTTCTCGTACTTCCTTGACCTGCATGAGAAATAATTAACCTGGAATTTTGAATAATTTTACTCATTTCACTGAGCAATAGTAATGAACTTGCAGTTACTAACGGATGGTCAATTATCGAAGATATATCAGTAACTCCATACTGAACAAAAATGGGTTCTGAAATAAGCCCCTCTTCTAATGAAATTGCCATCCAATCGATAAGACGATCGAAAGAATAAGGAATAGTTCCCAAAGTGATTAAAATCATTTGCCTACTTTACACTACTCCTCGAAAAACTGCTTTGGAATATTTCTGAGATAATTGAGGCCACTGGACATAAAAGCGATCGCTTAAAAAATATACTATCTTACCAGTCAAACTCAGTTTTTCAGTGCGAGATATACTTTCTATGTAAACATAAGGTATTCTATAAAACTTAGCAGCTAAAGCAAATCCAATTCCCAAGCTTGCTCCCGTAGAGATAACAAGATCTGGTTTTTCTTGATAAGTGATTTGGAATACTTGTGGGAGATTAGACAATAAAGCTATGTAGTCTCTAGGAGCTTGATAAGGCATCCATCTAAAATTTTCACGTTCGACCAAGTATAAAGTATCTTTCTGTTTGTCAGTAATCCAAACTCTGTCATGTCTTGACCAAAATGATTCCAGCTCTTTCATAGTGGAGAAGTGACCTCCAGAGGTACAGACTAGCATTAATTTCATTATTAAGATTAGCTTTTCCGTTTGCTTAAAAACTCAATTTGGATGATGCTGAATTATTATAAATCTCAAATATAAATATTTAGTAAAAACATTTACGTAAAAACACTTAATCTTGTCGAAAGCTAGTCTTAAATTTAGCTTTTTTTGACTTAAAAACTCAATTTGAACGATTTTGAATTATTAAGTATATCAAATTAAATACTTAATAAAAATAGTTAAGTAAAAACATCTAAGCCTGTGAAGAGTCAGCCGA
>JASJEI010000238.1 GCA_030064795.1 Pleurocapsa sp. MO_226.B13 | reverse complement strand
CTAGCTACTCCACTAGGAAAACCCGCTGAATTTTCTCCATCTGCGGTAAGATCCCCCGTAGCGGTAACAGTAACTGCCCCTGCATTTCCTTGACCCAAGGTACTAGCATTAACTCGACCGCCAGCATTTAGGTCGAGGTTAGTGGTAGAGATGGTTATCCCTCCTGCATCTCCTGTTGCACCCGTATTAACCAGACTAGTAATGCCACTAGGAAAACCCCCTGAATTTTCCCCATCTGCGGTAAGATCGCCTGTAGCGGTAACAGTAACTGCCCCTGCATTACCTTGACCAGAGGTATCAGTAGCAACTCGACCGCCATTGGTTAGGTTGAGATTAGCAGTAGAAATAGTTATCCCTCCTGCATCTCCTGTTGCATCAGGTTCGACTCGACTATCAATAAGACTAGGAAAACCCGCTGAATCTTCACCATCTGCGGTAAGATCTCCTGTGGCGGTAATATTAACTGCCCCTGCATTACCTTGACCGAAGGTACTAGCATCAACTCGACCGCCATTGGTAAGGTTGAGATTAGCAGTCGAGATAGTTATCCCTCCTGCATTTCCTACTGCATCGGGATTAACCAGACTAGTAATGCCACTTGCAAAACCCCTCGAACCTTCTCCATCTGCGGTAATATTTCCTGTGGCGGTAACGTTAACTGCTGCTGCATTACCTTGACCCAAGGTATCAGCAGCAACTTGACCGCCATTGGTGAGATTGAGATTAGTAGTCGAGATGGTAACACCTCCTGAATCTCCTGTTGCATCAGAACTAGCCTGACTAGTAATGCCACTATTAGAACCCCCTAAATCTTCTCCATCTACTGTAATATCTCCCGTAGCGGTAACATCAACTGCTCCTGCATCTCCTTGACCCAAGGTACTAGCAGCAACTCGACCGCCATTGGTTAGATTGAGATTGGTAGTAGTGATGGTAACACCTCCTGAATTTCCTGTTGCACCTTCAGCAACCCCACTAGTAATGCCACTAGGAAAACCCCCTGACTGTTCCCCATCTGCGGTAATATCTCCTTCAGCGGTAACATTAACTGCTCCTGCATCTCCTTGACCCAAGGTACTAGCATCAACTCGACCGCCATTGGTTAGATTGAGATTAGTAGTAGTGATGGTAACACCTCCTGAATCTCCTGTTGCACCTGTATCAACCAGACTAGTAATGCCACTAGGAAAACCCCCTGAATCGAACCCATCTGCGGTAATATCTCCTGTAGCGGTAACGTTAACTGCCCCTGCATCACCTTGACCCAAGGTACTAGCATCAACGAAACCGCCATCGATTAATTCCAGAGAATCAGTAGTAATAGTAATATTCCCCGAATTACCTATTCCTCCAGCAACTTGATTGCCAATAGCACTATCATTCAGGGTAATATTTTCAGCAACGTTAATCGTAACATCTCCTGCTTGGGCTTCTTCAGAAGTAGAATCGGCAGCTATCCCTCCCAGAATCACGCTCCTGCCCAATTCTCCTGCTGCCAAACTGAGATTATTCCCATCAACCCTAATATTTCCTCCTCCCGCACCTCGAACATCGACACGCGCACCATTAGTCAGAGTAATATCGGCTAGAGTTGGGTCTTGAGGAAAACTCAAACTTCCATCCTGATTTAGATTAACTATTCCTGCTTCAGCTAATCCACCGAGATAAATATTTCCACCCCTAGCAGTAGCATTCCCCGACTCAAACCTAATATCTCCCCCAACAAATGCTAGATTATTCCCCGAACTAATTTCTAAGCCTGTTAATACCCCAGAACTGTTTTCGACTCGCGAACGATTAACAATCTCTTCTGGATTATCCCGAAAACTCAAACCTATTGGTGCATTAATCGTCAGTAATGGCTGCTGTAGATTATCTACCGCACTAAATTCACCATCTTCAAATAAAATGCTACTAGCACTACTGCTATAAAACGAACCACCAATATCTAAACTGGCATTCTCACCAAAGATAATACCTGCGGGGTTAATCAAGAACAAACTGGCACTACCGTTTGCCCGAATTAAACCATCGATATTGGAGATATTACCGCCAGTAACGCGACTCAAGATGTTAGAGATGCTATCGGCGTTATTAAAAAAAGCCTCATTTCCTGTCTGTACTGAAAAATCCTGAAAACTGTGAAATAGATTACTCTCTCGCGTTTCTCCTCCCGTAATCTCGGCTACATTACCGTTTTGATTGACAAGCGTATTAACTGTACCATCAGAGGTAATCTGAGCCAGTATTGGGCTGGTATACAAACAGCCGAGACTACCTAAACCAAGCTGTAGTGAGACGAATAGAGCTTTAAGACACCGCATTATTATCGATCGCTCCCAGTGAGGTAATTTCAAAAAGAATACCATTCTCAACGGTTATTTTGATGGGAACAATAATATTTGTTACCCTCTAGTCAAAATAAACAAACTACCATCACCACCCCGCCCAATTCTCATTGTTTCATCGATATATGTAATAGTTAAACTAGGAATTCTGCCAGTTGGGTTTCTCGCTTCTACGACTCTAAAAGGATCGAGTAGATTGGTTGTAATACCTAAAACTCGCTTGATTCCCAAAAATCTTTGTTTAAATTCTATATTAATTTTCTGGTTGGGAAGTTGCTCATCTCCTTCCTTGGATGGTTCAAAGGTAGCTGTTATTCTCACGTAACCCGATAATAAGCCCGAACTATGTTGTACTTCTGCTTTATTCTCAAACGAAGCATTATTAATATCGATAACTTGATAGACGTTTCCTACCATAAATCCTAAAGGCAAACGTTTTAAAGAACGAATTTCCCTGGCAGTAGAGTATTGTAATAACCAAGCACCATCAAGTAGGCTACTGCCATACAACAAAGGACGTGGGAAAGGATTTAACTTCTCTAAAGCCTGAGAGGATGTTTCAATAAATTGAGCTTGTTGGGGTTGAATTTCTAAATCTGTAATCGGTGAATCAACAACAGTAGAACCATGGCGTTTGAGTTCTTCAATCTTAGAAATTAGGTGGTGTTTAATTGTTAATCGATTCTGAATTTCTAGCATTTTTTTGAAGACTTTATCCTATCGTCATCACCATGTTAATTGACATCCTCCCGCCCGCGTAGCGGGGGGATTCCCCAAGACGCAGTTAAAGGCGCGAAGGTTCTTCTTTCAACCAGCAACCTTAGCTAAACTTGTTTCCAAGTCTACCCAGAGGGTCATCTGTCCAGAAGCGTTTACTCCATAGATCGGAGTGGTTTCAGACTGCCCGCCCGTACCTAATTTGAGAATGTTAATCGCAGCATTGTGGTCGCGACAAAGTACAGTTCCACAACTACATTTATGGGTGCGAGTACTCAAAGATTTTTTGACTCTTCGACCGCAATTACTACAGTCTTGTGAAGTAAATTTAGGGTCAACAGCTAATACTTCTCTGTCAAAAATTGCCCCAAAATACTCTAACCAGTCTCGAAAAAGAGACCAACTCGCATCACTGATAGAAAGAGCGAGATTGTGATTTTTTACTAAACCACGAACATTGAGGTTTTCCAGCACAATCGTATCGTTAGATTCGCATAGAGTTCTTGCAGTTTTAATTACAAAATCTTTCCTCTGTCTAGAAACCTTGAGATGTTTTCTTGCTAATTTATTTACAGCTTTGCGTCTGTTGCTAGTCCCTTTTTTCTTTCTTGATACCTGTCGTTGTCTTCTTTTGAGAAGTTTTAAGGATTTTCGCAAATACTTAGGATTCTCTACTTTTTTAGCATTAGAATCAGTATAGAAATGGTTTAGACCTAAATCTATTCCAATACTATTTCCTGTAGATACTCGATTTTCCCTTCGTTCTACATCAATGCAAAATTGAGCGTAAAATCCATCAGCACGTTTAATTAGTCTGACTCTTTTAATTAATTTAGGGTCGTAGAAATGTAAATCACGATTTCCAATTAATTTCATTCTACCGATGCCAAACTTATCAGTCATTGTCAGGTATTTTCTATCCTCAGACAATGACCAACCTGAAGTTTTATATTCGACAGAACGAGAGTTTTTCTTAAAGCGAGGATATCCTCGATCCCCCCTGCCCCCCTTATCAAGGGGGGTGCGCGAAGCGCGGGGGGATTTCTTACAGTTATCAAAGAAGCGAGAGATAGCTGACCAAGCTCTTTCGGCTGATGCTTGTCTAGCCATTGAATTTAATTTTTTTGCCCAAGGAAAATTAGGATTATCAGCTAATACTTTAGTGTATTTATTTAAAGCAAAGCGATTAAGATGGTCCTCTTTTTTACCATCCATCCAATATCTCAAACAAGAGTTGCGAATAAACTGTGAAGTGCGAATGGCATCACCAATTAATTGCTTTTGGATAGAGTTGACTTTTAACTTAAACTCAAAGACTAGCATACGACCATTTCTTGCTACAGTTAAACGGTATCATGTTTAACCGTTGTAAGTCAATATATGCCAAAAAGTAAATACAGAAGCAGTCATAGGAGTGTCTTTAATTTAACAGTGCATATGGTGTTTGTGACCAAATACCGCAGAAAAGTTATTGATGCTCAAATGCTAGAAGAATTAAAACTTGTTTTTGAATCTGTCTTAAAAGCTTGGAATTGTCAGCTAATTGAATTCAATGCTGAATCCGACCATTGCCATTTGATTGTGTCTTTTCCTCCTCAAAAAAGACTTAGCGACTTAGTAGGAAACCTCAAAGCTACTGCTTCTAAGACTATGTGGAAAAAGTTTGAATCCAAACTATCAAAGATATATTACAAGAAAGTTTTTTGGACTAGCTCATATTTTATTGCTAGTTGTGGTGGTGTTACTGTCGATACGCTTAAAAAATACGTTCAAAGCCAAGATTCTCCTACATGCGGGCTAGCCCTTTGTTCCTCTAAACCCTGACCGCGATTCATCCCTCCACACAAAGGCGCATAGTTCGCCGCATGTACGTGGGGGTCTTCTCGCGGAAGACAGATAAACAATCAGGTTGAGAAGGTTACGTTTTAAGTTATAGTTACTTTTGAGAACTGGTATGATGTCCTCGTTGGCGGTCAAGGTGATGACAACTTGTTTGGCGGTGCTGGAGGCGATCGCTTTTTCTTTAATGCTACTACTGAAGGGATCGATACTATTAGCGATTTTTTCGCTGGCGAAGACCAAATTGTCCTGTCTGCTGCGGGTTTTGGAGGAGGACTGGTAGAAGGAACTTTCTCAACAGAGCAGTTTTATTTTGGTTCTACTGCAACCATGGCAAGCCATCGCTTAATCTATGATTCTTCGACAGGAGAATTATTCTTTGATGTTGATGGTGTCGGCGGAGTGGCTCAAACACCATTAGCCGTACTATCTTCGGGGACAAATCTAGAGTCAAATAATGTTGCTGTTACTACCTAGGAACAATTATGAAAAACACCTTTCTCGGTGGGGTTACTTTGTTGCTCCTCCTCTAGATAATATATATCGGGCAATTGTCGGTATTTTTGGTCGAAGTCAATACCATAACCAACGATAAACAGATCCATGACTGTAAAACCCAGATAATCGATCTTGACTGGTACTTGACGACGAGAGGGTTTACTTAAGAGACTGCATAGCTTGAGAGAAGCTGGTTGGAAGTCTTGTAAATACCGCAGTACTGTATCTGTGGTGATCCCAGTATCGACTATATCTTCGATTATCAGAACATCTTTACCAGCGATCGCTTCGGCTGGCGGACTTATGGTTATTTTGGCTTCACCCGAACTAACCGTTGACGATCCATAACTAGACAGACGCATAAATTCGATATTATCCATGGGAACATCGAGTTCTCTAACTAAATCGGCAAGAAAGATAAACGAACCTTTGAGGACAGCTATCAGTACTAAGGAACGATCTTGATAATCTTCCCCTATTTCCGATGCCAACCGTTTTACAGTACTGACAATTTCTGCTTGAGAGATGAGATGAACTAGATTTTTGCTCATGAAAAATAACGAAATCGATTCAGCTAATAGTTTTCGTTCAGTCGAGTTGGATCACTATATCTAGAGACTAAGCCAAGAGTTTGAGAAAGCTGTGAAGAAGTTAAGCAATTGTCACGATTGACAAAATAGCGATCGATTCTTGAGAAGTACTTTAACTATTAGTTCCTAGTAAATCCAGCCAAGAGCGAGCGCTCTAGATCTTGGTTTAAATCTAACTTATTGTCCATTGATTTGTCCATTGATTATAGAGATTTATACCTAAAAAAGACTTTGTAAACTGCAAAATTGAGTAAACTTATGTATCATTTGCTCGTACAAAATCTAGAAAATGATATATTAATAATTGAAGTCTAAAAGGCTTCCCTGACAGAATTACAGGTTTATTCACATTCAATTAAGGAGAGTAAAAAATCTGTTTCATTTAATATCTGTCTCGTTCAATCAAAACAGCAACACTCAACTAAAAAGCTAATATTTCCTTGGCTAGAAAAAGGGAGTTAATTTACTGTAATCTTAAACAGTAAAACTCTAATTTAGATTAATTAAAAAAGGAAGTCTCTTGGCGATTATAGCTTGAGTGTTGTTGTTTTAATATCAAGTTTCAGGCATTAGCATAAAGTTTATTCATAAAATGTATATCCTAAACTTGGTTAAGATAAATTTTACGAGTCTCAGCATCGAGAGAGATCCAACCCAAGTCTTGTAGGCGAGTTGTCAGGTTAGATATAGTCACTCCCAATTCTTCCGTCATCTGATATAAATGCGGCCATTTAGTTAAATCCTTACCTTGTTTTAGTTGAGTAAGAATATGTTGTGGCATTAGCAAACATCCAGCAAAGTATTGTGCTTGCCATTCAATTCTGGCTAGATTGCTACTACGACAAAGAAAAGGCTTAACCCGAACATCAACACCTTTTTGTTTGAGTCTGAGATAACTTTCTACTTTGTCGGTATCGATGTGTAGTACCCAATGTCCGATTTCGTGGGCAATAGTAGACTCGCCAAAACCACCTCTTAGCTGAGGAATATTTTCATTAATTTCGATTAGTTTTTCTAGGGGTAAAATTCTCGCGGCGATCGCGCCTTGTTCGTCATCGGGGATGGTGTCCCAAACAATATCCAAAGCCAAAAATTCCGCAATGATACTGGCATCTACTGGCAATTTTGGTTGACACTGTGATTCTTCCATTCGTAACCAAACATCCAAAGCACGAGCCTCGATTTCTAGTTTGGAGATAAATCGAAATGGACGAAAAACACTCACAAATTGTTAACTCCTAGCTATCTGTGGAAGCTTCGCGAAATACTCGTCGAGCAAATTCGGGATTTTCTCGCATCCGACGGAACAAAGCGGGCATTTCTTTATAATGCTGCTTGAGTAAATCTTCTTCCTGATGGGGAATTCTCCCTGCTAGAAATATTAACTCTTCTTCGTTTAATTTTAAATGTTTTGCCAAACCTCGAATTACTTCTTCCTTGGGTGGATAATCGGCACGGTTGTTTTCTAACTTAGAAAGATAGGTAAAATCGATCTTGAGCAATTTAGCTAATTCCCTTTGAGAAAACTTTTGCTCTTTTCGTGCTTGGCGGATTAATTGACCAAAATCATCTTTCACTTTAACTATTCCTATTTAACTAACTATTTATCTACATCATAGTTTAGCTTGAATAAACAATCAACAAAAGTATCCTCTTTGAGGACGTTTGAATCAAGATCGAATTAACTCTTACTAAGATCTTTTCCATAAATGTTTGAGTTGCGATCGACTTCAAGAGGAACGGCAATTAATGCAGGTCACGCACGACAGTTGTTCTCGATTTAATATTTATTGTCTTTCAAGAACTAATTAGGATCTAGTTGAGAAGGCAATGTTTTGTCTCCAAATCTAAAATTGCTTCAAGAAAAGAGTATCTGTCCATGAACAATGAACGACGCGAAATTTTAATTCAAGCTGTAAATAAAGCCAGTGCAAAATGGAAATCCGCTTTTAATTTAGGCGATGCTGTTGAATGTGCCAATCAATACGCAGAAGCAGCAGTAATGAAAGCAAGTTTTTGGGGAGTATTTCGAGGTACTGCTGAAATTCAGGCATTTTGGCAGCAAGCGATCGATCGGGGTTTGACTGATGTTGAATATCACAACGTTCAAATCGAGATAGTTGATGAAACTAGTGCTGTATTGACTGCCGATTGGACGATGAATCTGCTTAGGGGTGTCATTCATCGGGAGTTATGGGTTTTGCAAGCAGATGGTCGAGCCAAGTTATTGGAAGACTATTTTGAGGCATTTGCTTCAGATGAGTAACTGGCTCAACCTGATTCAGAGTCGGTTTTTCAACCCCAAAGGATAAACTTGTGAACTTAACTTTTAAGTTTTACAAATCTTAATAAATTGCTCGAAGTTAATGTGACTAAATACACATTTTTTTGGAACATAAACCGATAAGTTTTTCTTAAAGAAAAAATTTGATTAGCTTCTAGGGTTCCGATGTATTGGTCAAACCAATGGATGACTGGTCCGAGAGAAGCAGACTACTTGTAGACATTTCCAGATTTACATTGGTTCTAAATTACTGAGTAGTTCCACGGCGGGAAAAAAGCCCGGGAGGATTTGATACTGAAAACACGGTGTCGATCTTTCTGGGCTTTTGGCATTTGAAATCAATTATGGAGTAATACTCAATGAACTGACAAGTTAGATCGAATGAATCCTCAAAAAAGATTTGGCGATCGCGCTAAGAATTACCAAAATATCAAGCTAAAACCAAATCAAATCACAAATCATGTATAAACTATACGATTTTTTGCCATCAGGTAATGGTTGTAAAGTTCGTTTGTTGTTGACTCAGCTAGAGATTCCTTTTGAACTAATTCAACTCGATATTCTCAAGCAAAAAACTCGTACTCCTGAATTTTTAGCCAAAAATCCGAATCGCAAAATTCCCTTCTCTCTGAATCGAATGCGATTTTATATTATCTCAGTCAGGGAACGGAATATTTTCCTCAAGATAAATATCAGCAAGCACGAGTAATGCAATGGCTTTGCGATCGCCTTGCCGATAATCTTCGGCAGATGAACCCTAACGCAACCATTATTTCTGTATCAGCCAAAACAGGTGAAGGTTTGGAACAGTGGTTTGATTGGCTAATAAATATTATTCAACAAAATCTAACTAAACAATTGGCAAAAGTTTAAATCAAAAAAAAGAGCGAGCGGTAATTCTTGGCAGGACTCCTACTCGCTCTAATTTGAAAAGTTATATGGTCGAGTATCGACCAGGAGTAAAATTATGACAGAAAAAGTTCTGTTCTGGGGAATTTTAGTATTTTTGTTCGCCACCCTGGGCATTGGGATGTGGGCAGCAAAACAAGTTAAAGGAGATAGCGAAAACTATTTAGTTGCTGGACGGGGATTAGTACTACCCTTAGCTGCTGCAACTTTGATGGCGCAGTCGGTAGACTCCAATGCCACTTTAGGCAATACCGATCTAGCTGCCGAATTTGGTTTTTGGGCTGGCGCATCCTTACCCCTGGGATTGGCACTATGTTTATTTTTAACCGCCCTATTTTTTGCCAAACCGATGAACCGTATGGGTTTAATTACCCTGCCTGACTTTTATCGAGTTAAATATAATCATCTAACCGAAGTCGTTGCCTCAGTGTTAATGGTATTGAGCTTTTCCTTTTTGTTAGCTGGTAACTTAGTAGCAGGAGGATATATGTTTGAAGCCTTTCTCGGCACGAGTTACACCGCTGGAGTAATGCTGCTGGCGATTATTGTCTTTATCTATACTGCTAGCGGGGGACTGTTTGCTGTGGCATATACCGATGCAATTCAAGTAGGGATTGCTTTTTTTGGTTCTTTGGGTTTATTTGTTTTTATGGCTGGCAATTTTGGGATTAATATTGCTGCCGATACTGGCCCTTTTGCTTTAGCACAACTAAGCGATCCTGCTGCGGGGGCGGTAATTAACTGGGCGACTTTACTAGCTTTGGGATTGGGAGATATTGTCGCAATTGACTTTATGGCACGTGTCTTTGCTGCCGAAAGCCCCGAAACCGCCCAAAGAGCCTGTTTAATCGGCTGTGCTGGCACGATAATTATTGGCGTTCCTTTTTCGTTAATTGCCCTTTCTGCACCCCAAATTCTTGCCGATGCGGGAATTACTGCTGATGGGCCGATTCTCTATGCTTTACTGGAGGGTGTTGTTCCACCGATTCTGGGACTGTTAGTTATTGTTGCGATCCTTTCAGCCTCTCTGTCTACCGCCGACGGTGCAATTTTAGGTACTTCTTCGGTTATTGCCCACAATATCATTGGTATTCGTTCTGACGACCACAATGCAGCAGGTGACAGACTTTTGCTAATTACTCGCGTGATGGCGTTTGTAATTACAACGATGGGAGTAATTTTTGCCCTTAGAGTTCCAGAAACTGGAGTGTTGTTATTACTAGCTTTCGATCTCGGTTTTGCAGGGTTAGTCGTTCCTCTGACGGGTGGACTTTACTGGAGTAAATCGACTTGGCAAGGTGCATTAGCTTGCATTATTTTGGGTTCGCTGACGCGATTGATTTTCTTTGTTCTCATGCCTACTACTTTTGGCATCGACAATACATTGTTATATATTCCTAACGATATTTTTACCCCCGACTTTGACGGATTTCCCACCTTAATTAGCCCTTTGGTGGGATTAGCAGCGTTTGTGATTATTTCTAATCTAACGGGAGGAACTAAAGCTAGAAGAGAGCGGGTGCGTTCTGAAGAGAGAGTAATTACCACTTCCCGTAGATAATTACAACTACTGAAAATCTGTATATAAATACTAATCGCTTTAATCAACCGATCGCACTATAGCTAGAAAATTAGCTAGATGGCGATCGCTCTTTTTGTCAACGATAGTAAGTAACACCACGATACTTTAGTTTAGTTTTCGGCTTTGAGGCTATAGCCTTGGCTCGTTCCCTCTCTCTGGTTAAATCCCAAGCGCGATTTAGCCTCTCAACATCATCACTAAGCCAACAATGGTTGAGAAATTTCCGTCGGCGATCGTACCAAAATGAAATCGGGTCGAGAATTCGGGTAGACTTTGATTGTTGGAAGATCTGTTTGATATATGACAGCCAGGGAAACTTGGGATTTGAGGTGGCTTTTAAACAATTGCCACGATAGACAATCTCTTTACTGTTTGAGGGAGTTGTTGCGACTGATAGATTGGGATTTTTTTCGTTATATTTTACTCCTCGATAGATTAGTTGCATTTTTTGTACCTCATTTTAGAAATCCACGCCGTAAGCAGAGCTTAAATATCTGCTCATGGAAATAAACTTGTCTGTAGTCCAAAAGTCTGTTGCTTTAACTGTTTCAGTTTTGTCGGAGCCAGGACAGTAAGCTTGTTCCAAATTTCTGCTCAAACTAACCAATCTTTGAGTAGTCCAGTGGCAATTTTTACTAGTAGATTTATTGATAGACATATCAACCTCATTTCTGTAGCGAAATATACTGTTTGTCTATCTATAATAATAAAATTTATTTTCTTTTATCGCCAAGATGGTAACATCCGAACAGTCATACCAAATCCTGTTTACCTAATTGGTCTGTCAAGATTATAGGTAATAGGTTCTATTCAACTGAAAAGCGCAGTAAGTTTTGTCAGTCGCTTTATCTCTTCAATTAAACTAAAATTCAAGGTAAACCGATCTAGACTAAGATATTGGGTTTACTTAGTAATGTGGGGTGTGCCTCGCACTACATTATTTAATTTTTACTACCCAACAAATTAATCTAGACACGCTACTACAATCTGAGTCAATTTTACTAATTACCATACTTACTTCTTTGCATAATCAACTTGGCAACCAA
Organism: Pleurocapsa sp. MO_226.B13; assembly: GCA_030064795.1. The sequence goes on along the minus strand of JASJEI010000238.1, from coordinate 6,822 downwards.
ACCAGTCCAGCCCGTTTGATGGGACGCGCCTAAACCCGCACCATTGTCGCCGTGAAAATATTCATTAAATAGTAATAGATCCTGCCAGTGAGAGTCGGTTTGGAATTTGGTAAAGTCACCGTAGATCGGTCGTTCGCCGTTTTCTTTGGGTAAAAAGATTTTAATCAAACGTCTTTCTAATTCCGAGGCTACCTCCCAGAGAGTCATCATCTTACCCGAACCTGTAGGACATTCAACCTCAAAATTACCGTCATAGTAATAGTCAAATCTTTGCAAAGCCTCGATTAAAAGATAATTAGTGGGAAACCAAATCGGCCCGCGCCAGTTGGAATTTCCGCCAAACATTCTAGTTGGAGATTCGGCGGGTTCGTAGGTTACATCATAGGTTTCATCATTGGTTTCAAAGGTGTAGGGGTGTTCTTGATCAGGGCAAACGCATCTTAAATTGAGTGAAAATGATCAATTAATTTGAGAGTAAAAAAGAGGCACAAGTGAGAGAGAATGAAACAAAGCGCCAAAGATTACCCTGCTAGATCCTGCCTGCCAATTTGACCGACCCCAGAATCGACCGAACCAAAGAACATAAACTGATTGATCTTCTAACTATTGCTATCTGTGGGATGATTTGCGGTGCGGATAATTGGGTGGCAATGGAGCAATATGGCAACTCCAAACAAGAATGGTTAAAACAGTTTTTGGAATTACCCAATGGCATTCCTTCTCATGACACCATTTCGAGGGGATTTGCCAGACTTGACCCCATAGAGTTTGAACAATGTTTCCGCGACTGGGTCAAAGCTATAGCCCAAATCGTTCCAGGAGAGGTAATTAGCATTGATGGCAAAACTGTTAAGCATTCTGGCGACAAAGGAATAGGGAAAAAGGCAATTCACATAGTGAATGCTTGGGCATCGGAGCAAAGATTAGTTCTGGGTCAAGTAAAAGTACATGAAAAAACCAATGAAATTACGGCGATTCCCGAATTAATCAAAGTACTGGAATTATCTGGGTGCTTGGTCACCATAGATGCCATGGGGACTCAAAGGGAGATAGCTCAATTAATTCAGGGAAAAGGTGCAGACTATTGTCTGGCTCTGAAGGGAAATCAGCAACATCTTCATCAAAAAGTGGTTGAATTATTTGAGCAAGCGGAATCTATAGATTGGTCTGGGGTGAAACATGATTTTCATCGCACTATCGGTAAGGGCTACAATAATCTACGACAATTATAGACAGTCAAACAAGGAATATAAAATTAGGGGGTCTTACTGAACCGATAAACCTCGGCATATACGGATAACTTAGATATAAAGACCCCCTAATTTTTAATTTCTCTTTCGTCTTCAAAAACGATAATTCTCGGCACAGACAGATAACTTAATCATTTAAAAAATGATCTATCTAGCCAAATCATGAGAAATGGTACAAAATAAACTAAACGTCTCTAAAAAAATCGACTTAAGCTACTAATAAATAACTTAAATCGATATAAAATAGTTGTTTCAATGACAATTCAATTTATTTGTTTTCTGCTTCTTCTCGTAGAGCTTCCGCTTTTTCCTGTTTTGCTCGTCCCGCCTCAATTGCCTCTGGGTCGTTAGAGTATTCTCCTAAATTCTCTCTGATAGTTCCCTCGATATCTTCACTTCTGGCTTCTGCTTTTAGCTTCAGTTTTTCAGCGGTATCTTTGATGTCCTTAGTATCCATATTTTTCTCTTTTATTTACTGGTTTATAAGATAATCTTAGCAATGGCTATATTGATTAGCTTCCACCTTTTGACTTATTTCTAACACTAGTCTAAGAAATCTTTAACTGAATCGATAAAACTTTCAGATTTATCTTCGACTGTATCTTCAGCATCATCTAATTTATTTTTAGCAGTACCAACACTTTTTTTCGCTTCACCTTTTGCTTGGTCTAATGCACCTTCAGTTTGACCCGTGATCTTACCAACATTTTGCTTAATCTTACCAACATTTTTTTGTACTTCTCCCTCTATTTGGTCGGTAACACCTTGCACTGCGATAACAAATGGTAAATCATCAATAGTTTCAGCATTAGCACTATCAGTAACAGACACAAAAGGATTAACCCAAGCTAAAACTGCAAAAGCGATCGCACTTATGATAATAGCTAGTTTACCTGTATCGATTCTAAACTTGCCAGATATTGAACTGAACATAATTCATTGTTTCCAAATTCTTTATATCTGCATCGTAGTTAATCTTTTTTTTATTTTGCTCTTTCTAGGGTTAGAGATATTTAAAAACTTAGAGTAAACACAAAAGAATCAATCGCTCGTCTTACTAAGCCACCTAAACACAGATTATTAGCTACTATCTCTAGAGAGATGACGATTGGATGAACGGGATTTACTTTTCTCTTTTGATTAACCTGACAATACCGATCCAAAACCGATCTTACATTAACAATCTAAGTTATGTGATGCTTTGATTAATAAGAAATGAGACAAGTTTGGGCAATCCCCTTAAAAGCTAGTTATGGAAGCTATACAGCTAATATTGCTAGATAAACAGTCCGAGATGACCCCACGCCCTTGACAAAGTAGCCTGCTCTTACCGTTGGTCAAATTAGAGGAAAAATCTCATTTCTTATTTTCTTTGACAACAACTAATAATTTTAAGATAAGTCTAGTTAAACCATCGTGAATGAATCTCAAAATAATTACATTACTTTTATAGATATTACTTCAGAAGACAACAGGCGGTAACAATATTTTTGAAGATGTGAGCAAAACTTCTGGAATTATCAATCCAGCTGGATTTCCGCCAGAGAAAGAAGGAGAAGCTTCGATTACTTGAGCGATCGCTATGGTCGTAATCGACCTCGATGGGGATTTGGATATCATTTACGCCGATGACCAAGCAGCGATCGCATCTACCGAGGAAGTATTGGATGGAATAGATCGCGGTTTTATTCATCACAAATCTTAGTTGTTGAGCTTATCGGACTTTAACTCTCTCTAATGTATCTTTAATCTTTTTCTCATCTCTTCAATAGTTAATTATCTCGGACAGAAAAAAAGAATGCTGTTCTCAACCTTTGTTGTTCGTGGTAATAGCCCTTGAGCAAAATTGCTGTTTTGCTTTTTGTCTTGCCGATCCAAAACCGATCTTTCGCAGATTGACTTAACTGAAAGATCCTTTGATTAATTCAAATAAAAATTAAAGATTGGGCGATCGCGATTGAGTCTCTAGCTTTTTCAATTTCAACAATTCAAGTAAAGGGAATAATTTCATGTCTAATAATCAAAACTCACAACTACAAGAAGTAACAGTTTCCATAACCAATATCTCCCCTGAAGGTGGCACATTAGAAACACCCTTTTGGGTCGGCTTTCACAATGGCTTTGATACCTACGATCGCGGTCGTCCCGTTTCTCCTGGCTTAGAGAGTTTAGCCGAAGATGGCGATACTGCTTTAATTACCGAGGAGTTTGCCTTTAGCGGACTGGGACAGGTTGACGGTACTCTCGGTAATGCACCTATTGCCCCAGGGGAAACAGTATATTTAACTTTTAATATCGATCCAACTCAGGGAAATGCTAATTTCTTTAACTACGCCTCAATGGTACTACCGAGCAACGATACATTCATTGCTAACGGTAATGAATTTGCCCATCAGGTATTTGATGAAGAGGGAAATTTTATTCCTCTCGACTTTACCGTCACGGGAGAACAAGCTTTAGATGCAGGTTCGGAAGTCAATGATGAGATTCCTGAAAATACGGCATTTTTCGGACAACAAGAATCTAACACTGGGGTAGACCAAAATGAGGGAGTACAGTTAGCCGAAGGTTTCTTACCTCCTGGTAGTGGCGGGATTTTAGACGATCCGATGTTTGCTAATGCCGATTACACCACCGAAGGTTATGAATTTGCTCGCATTCAGGTAACTTCTCAGCCGACCGCTAAACTTAATTCTATCCTGGACGGCGCACAAGAGGTAGAAGCAGGAGACGAACACGCGATGGGAATTTCCGAATTAATTCTCAACGAACAAGGAGATGCTCTTAGCTATAGCCTGACGGTATCTGGATTAGACTTTGGAGCTTATGTAGGCGATGGCACGGCTCAAACCGAATATACTGGGGATGATGTCACCCGCTTACATATCCATGATGGTAACAGAGGCGAAAATGGCGGTGTGGCATTTGGCTTAATCGATTTGGTCGAACCTGCTGCGGATGGACAAGACAGCGACGATCTGACAATTAAGATTGACGATGACGGCACGACTACCCTAACTGGTATTTGGGAAGAATCCGATCCTGCTTTAATTCCCCTCAGTGAGTTTACCGAAGAAATTAAGCACGCTGCACCAGGAGAAGACATCGGTTTATATTGGAATATTCACACCGAAGATTTCCCTGGAGGAGCGATTCGCGGACAGCTTCAAGGTGGTGATTACCTAGCACCAACGGACAACAATAACCCCGATTTATTAACTGGTAACGGTGTTGAAGATCGCTATGACTTGGCTACCAATGGAGAAACTACCACTATTACTGATTTCGATGATGGTCTGGACTACCTAGCTTTGAGTAGCGATTGGAATTTTGGACAGTTGAGTATTAGTCAAGTCGATCAAAATACCGAAATTGGTATTGCCGACACAGGAGAAATCCTAGCCGAACTAACTGGTATCTCTGCCGAACAAATTACCGAAGCTGATTTTGCCTTTGTTTAAATTTTAGTCCTGGCAATGAAGTATGGCGATCGCAATAGCGATCGAGCTAGGTAGGCATACTTAGCCGAGCGCATTTTTGCAGATGAATTACGATCTTGCAGAACCAAGATCGATTAACTCGATTCTGGAAATAGTGCGATCGCCATAGTAGCAAATTACTGTAATTGAACCTGTTCTATTTGTTGCATATCTATTGTTAGTCTGTAAGTAATAACCGTGAGGGACGCGCTTTGTTTCCCCAGCTTGTCCAATCACGCTGTTGAGGCAATGTTTAAAGACTGTAAATCAGGTGGCTATAACTTAGAGAAATATCAAGGTAACGATAGACGTTTATTATCTCTGATTTTACTAATAGCGATCGCTTACACTTGTGCAGAAAAAAAAGGACAAATAATTAGTTTAAAAGGAGTTACTGAATATATATGTCGCCTGAAAGAAAATACGAGAAAAGATAAAAGACATAGTAATTTCTGGATAGGTTTATATGGTAGTTTATGGGTTGAAAATTTTCAAAGGTGTCAAGATTGGGTTGAACGATTAATGATACTCACTCCTAACAAGCTACCTTTTTATCAACAGGGGTCGGAGCCAAAAAGCTTATACTCTCATCCTTTTGACTGTGTTGTCACCCCGTGAGAGAGATTAGTTCATCGATATCAGCATCGATATCAGTTTGATGAACCCGAATGTAAATCAACGGGAATTCGGAATTCGGAGAGACGTAGCCCTATCCTAAAGGATTCCCTATCGGTCAAGGACTCGCTCTCGTCCTTCGGACTGCGACCTTGGGAGTCATGCGCGGGCTTCGCAACCGCATCGCATGCTACGTCTCTACAGTCATTAATGATACTGTGAGAACTAGTCAACCATTTTCCCCACACCTTTTTTCGTTCACTCAGGCGAACGTCAGTTCGCCCTCACAGAAATTAGATTTTATCCAGTCTGTTCATCAAGTTGAACGATCTCGATCCCGTTGATCAAAGGAATTTCTACACCGTTTATGAACTCAATGTCAATAGTTCCATCAGTGACCGTTACAGTATTGTTAATTGCTCCACCAGTGTGATGACCAAAGCGATCGGACAGATCGATATCGTCTAGATTAGCAGGTACGTTCCCCTCGATCGCCACATCAAAGATTCGTTCTCCAGGATCGTTAGTACCGTCAAAACCATTACCCATATATAACCGAACTTCGTAAAGACCTTCTTGGGGAACATCAAAAGCCCACTGCATTTGGGACCCGCCATAGTTATCCCAACGCTCGGTATCAAAGATAGCATCGGGAACAGTATCGGGTACGCTTGCCCCAGGCCCTACAGCTGGGAAAGAAGCAGTATTATTACTACCAGGGTCGGAAAGGAAAAGACTATTATTGCTCACTGTATCTGCCGACCAAGCAATATCTCCATCGGTAGCAGCAATTTCAGCCCCTCCCGCATTAACTCGATAAATTACGGTTTCAGAACTTCCAGGATTAGTGTCTTCTTCAAATTGCAAGTATATTGGTTGGGTAACTGACCCAATGGGTAGGTTGTTGTTTGTCGGATCGATCGCACTGGCTACAAAACCAAGGGGCAGTTGCTCTTCTCCCTCAAAGTCAAAGACAGAGACATTAGAAAAATCGAACAACTCGGTAATATCTTGGTCTTCACCAGTTAACTGAATATCTACAGTTTGAAATTCTACTGCGTTATTAGCTGGGAAATCCAATGCAGCCAAAGCGTCCAATTGAGATTGCAAAACTGGCGCGAATTCCTGTTGTTCTGCTGTGCCGTTCAAGAACGGATCGACACTTACGGGTTGAATAAAGCCCTTAGTCAAGACTACTCTAGCTGTCTGTCCCGCAGGTCCGTTAATCATCACACTAGGACCATTGGCATCGTAAGTTCCAACACTACCCGCTTCTAAATTATTCACGGTTAGGGTGACTGGAATATCGGTAGTATCTTGAGTCGCCAACGCTTGTGAGCCTGCTTGATTGCCAGCACCCTGAAGTTGACCTGTAGCTGTAGTGCCATCATCAAAGGTAACAGTGAATGTCGAACCAATTAACTCCGCACCCGATACACCACCGACATCCCAGGTTGGGTTAGAACCTTCATCGAGGG
>JASJEI010000041.1 GCA_030064795.1 Pleurocapsa sp. MO_226.B13 | reverse complement strand
TGGCAAATGCCCGCGAATTGCAACCAGAATTAAATCGTTTGGCTCTAACTGCCGATACTAGCTCGGCTTCAGGACGAGCAATGGTAGTTCAAGAGGCAACCCTGGCTCTGTTGCGTCACCCTGAATACTGGGTATATGGTGCAACCGAATCCCAAAAGACAGATATCGACTCGGCAGAGGCTAAGTTTAATCAGTTGGCTCTAACCGAGCGCAGCAAATTTAGCGAAGAAACCTTAACCAACGTCGATAGCGTCATTAACAGTGCCGAACAAAAAGCCCTGGGCGGAAACTCAGAAGCAGGCGCGATTCAACTCCAAGAAGGAGATACGGGAGAATACATTATTGCGACAATCATTGTGGGCGCGACAGGCAATGTAAATCTACCTGAAATTAATGATTCCGACACTCTCCGTAACAGTCTCCAACAAATAGGCAGCATTGGCAGCGATCGCTTATTAGCAGTAGAAATTCTCTGGACACCTCAAGCCGAGGGCGACACCCTCTCTTCCGATGATATTTTGGCTTACTATCCCAACCTGAAGTTAGTTTAGGGCTAATACTCCCAGGGCTAACCGCGACTTTATTAAAAAATTTGGATCGAAGGTTAAGAAAGCTGGTACATTTGAGTATGGTTGCGTATGATTTTACGTTAATAGACCCTAAAATAAATTTAAAATTGTCAAGGAGAGTTAAGATTATGGATTGGCGTATAATTATAGTAGTAGCTCCTCTAGCGATCGCTGCTAGCTGGGCTATATTTAACATCGGTGCTGCTGCTCTGGCTCAGGCACAAAAATACTTCAATAAAGAAGGGTAAATTATTTTCAGTTGGTTTTTGTAATTAATTTACCGTTTAATAAATAGGTTTAAAACCTGTCAAAAAAACGATAAGGGAATACAGATATGTCGTTTGCCTGCATATCTATGTATATAACTATAGAAGTATAAATTTAGGTCATACCAGGCAGAGAGAAATAAACAGATTCATTGTCCATTATGCAAAAGGCAAGTTTGTTGGATCGTCACTGTAGTATTTAGCCTAAGCAGTATTACAAAATGCCTGGTAGACACTTAAATAAGCACTGGCTTGTTAAGTATTAAGTTATGAACGTATTGGGAGCATTCTCCTGGCGAGCTTCGGCGATCTACTTGGTGGCACTCTTCTGGACTTTAGGACTGTCAGGTTTTTTCTTCACCAGGATGGTGACCTTTTTGCTGCCTCCCTCCCAAGATTAAGAAGTGAAGGAGAAAAACAGTTATTGACTAATCTGCCATCTTCTAGGTGTACGGTGCGATTGGCAACGTCGAGAATACGGCTATCGTGGGTGACTAATAAAATTGTGCTGACTTGTTCTTGGGCTAATTTTTGCATTAGATTGACGACATCTCGACCAGATTTGCTGTCTAAAGCAGCTGTCGGTTCGTCAGCTAGGACGATAGCTGGATGACTCACTAAAGCGCGGGCAACGGCGACTCTTTGTTTTTCTCCGCCAGAGAGTTTGTTGGGGTAGTAGTGGAGGCGAGCGCCTAATCTGACTTGTTCTAGCATCACGGCAGCGCGATCGCGCATTTGGGATCGAGAAAACTTCCCCTGCACTTCCAAACCTATCTGTACGTTTTCAATGGCGGTGAGGCTTCTATGCAGGTTGTGTGCCTGAAAAATATAGCCATTGTGTCGTCTTGCCCGTACCAACTGTTCTGGGGTTGCGCCATAAAGTTCTTCTCCGAGTACTCGTAAACTACCAGATTGAACCGAACGCAAACCACTCACCAAAGTTAATAAAGTGGTTTTCCCCGAACCAGAAGGACCAGTCATAATCACAATCTCTCCTGGATTGATTTCTAAATTGATGTCGAATAATACTTGTTTGCGGAGTTGTCCTTGACCAAAATAATGATCGAGGTTGTGGATAGAAATTATTGGGGTTTTATTGGGATTTTGCATAGTAACCATTTTCCTTTACTAAACACAATTGGAAGTAACATTTTAAAAAAGGTTGGAATGAAATTCATAGAGTACATACATCAAGGATTTATGAAAAAGGGTCAATGGATAGAAGAAAACAAATTAAGAATTACTCAAGAAAAATGGCAGAAATTAAGTTAATTTAAAACAATTTCAAGCTCATCTCCATCATTAATTTGATGAGCATCTCGTAATTTTACTTCGCAAGCTATTTCAATAATAGTATGGGGATGATCTCCTATACCTTGTTCGTTGCGATCGGTACGTAAAATATATCCAGGATGACCTAAAATTTGACAAGGTACTAAATAAATTGATACTGTTCCCCCATATTCTTTAGCATCAAGACAAAGTGTATTTTTAGGAATGTAATAAGGTCGATCTAGCTTGACATTTAGTGTACCAGGAAAAAAGTTTAATCCTGTTTTTTGGTAATAGTAGTAATGTAGTTTCTCAATCCATTGGGAGAAATCACCTTTGCCACTAACAACTTTGCCATGAAGTATTTTCATTTGTATTTATCCTTTTTTAATTTTCTCACAATTAGGGCGATCGCAACTCCTTAATTTATTCTTTTAAACCTCAAATGATTAGATATATCTACAGTAATCGGTAATAAAAAGACTGATAAATGATTAATGATAAATGTTAAAAAATATCCGCAGGAGCGGCCGATCGCAGTTGGCGAGTGGCGATCGCGCCTGAAAGAGTACACATGACTAAAGTGGCAATAAATACTCTTGTTGCCCGCAATAGGGTTACATACATGGGCAAAGCTGTAGCTTTACGAGCCAGACTGTATAGCCCTAAAGAAAGTCCCAAACCAGGGATAAAGCCACACACGGCTAAGATAATTGCTTCTTCAAAAACTATACCGAGTAAATAAGAGTGACGATAACCCATCGCTTTAAAAGTGGCATATTCTGCCCTGTGGTCGTTAACATCAGTGGAAAGAATTTGATAGACGATAACCACACCAACTACAAATCCTAGAATTACACCAAAGCCGAAGACAATACCTACAGGTCGATTTCCCGCCCAATAAGTTTTCTCAAAGTCAATAAATTCTTCTACAGTCATGACGCGAACGTCTTTGAACTCGGCGAAATAGTTATTAAGAGCTTTCCTGACTTGAGTTATGTCGGCATCAGGCTGTAGCCCAATCAAGCCGAGACTGACCGTTCCAGGCTGTCTTTTCGGAAATAAACGCAGAAAATTCTGCTCGCTGCTAATGAGGGTAGCATCAACCCCAAAAGAAGCACCAAGAGTAAACAAGCCGTCAACAGTAATGGTACGTCTTTCTATTTCTGTAGTTACGGTTTTTCCTTGTTCGGATGCGGCGATCGCTTCTTGATATTCTCCACGAGAGGCGCGATCGAAGACAAAGGTATCTGGTAGTTTGATTTTATCTAGATTCTGATTAACCTCTGGTAAGTCAAAAGCAGGACGATCTACATTCATTCCAATAACCGTCACCGAGGTTTTTTGGCGCGTCTGGGGATTTCTCCACCGAACAGAATTGATATAAAGTGCCTCTGCTGAAGCAACCCCTGGAACATCCATTGCTTGATAAAGTCGCCGTCGCGGAAAAGTAGACAACTCCGTCCAGTTAAGAGCTTGAGGATTCATCAACACGAGGTCAGCCTTCAAGCTACGATGAGGCAGGGTGGTGCTGTCGAAGAGTGCGTTCAGCACGCCCAATTGCATGAAGATAAGAATGTTAGCAAAAGCAATCCCTGAAAGGGCAGTTATTAGCCGTGCTTTATCGTGCTTAAGCTGAAGCAAGCCTAAAGGGGTTCTGTTTTGTAGAGTTTTTAGAGCTGTGATGAATTTTTTCATGTCTTTGCCCCCTTAACTGATGTAATTACAGGGCGATCGCCACCTTGACTAAGAGATTAGTTAACCCCTCTACTTTCTGACTCGACTCTCGATCCAATCTGACTCTCACCTCAACTACCCTGGCATCGATGTTAGCTGCGGGGTCTGTATTGATTACTTCTTGTCGTTGCACTTCTAAACCGATTCGTTTTACAGTGCCGTGTAATTCTTCTGAGAGTGCATTACTGGTTATCTTGACTTGCTGTCCTACCCGAACTTTGCCGATATCGCTTTCATAGACTTCCGCCACTGCATACATTTGACTAGTTTGCCCAATCCTGGCAATGCCATCACTAGAGACTACTTCCCCAGGACGAGTTAAAATGTCCAAAATCCGACCAGCTTGGGGTGCTTTAATATAGGCAAGGTCTAGTTCTGCTTGTGCCGTTGCTACTGCTGCTGTTGCCTCTCTAACTTCTGCTGCTGCTACCTCAACATCGACCGAACGGACTTCGGCAATACGATCTAAAGTGGCTTTGGCTTCTTGAATTTGCTCTTTTGTCGCCGTAGAAATTCTCGTTAGATTAGCTTTTGCTTCTTCTAGTTGCCGTTGGGCAGTTTCCCAAGTAAGTTGCTTGCTATCTCGTTCTGAAGCTGAAATTGCTCCCTCTACATACAGCTTTTGATAGCGTCGATCCTCAACTTCAGCATTTTTGAGTTGGGCTGCTAATCTTGCTACTGTCGCCTCTTGCGCTGCTATGTCGTTGCTGCGTTCGGCTTCTAGGCGAGCGATCGCTGCTTGCTGTGCTTTTATCTCCCCTGTTTTTGCTCCTGCTTTCACTTGAGCGAGATTAGCTTGGGCGACTCTAACTCTCTCTTCGGCTTGTTTTAAAACGGCTTCAGCGCGATCGCGACTGTCTAAAATAGCAATTATTTGACCACTCTCGATTCTGTCGCCTTCTTTAACTAGCAACTTCTCGACGCGATCGCCTTGAGATGAGGAGAAAGCGGAAATTTGCACGATCTCGCCACTAGGTTCTATCCGTCCTAAAGCCGTTACTGTTATGATTTTCGGAGCGTTTGTCACTGGAGGTGTTTCAGTCTCAGAAGTCGAGAACTGTCGCAGTCCATACAGGGTTATGCCACCTGTTCCCAGTATTAACGCAGTTACTAAAGCAATCACGGGACGAACAACGGTTTTGGCAGATTGGGAATTGTTGGCTGTAATATTTTGCACTGCTGTTCACCTTCTTGAGACTAAAACTGTACTTTGCACCAAAAAAAGCTATTGTCCGATTATTTGGAATAGAGCTTAAAAGCGATCGCCAAAACCTCGTCTTCCATGATGTTGTTGGATTAACTCAGCCATTTGACTACGTTGTTCTGGGGTCAAGATCTCTCTAACTTCCAACATGGTTTCAAAACGTCGATCTCCTAGTTGTTGGTGTAGAGTTTGAATTTGCTGATGCTGTTGTCTCAACTCATCAGAGTTAGCATTTCCCGCCACAAGCGATCGCATTTGTTCGTGAGCTTGTTGGAATTCTTGGCGGAGAGGTTCTGTATCTGCTTGAGATTGTTGCCGAATTGTTTCAATTTGTTCGGATTGTTCGGGTGTAAGATCGAGTTCCATAAGTCTTTCCATCCGATATCCTCTACCCTTTCTACCAAATGCAAAAGGTCGATGGTCGGGGTTTTGGGCGATAAGTTGACTGGTTGTCGGAGTAGATTGTCCGAAACTATTGTTAGAGTTGGGATTTAACTGAGCAGCATACACATCGAGAGGTAAGATTAAAGATATTGCTGCTATGGTAGAAATAGTACGCCACATCATCATTAATATCTCCTGGTTCCAATTAAAAGTTTGTTTGTTTACAATTCGATCCTAAGCAATCCCTACCTTCAGCGACTTCGATCTCAGTTCCCAATTCGATCCAGGACTAGGGTACTAAGTCGATTTGGTACTTGAGGACTAGATTAATTAGATTGATTATGTGACAAGATCGGGATAAAGCTCTCAATCGACGAATAACTCAGAGGTTTTGCAGATAATGTGAGCCAGAATTTGCTTTTGCGAGCCGTTTGCAGATTAATTTGAGTCCATTTGTTTTGTAATTATTGTGAGTCGAAGCAAACAACTAGGCAAAGAGGCATTACAAAATGTTCGCATCGCCGTGGCAACTTTAAGAAACAACCCCTTAAAAATGCGCTCGCTCGATAGTTCACTACAACAGTTAATTGCCGAATTTAAACGTAACACTAACATTGAGATCGAAGCTGAAGTAAATTTTTCTACTCCTCTATCTGCGGAAATATCCTTGGTTTTGTATCGCATTATTCAGGAAGCATTAACTAATATCTCCAAACATAGTCAGGCAAGTTTAGTTCGTCTTAAATTAAAAGAAATAGAGCAAATTATTCAACTGACAATCGATGATAATGGGCGGGGTTTCGAGCCGACAGCAAATATCACGGGTTTTGGTTTACAGAGTATGCGAGAACGCACTGAAGCACTCAATGGTAATTTTGAATTGACCAGTAAACCGCAACAGGGTTGTCACATTAAAGTTGAAATTCCATTATTAGGAATGGTTGAGGGATGATTCGAGTTTTGTTGGTAGACGACCAAAGTATTGTCAGAGAAGGGTTGGCTAGTTTACTGCAAACTAAACCCGATCTGGAAATAGTCGGCGAAGCAGAAAATGGACAAGTAGCGGTAGAGCGATCGCTCCAGTTACAGCCCGATGTTGTCTTAATGGATATTCGGATGCCAGTGATGGATGGAGTGGCAGCAACTCGCATCCTCACCGAAAAAGCTCCCCAAATCAAAATTTTAGTTTTGACTACCTTTGATGATGATGAATATGTTACCCACGCCATGAGTTACGGCGCCAAGGGATATTTACTCAAAGATATCCCCTCAGAAGAACTAGCACAAGCAATCCGTGCGGTCGATCGAGGTTACACTCAATTGGGACCTGGATTATTAGAAAAAATCATCGCCACTCCTGTTACCCAACCAATCGAACCCCCTCCAGAATTAGCCACTCTAACCCCTAGAGAACGAGAAGTATTACAACTAATTGCTAAAGGCTACAATAATCTTGAAATTGCCAAACAGTTATATATATCCGAACGAACGGTTAAAAATCACGTCAATAGTATTTTACGTCGTCTCGATCTACGCGATCGCACTCAAGCTGCTATTTTGGCAACTACCTATTTAGAACGTCGTTCAAACTGACTTAAGCGAAAAATAAAAAATAAATGTTGGGAAGAACGAAAAATATACCTTTCCTCTTTTACCTTTACCCAAACCTAACCCTTCAATTTTTATGGCTCATCGAACTTACGTTAAATCAAAGTAAAATAGATTTCCTCCCTCGGTCGCAGATAACTATACTGCTAGTAGCTGTTACTAGTCGCGATCGCCAATCGATCTGATTTACTGTATGAAAATTGGTAACAAAAAACTACAACGTTCTTTTTATCGCATCTTGTTGGCTGTGGGCGGGACTACGATTCTAATTATTTTAATTCTGGCGATCGAAACTCTATTCGGCGCAGAAAAAAGCTGTCAACCGACAGAATCTTGGTTATTCTGTCAGATTAGAGAGTCGGTACTGCTGAATATTGTTGAAGGCTTTAGTATTTTGGTCGCAGTTTGGCTATTTTTTCTCGAAGCACCAGAAAGAGATAAACAATCCCACTACGAAGCCTGGAAGACTATTGACTCCGCTCACGGATTGAGAAATAGCTATGCACGGATACAGGCTCTGCAAGACTTAAATGACGATCGCATTCCTTTAAGAGGTTTTACTGCACCAGAAGCAGACTTGCGAGGAATTAACTTAGAAGGCGCAGATCTCAGCAATGCCTATTTATCGGGAGCAGATCTCAGTAACGCCAATTTGCGTAATGTTAACTTGAGTCACGCCAATCTAGTAGAAACTAAGTTAACTAACGCCAATCTCAATAATAGCAAGCTTACGGGAGCGGATCTCAGCTATGCAGATTTGATCGAAGCTAACTTACAGGATGTAGACTTTGTGGGGGCAAACATTATTGGCGCGAATTTTGTTCGAGCTAATCTAGCCGAGGCTTACTTTGGCGATGTTAATTTTAATCAGTGTTTACTGACAGATGCAAACCTACAAAAGACTAAATTTTTCGGGGTAGAAAATTTGACTGTCAAACAGATTAAAGATGCCAAAAATTGGTCTGAAGGGATTTATGATGCCAAATTGCTCGCTAAGCTTGATTAAATAAATTGAGGGTCTTCTCTCACAAAAAAAGATAAAATTTTAAATTATCCTTAAATTGCCATTCCGTCATGAAATCCGATTACCTAGAGAGGATTCTCAACGCCCGTGTCTATGACGTGGCCCAAGAATCGCCTTTAGAATATGCCCCCATTCTTTCAGCTAGACTGCAAAACAAACTGCTATTAAAACGAGAAGATATGCAGTCGGTGTTTTCTTTTAAGCTACGCGGTGCGTATAACAAAATGGCACAGTTATCCCCAGCTGTTTTACAAAAAGGGGTGGTGGCAGCCTCGGCAGGAAATCACGCTCAGGGAGTGGCATTGGCTGCCAAGCAACTAAATACAACGGCAATTATTGTCATGCCCGTGACTACTCCCCAGGTAAAAATAGATGCGGTAATTGCCCGTGGGGGTAATGTAGTTTTGTCTGGGGATACCTATGATGATGCTTGCGCCCATGCTCGACAACTATGTCAAGAAAAAGGCTTGACTTTTATCCATCCTTTTGACGACCCCGATGTGATTGCAGGACAGGGTACAATCGGCATGGAGATTTTACGACAATATCAGCAGCCAATTCACGCTATTTTTGTCGCTATCGGTGGTGGTGGTTTGATTGCTGGTATTTCTGCCTATATCAAACGATTGCGTCCAGAAATTAAAATTATCGGGGTCGAACCCGTAGATGCAGATGCCATGTCTCAGTCTCTTAAGGCTGGTTATCGGGTATGTTTGCCTAGGGTTGGTCTGTTTGCCGATGGGGTAGCGGTGCGGGAAGTAGGGGCAGAAACTTTTCGTCTTTGCCAGGACTATGTAGACGAGATCGTTCTAGTCAATACCGATGATACTTGCGCTGCAATCAAAGATGTATTTCAAGATACTCGCTCGATTCTCGAACCGGCGGGGGCATTGGCGATCGCGGGAGCCAAAGCCTATGTAGAAAAAGAGAATATTCAAGGAGAAACCCTAATTGCAGTTGCCTGTGGCGCGAACATGAACTTCGACCGTCTGCGTTTCGTCTCCGAAAGGGCAGAAATTGGCGAACGTCGCGAAGCCATCTTTGCCGTGACTATCCCCGAAGAACGAGGTAGCTTTCTAAAATTTTGCGAGTGTATTGGTAAACGCAATCTGACCGAGTTTAACTATCGGATTTCTGACCCGAAAAAAGCTTATATCTTCGTTGGAGTCCAAATCCACGATCGCGCCGATGCAGCCCAAATTCAGAGCAATTTTGAAGCCCAAGGATTTCAAACTATCGACTTAACCGATGACGAACTGGCTAAAATGCACCTGCGTCACATGGTAGGAGGGCGATCGCCTCTAGCTCACAACGAACTACTTTATCGCTTTGAATTTCCCGAACGTCCTGGGGCGTTAGTCAAGTTTCTCAGCTGTATGAGTCCTAATTGGAATATTAGCCTGTTCCACTACCGTAATCATGGTGCAGACTATGGGCGAATCGCCGTGGGAATGCAAGTACCACCAGAGGAGATGCCGGAATGGCAGCAGTTTCTCAATTCTTTGGGCTATCGTTATTGGGATGAAAGCTCAAACCCTTCCTATAAACTGTTTCTCAGCTAACTATTTGTTAGCTATTAGTTTCCTCGTTCCTAGTTCCTCCTTGCTCAATCCTCAAAGGTAATTGGTTTATAACCGTCGCTCGGTTTAATCGGGTCGATTAGCTCCGCATCTTGATTGATGCATCCTGTTTTTTTATCCGCAACATACTGACATACTCGCGCCCAAAGTCTAGTGCGATCGCCTGGTTTTCCCGTACTAAAGATCACCTTATGGTCGTCTTCGATCTTGACCTGACAAACTGGGCAAATTTCAATGTTTTCCGAGGACATAAATTTCACCGATCCGATGTCTGCTCTCTCATCATAATATTTAAATTGTTATTAATGTTACCAAGTAGCCAAAAAAGCTTCTTACCTGCGAAAAGAAAAGATAAAACCCTGTCGGAGAACTAGAAAGCAGCGATACAATTGCAAATAGAGAAGGCATAATCGCTTGGGATTGATGACATATACCACCGACGAACTAATCAAAATACTAGACTGCGAGTTAAAAGAAAATTGGAAGGGGAAACGTGTTGTCCTATCTTCAGCGCAGCGAATCAACGACCCTGTAGTAGCCAAAGCTCTCAATATGGATCGGGTTAACAAGGTTTTTGCTTATCGAGATTTTCGCAGTCAAATTCATGAATATCAGCAACAGCATGGAGTATCGGGAATTATTTGGCGTACCTGCACCTTCGAGCAACAAAGTATTACCTATCCTGAAGTACACAACCAGTTAATACCGATTCAAGGAGATAAAGATATTTTAATTGCTGCCCGCGAGCGGATCTTAGATTTTTGGCATCGGGTTACAGAACCGATGAATTTTTGGCTGGTCAATAGTAAAACTGGCAATAATGGCAGCCACAATCAACCGATTCCCCGCAGCTATCTCAAAAAACTGATTAAACAAACCGAATGGGCGGAAATTGACGCAGCACGCACCGAAATTTATCTCGGTTTATGTTGGGGCGATCCTCAAGAATATCGGTATCAATGGGCAAAACCCAAGTCTGGTTGCGATCGCATTATTGCTACAGTATCCGAACCAAGTGCGATCAAGATCTAGTAATCTAGATAATATCTGAGATCTATGTTGGGGCGATCCTCAAGAAGATCGCGATCGATGGGCAAAACCCAAGTCTGGTTGCGATCGCATCATTGCTACAGTATCCGAACCAAGTGCGATCGAGATCTAGTAATGATATAGTAATCTATATCATTATGAGATCTTTGCCTTAAATTTTAAGTCGGAAAATATATGCCTCAACAACACGCGGTGGGAGTCATTCAAACTCTAGGTTTTCCCGCTGTCTTAGCTGCTTCTGATGCGATGCTCAAAGCTGGTCGTGTCACCCTAGTTTATTTTGATAAAGGAGAAAGCGGAACTTTTGTGGTTGCGATTCGCGGCCCTGTTTCGGAAGTTAAACCGTCAATGGAAGCAGGACTAAAAGCAGCAGAAGATACTTTTGGCGGTAAAGTAACCACACACTACACTGTTCCCAATCCACCCGACAATGTGGTTGCTGTCTTACCGATTGAATATAGCGAAGCCGTAGAACGGTTTCGTTTTTAGTTCCTGTTTTAACTAGGGCTAAGTAGTTTCAAAAATTGCCGTTAGTCAGCTAAAATTAGAACTCGTGAATGTAATCAGGGATTACTTTTATCTGTATTTATAACTATTAATTTTAAGGAGCAAATCTATGCCTTCTCAATCTGCGGTAGGAGCGATCGAAACCAAAGGATTTCCTGGTATTTTAGCAGCAGCCGATGCAATGGTTAAAGCCGGTCGAGTTACTCTGGTTGGCTATATTCGTGTAGGAAGTGCGCGTTTTACGGTTAATATTCGTGGTGATGTTTCTGAAGTTAAAACTGCTATGGCCGCAGGAATTGATGCGGTGGAAAGAGCCGAAGGAGCTACTTTAGAGTCCTGGGTAATTATTCCCCGTCCCCACGAGAATGTCTGCACTGTTTTACCCATCGATTACACTGACGAAGTACTACCTTATCGCGATCGCGTCGAAGGCAGAACCTTACCCGTCGCACCTAACTAATACTATACGCCTGGTGAATTGAAAAAACTTTAAATCGGTCTAGAAGCTATTAACTATTAACTATTAGCTATCAGTCTTTTATTGGTGATTTTTGCTAGCGCGAGCAAGTTACTCATCTTTAGAACCAGCGCAGCAAAAATAGGGACGTTATTGCGGTTAAAAATCTGCGTCCCTCTGAAGACTGTCTAATCAAATACTGACAATTATTAATCAACCCAGAATTTAATTAATCGATGAGTGATAGTTTTCTTTTCAATGCTCTAACGTAAAGAAAAATCGGGAATTGATAGTACTCAATGACCAACCAAATTACGCAAAACAAGTGAGTACAAAAAGTCAAAATAGTCCAGGCTAGGGGAAACCAATATAAAAAACTATCGTTCGATATAGGAAATAGATACATCCCAGAACCTACAACTGCCGTAGGCAAAAAAATAAATCCCAGCGCGAAGATTAAATAAGACCACCCAACCTCTGCCCCTTCACGATGGATACCCTTCCAAGTCTTGCCATTCCAGTACCAAGTTAAAGGTAACTGACTGTCTGCCATTTTAAGTAGTTGCTTGTCAAAATTAGTAGTAAAAATATGCTGACAAAAACTACAGGAAAAAGCTTCCATCAAAGGCATTTTAGAAATTTTTCCATGGCGACAAACAGGACAAGAATATTCTCCTTTAAGATGAAAACGATTCAGTTCAGTCCACTCTTTTTGTAAGCGGTCTACTCCAGAAGTTTTTGAACGATTATGGGAATTAGAAGCTTTAGACATACACTTTAAATGTCGCGATACTTTTTTAGTACTGGTAATTATGGGAATAATTACTGAAGACATTGCACTTAAAATTGATGATGTCGAGCGAATATAGAGCAGACAACTACTGTAACCAAACTTTAACGCTTAGTTAGTTTGTACTATTTTTTCACCAGACGACTATTTTAAGCTTAAAAAATAATTATAACGAGTTAGACTGGTTGACTTAAAAATAGCTCTGGAATTGATATAAATATCAACTAAATTTAATTGTCAATTAAACTTTGTTTGCAGATATTTAAGCAAGATTGGGAGGAGTACCTCCTAGTTGCTGAATTTGCTGTTTAATCAATAGAGATAATTGCTCGCGCTTGATTTCAACGCCTTGGGTAAGATTTAACGAGTTTTCCAAAAAGATAACGCTGTCTACCTGCTGTAGAGAAAATAAGCGAAATAGAAGTTGAGCCACAGGAATTGGCATCGCAATTAGGTCGGACTTGGTTGGCCCTTGAAAGGTAGCAGCATCTTGCACCGAGACAAAAGCATAAATAACCTTTTTTTCTTGTTTCAATTTTGGATTAGCAATTGTGGTTAAGACCCAATCTTGCTCCAGATTCTGCAAAATATAATATTCTGAGTGCTGGAGTAGGTTGGCAAATTGTCTTAATACTGGTGCGATCGCCTTTTCGATAACTACTGGTGGAACACCATAATTGGCTGCATCCTCAATCAATTCTGCTAATTGCCGTTCCAAGTCCATGATTAATTACTAATTACTACTAATTACAGATTAAACTAAGCCTTGGCTTTTTTCTGTTTCTGTTTCTGCTTCTTTTTCTCAGCTTGCTTGGCTCTTTTAGCAGCTTGTTTAGCAGCTTTGGCTTCTGCTTCTGCCTTTTGCCTCGCTTTTTCCTTTTCTTCAGCGATCTTATCTAAATAGTAATGATAATCTCCCTGGAAAGCCAACAACTCGCCATCGCGAATTTCCACGATCTTGTTTGCCACCTTAGAGATAAAGTAGCGATCGTGGGAAACAATTATTACCGTACCATCATAATTTTGTAGGGCCTCTTCGAGCATTTCTTTGGCTGGGATATCTAGATGATTGGTAGGCTCATCGAGAATTAACAAATTAGCAGGAGTCAGCAGCATTTTCGCCAGGGCTAAACGAGCCTTTTCCCCACCACTTAGAGCTTCAACTTTTTTAAAAACTGTCTCACCGCTAAACAAAAACTGACCGAGCAAAGTTCTTACCTGTTCGTTTTTCCACTCAGGGACTTCATCATGTATTGTATCCATGACAGTTTTATCTAAATCTAAGGCTTCCGCTTGATTTTGCTCAAAATAGCCAGGAATGAGGTTATGTTTACCGAGAGCGACTTCTCCTTCCTCATACTCTTCCATACCCATAATCATGCGCAACAGGGTAGATTTTCCCGCACCATTGGGCCCTAAAATCGCAATGCGATCGCCCCTTTCCACAGTCAAGTTTGCACCTAAAAATAAAATATCGTTGTTGAAGGTATGGGTTAGATCGTCAATTACAATTACTTCTCTACCACTTCGAGGAGAAGGGGGAAAACGAAACTTGAGACTTCTGAGATCGCTAACAGGAGCTTCTACCAGTTCAATTTTTTCTAATTGTTTTTCTCTACTTTTCGCTTGAGTACTGCGGGTAGCACTAGCGCGGAATTTTTCAATAAATTCTTGTTGTTTTGCCAGTTCTTTTTGCTGTCTTTCGTAAGTAGCTCCCTGAGCCAAGCGCGTCTCGGCTTTTTGAGCTAAATAGGCTGAATAATTACCCAAGTAGGTCGTAGATACTCCCCGCTCTGTTTCCACAATTTTGGTACAAAGACGGTCGAGAAATTCTCGGTCGTGAGAAACTATGACCATTGGCGTGTTGATTCCCTTAAGATAGTTTTCCAACCATTCAATCGTTTCTAGATCCAGATGGTTAGTCGGCTCGTCTAAAAGTAATAAGTCTGGCTCTTGTAGGAGAATTTTCCCCAAACTCATCCGCATTTGCCAACCGCCACTATAGGAACTAACCAAGCGATCGCCATCTTCCGTAGCAAACCCCAGTTCGGGCAAGATTTTCTCGATTTGTGCGTCTAAACTATAGCCCTCTAAAGCCTCAAATTTACGCTGCAACTTATCTAATTTGTGAATTAACTTATCCAATTTTTCAGGATTTGCCGTTTCCATCTCCTGATGTATCTGATTCATTTGCTGTTGAATAGCATTGGCTTCTGTAAAGACCGTCCAAAACTCTTCATAAACCGTCCGTGTCGGTTCTACCTCAAACTCTTGGGTCAGATAAGCTATCTTTAGACTAGCGGGGCGAATCACTTCCCCCGATGTTGCTTCGACTTCACCACTAATAATTTTTAACTGGGTAGATTTTCCCGCACCGTTAACACCAACCAAACCTACTCTCTCTCCAGGTTTTACTTCCCAGGTGACATCCTTGAGAACCTCGCCTGTGGCATAAATTTTGCTGATATGTTCGAGTCGTAACATGGAGTGTCTCCTATATGTAAGTTTGAATCTTAAACTAGAGTAAGTCGAGTTTGTTTATTTTTATTACATTTTTGGCTTATTTTCTATTATATGGGTAAAGAAATCTAACAGATCGATTGTTTCTGCTTATCGCAAAAGTCCCGATTCAGTATTTAGGCTCTAGGCAAAAATTATTAATTATGTATGTATAGTATTTTCCTACAACTTTTGGTAAACTATCTCATCATATAAAGTTACCAGTATTTATTGATGAATTAATCGAGATAATTCCTTCAATCGAGGCGATCTCGCTCGGACTAAAGCCAAAAAAACACGACGATTCAAGACTATAGACATCGGTCTGGAGCGGACTATTTTTCTAGTATCTATATTTATTCTTCCAGAGCAGAGATACCTGCTTTGAGATTGAGCTATTCCGATTTTTGTAAAAATCGCCGTTTAATTTATATATTTATTATCTTCAGCCAAAAATTATGACTACAATTATCATAGTTGACGATCAAAACAGCATCAGAGAGTTTCTCAAAATCAATTTATCGACTGAGGTAGATATTGATGTTGTCGGGACGGCGGATAGCGGTCAAGATGCGATCGCCCAAGTCGAAGAACATCAACCAGATCTTGTCCTCATGGATATCGAAATGCCTGGTAAAATTGACGGAATAGAGGCAACCGAGGCAATTACAGCCCGTTTCCCCAAGTCCAAAGTGCTATTGTTTACGAGCCAGGACGACCGACAACAGCTAAACCGCGCTCTCACAGCAGGAGCTAGAGGCTATGTTCTGAAAAATACTAGCGTCAAAGATCTCGGCAACATTATTCGTTTAACCACAAAAGGCTTTTTCCAAATCGGTCCGATTTTAGGCGACTGGAACGGTTCTCAAATTGGCACTTCTGGGTCTGAGTTGACCAATCTAGAGACAAAATCTACTCCCAAGTCTGTTGCCACGCTCGTTCGACAAACTCCAGATTCCCCTTACTCTAAAGAAGTAATTACCAGTTCCTCAGAAATAAATTATGTCTTATCTAACTTGACTTCAGGTATCTTTCAACTCCAAAAAACGATCGAATCTCAAGAAGACACAATAGCCAACCTAACTAATAAGTATTCGCAAGTTCAACAAGAAATCAAATCCAAACTCAGGACAGATAGAAGTGCTTTTCACGATCGAAAAGCAGCTTATTATAATCCTAGAGTCATGTCTAGACCTCTCAGCCAAAGAAGACAGCACTTTTTATTTATCAGCAGTTTTTTCTTAGGAATTTTTACCACCATATTTTTGATGTTTATCATTACAGTCCTCGGCGGTTTATTGTAAAGCCAGCCCAATCTAGCCTTGGAGTTTCAATTTGAGGGTGCGACCAAGTCGCCAATCAAATCCGACTCTCTGCTCCCAAAGATTACAGTTGAGTTGCTGTAATACTTAAATTCCAACAAATTATAGAAAGGGTCTTCTAAAAAGAAAGTGTAATGTTCTAAGATGCGATCGGGAAAACGTAATTTAGGCTGCTCTCTAAAAGTTAGCTGTTTTTCTTGGGCGCGATCGCATATGGCTTGCCAATCTGATTTGTTCGGCAAAATTAAGCCTAAATGACGGGGATAAATACCTGGTTGCGGAGCTAATTCTTCTTTAGTAATGTGACCGATTAATTGTGTCCCATAGAAGTTAAAGATTACTGCGGTTTTATTTTCTCGACCGACAGCACAACCCAAGCCATCTGCATAAAACTGTTTTGCTCGTGTAATGTCCTGAATGGGGATTGATAAATGAAAAATAGGCGATTGAATCATTTTGGCAAAATTGTCTAACTAAGTTTTATTTTATCTAGTGTCTAGTTAAAAATTTAAAAAGCGATTTGAGCGAGTAAAATACGGAGAGACTTGAGAACATACTAAGTTAAGGAAGATCGACAATCATGAATCAGCGTGGTGTAGCCGTTTGGTTTACAGGATTTAGTGGCGCAGGGAAAAGTACCATAGCAGCAGCTCTTACCGATAAATTAAAGTCTGAAGGATATCAACTAGAAGTTCTAGATGGTGATGAAATCAGAGAAAACTTAACTAAAGACCTGGGTTTTTCTAAAGAAGACCGAGATACCAATATTCGTCGGATCGGTTTTGTAGCTAAACTACTAGCCCGAAATGGAGTAATTGTCTTAGTACCAGTAATCTCTCCCTATCGCGCCATCAGAGATGAAATGAGAGCCAACATTCATAACTTCCTAGAGGTTTTTGTCAATGCTCCTTTATCTGTATGTGAAGAACGCGATGTCAAAGGTTTATACAAAAAAGTAAGAGCAGGTCAAATCAAACAATTTACTGGTATTGACGATCCTTATGAACCTCCCCTTAATCCCGAAGTAGAATGCCGTACAGACCTCGAAAAATTATCTGAGAGTGTAGATAAAATATTTAATAAGTTAAAAGAATTGAACTACATTTCCTAGCGATCGAGACAGGACAGATAACTTAAGCGATTTAAGTAATTATATCCTGTTTGGGATTCATGAATTGACTTCCCTTTGCTTGGCTAAGCAGTTTTTACCTTAGTTGGGCAAATGGGTAGTCAGCATTGAATTATTTTGTCAACAGCCGAATATGGAAGATACAGACCTTAGTACAACCAATTTGCTCTTTGAGGTAAATCAAATCATTTGTCTAGAAGATCGCGATACTTGTCTTTATGGCGAAGTAATCCAACTAATTCCCAGTCGTGGACTGTGTTGGTTTAGACCGATCTGTATGACTAAATCCAATTCTCAGCAGGATCGAGATTCAGACATCAAACAGCTAATTTATCTGCGCTCTGGTTCGGATTTATTGTGGCCGATGACTTTATTCAGACCAGCCCTAGATACAGAAGTCGTTTCTTGGTTAGTCGATTTAGATGATACTAATAAATCAACAGAGCATCAAGCATCATCTCGTCAATATCTCCATCAATTTGTGCAACAAGTTTGGGAAACCAATCAAGATAAGTTTTAGAGATAGTAAAGATAATTTGGATCGTATTGACTTAACTCTAAATTATCTGGCTGAAGTTTTCTTCTAGTTTTTTACTTTTTTCTTTTAGTATTATCGAGAATAAACACAATTCTAATTTAAAAATTCAGTAAATTTCATTACCAAATTCCTGCTCGATCTAAATCATAATTATTTGAGGATAATTATCCATAGTTACTTGGATTTATGTAAGACTTGAGTAAATATTTCAGTAATTGCCCCGATATGCAACAACAAAAAATTGATTATAAATGTAGGTAGATTTTTGATGGCTAAAATAGTATAAAACTTAATTTAAGTTCTTAAAAATACAAGTTAAGTGCCATTTAACTTGCATTCATCTATTCTTAACCATGCTCAAAGCTAAATTTAGCAGTACTTCATTTTTCCATCAAGTTTTTGTAAAGTGAGCTATGAAGGCTAGATATCCGTAAATCAACGGATTATTCTTGGAACATAAAACTATTTTTTAAGTAATATCTAGAGCGAGAAATAATACCAATGAACAGTGCCAAACTTTGTATGCAGTTTACAACTTTTCGTCCAGAGGGCTTTTTGAGTGCAGCCAATGCCTCAGAATTTTTGGAACGTTTGACCGCAGAAGTGAAAACTTCAGTTGATTCTCCTTTGTTGGTCAATATGGAAGCAGTAGAATTTATGGACAGTGCGGGTTTGATGGCTTTAATTAAAGCTTTTCGCCTGTCAGAAAGTTTGGGGCGCAGATTTGGCATTTGTTCGCTTGCTCCTTCTGTTCGCATTATGTTTGAATTGACCCAAGTAGACAAAGCATTTGAAATTTTTGAGAACCAAGATGCTTTTCAAGTAACTTTAGACAGATAAACTACTGAGATCTTTGGCTTGGCGATCGAGCTTCAGTATGGCTTCGGGACGGTTGAAACCAAGACTTTTCAAGCCGAACCGAGTCATATTTAGCAATAAACGAGAATGAAAAAAATCCTTCGAGCCAACATGAGCTTAAAGAAAACTAAGAAGTAGGAGAGAAATTTACCCAGGTGGCTTTAGCCCCTGGTTAAATAGCTATAAGGGGACGGGGTACATAAACTCAGGCGCGAAACCCCAAAAGACATCCCCTCATTCTAATCCCGCGTATCTGTCTTGGTGCGTGACCGAAAGTAAGGCGCATAGTTCGCCGCAACTAATCCTTTAGGGCGTTTCCCAGCCGAACCAAATTCGGCTAGGTCGCATCGCTATTTTCCTTTCTGATTCTCAACATATCTTTTTATTGTTTCAGTTGAAGCATTCCCAGTAGTCACCACAAAATAACTGGGTGTCCATAAGGTAGGTAATACCATTTCTCATTAATAGCTAGACAGATCGGATTAAAAAAATGTAGGTGGGGTTGAGGTACGTACGCGCAAGCGTTCTCGAAGAGTAACCCAACATCCATAAGCTATGGAAGGGTTGCACGCGCTTGTTTAACCCAACCTACTGCTTTGTCAAGCTTAATTTTCTGCGTTAAATTTGTCTCACGCAAAGGCGCGAAGGCAAGGACATGGCTTTTGAGGTTCCCTCAAGAGTTTAAATTGTCCGTGCAAAGAGAGTTATTTGTTTGGCGTTGTTCAGTTGAATTTATTGCACTATTTTAAGCTTGACACGCCACTACGAAGTCTCTTGTTAATGCATGAGAATTGGTATTATTTGACCGATAGTAAAATTTGGCTTAACAGCAATTGTAATGGTACGGCAAATATTATTATCCGCAAGAAAGTAATGACACGGCTAAAGATATATTCTTTAGCCGAGGTCACGAGAGACATTTTGAGTGCGATTTCTTTCTCTAAAACCTGTGTACATAACTTTATCTAACCAAGAGAGCGATCGGGGTATTTCTGCTCGAACCAAAAAAATTTGGGAAATCTTGATTTTGCCAGTTAAGCTGTTCAGCATTTAAATTGGGTATAATAACGAGACTAAAAACAAGCGAGAGGTTCGCTCCTTAGTCGCGATCGCCAAAAAATGCCAGCAGAAAATTATCTAACATCAGAGCAACAAGAAAAACTGCAAAAAGCTCTAAAAAGAGAAGAGAATGGAGATATTAGAGAGAGAATCTTAATCTTGTTATTGCGATAGGGATGGCAAAACACAGCAAGAAATAGCTAAATTTATTGGTTGCTCAAAAAACAAAGTATGTTATTGGTGTGTCCAGGTCAACCCAGATAACTTGGAGAGCTTGAAAGATGAAAGAATGAAAGGTAATCATCAAAAAGCTACAGAAAAATATATAAAAATATATTGTTACTTTTTTTAGGATGCTAATATAATCTAATCGAATAATTTAGGACGATATAATCATAAAAAAAAGCCACTTTGTAAGAAAAAAGCAGCTTTTAAATATTTAAATAATAGAAGTTGAACTGTCAAAAATTTAGATCAAACTATATTCAATATAAGAATCGTTAGCATCGACAATCTCTAGGCTCCCCCATGATTCCAAATCTCTAATGTAGTTCCAGTTTTGCTCGGTGTTTTCAACTTTACCTGACAGCTTATCATGGTTTTTTTGCGCGTTGTTTCTAAGCGTGTAGATATTCATAACTTCTTGTTTTCCAGATTGCTTACATTATATTTACCAATATTGTCATCAGTATAAATACTAATAGTAAATTAATAGGCAAGTTTTATTTGTTGGCAGATTTCAAGGGGCATTTTAATCTAGACTTCAAATCAAATCTAAAATAAACCCAAACTTTCAAGTCAAAAAAAACTGGCAGGGTATTACTACCTACCAGTGCGATCGTTATTGATTTGAGATTAAAACTATTGTTTATTCTTTATCTTCTATCACTTGGTCGATTAGACCGTATTCTTTTGCTTCGTAAGCAGACATAAAATAGTCGCGGTCAGTATCTTTTTGAATTTTTTCTACCGGCTGTCCTGTATTCTCTGCCATCATTTGATTCAATTGATCGCGAATACGCAAAATTTCTCTGGCTTCGATATCAATATCTGTTGCCTGTCTGCGTCCCTGTATGCCCCCTAATGGCTGGTGAATCATGATTCGAGAATGGGGTAAAGCCAATCGCTTTCCTTTGGTGCCACCACCTAATAAGAATGCTCCCATAGAAGCGGCCAAACCGACGCAGATAGTCACAACGTCTGATTTGATATGTTGCATGGTGTCATAAATTGCCAAGCCAGCAGTCACGGAACCACCAGGAGAGTTAATGTACAGATAGATAGGTTTCCCAGGATCTTCTGAATCCAAATAGAGCATGATGGCAATGATCTGATTTGCCAAAGCATCGTTAACGCTTTGTCCTAGAAAAATAATGCGCTCGCGATAGAGGCGATTATAAATACTGATCCAGTCGCTATATTGCTGACCGGGGAGTTGATAGGGTACTTGAGGAACACCAATGGGCATAGAATTTCACCTCGAAATAAATTAAGTTGGTTTTAAGTAAGGGCAGAAATAGGGGTAGGTAGTTGGGCAGTACTTTCCAAAACCTTATCGATCAGACCGTACTCTTTGGCTTCTTGGGGAGTCATATAAAACATTCGGTCTGTATCTTTTTCTAGTTTTTCTATTGATTGACCAGTATTTTTACTAAAAATTTCCAACACCGATCTTTTATTTTCGATCACTTCTTTAGCGCGAATCTGAATATCAGTGGCTTGCCCCTGTGCGCCCTGACGAGCTTGGTGTAATATAATTGTTGCATGGGGTAAACTTGCACGATAGCCTTTGGTTCCCGAAGAGAGAATCATCGCTGCTGTTCCCATCGCTTGACCGATACAGATAGTATGAACTGGTGGCTTAATGTATGCCATCGTGTCGCAAATAGCGAAGGCTTCGGTTTCAAAACCAATTGCATCCCCTCCATACCAAGAAGTACCAGTGGAGTTGATATACATGGTAATCGGTTTTTCGGGGTCATCAAATTGCAGATAGAGCAACTGAGCTACGATTAGTTCTGTAACGTCGTAACCGATTTGAGCTTTATATTCATCAGAAGAGACTAAAGGCAAGCCCAAGTAAACAATGCGTTCTTTGAGGAGTAGAGAAGGTAAATCTGGGGGGGGAGTACGATAGTTACCGCCTCCTCCTCTATAGGGTGCTTGAACTGCCTGAATTGGTGAATCCATAGTATTTCTTAGTTAATTTACCTCTTAAGTTATATTGTTATTCGCCAGGGCAAATTGGGAGAAAAACAATTAATAAGCTTTAATTATTGCTTTTATGCCAAGGTTAGTAAAATGATTTTAACGCATCTATCTCTCAGGTTTTAGCTGGCTTTAATCTATAAAACCGAACTACGACCGAACAAACAATTATGGCAAGAACGATCGCGCTGATTGCTCACGACAATAAAAAGGACGATATAGTTGATTTTGCATTGCGCCATCAGCCTTTGTTGTCTCGCTACCATCTCATTGCTACGGGTACAACTGGTAAGCTGATTCAAGAAGCTACAAATTTGAAAATCGAACGGATGGCATCGGGGCCATTAGGGGGAGATGCTCAAATCGCTGCTAGAGTTGTTGAGGGAGAAGTAATTGCCGTAATTTTTCTCATCGATCCTCTCAACGCTCAACCCCACGAGCCAGATATTCAAGCTCTATTGCGAATTTGTAATCTTCATTTAGTGCCTTTGGCGACTAATTTAGGGACGGCAGAAGCGATCGCCAAGAGCTTCGCTCAGAGTCTGGTGGCTCACATGATCTTTAATCCTGTTTCGGGTGGTGGCAATAGCAAACAGGATTTAGAATTTATCAGGCAGATGCTCGAACCCCATCTACATTTGGAGGTTCATTTGACTACCCCTGATATTAGTCCGCAAGAATTAGCAGCCCAGGCGATCGCTCAAGATGCAGATTTAATTATTGCTTCGGGGGGAGATGGTACGGTTTCTGCGGTAGCGGGAGCATTAATTGATACCAATATTCCTTTGGGGATTATTCCTAGAGGTACGGCTAATGCTTTTAGTATGGCATTGGGTATCACTCAACAAATCGGTCAAATGCGGAGAGCTTGCGAGATTATTCTGGCAGGAAAAACGACTGTAGTCGATACCGCTAGGTGCAATGATTTACCGTTAATTTTATTAGCAGGAGTTGGCTACGAAGCTGAAACTATTGAAAAAGCAGACCGCGAAGCCAAAAACCGTTGGGGTTCGTTGGCTTATATTATGGCTGGTTGGCAACAACTAGACGAACAGAAATTATTTGAAGCCGAAATTGAAATTCAAGGGGAAATTAGAACTTTTCAAGCGGGAGCTATTACTGTTGCTAATGCTGCTCCCCCTACTTCGGTGTTGGCTCAGGGTATTGGTAGGGTAGTAGCTAACGATGGTTTATTAGATATTACTATCGCCACTGTAGATAATAAACTTCAGGCGGTAACTACTCTCTTTAGTATGCTCGGTGCTGCTTTAATTAAAACTAGTGCGGAACTAGATAATATAGTTCATTTACGAGCGCGTAAGATTAAGATTTGTGCTGACCCCACTCAAAAAGTTGTCCTCGATGGGGAAATTATTGGCAATACTCCCCTAGAAGTTGAATGTCTTCCTCAAAGTTTGACTGTTTTTGTTCCTGGTCGTTTGCCACAATAAATATCAGTTCGGAGTTCGGAGTTCGGAATTATATAAATGTATCGCTCATTTCCAATGCGATCGCTAAAAAAATATCTACAGTAACCGAACTATAGATCGAGTCATCTTTAAAACCCTTCTGCGCCTTTGCACTTGTCAGCATTCCCAAAATTTGCTTCGATCTATTAGAACTAACTAGCTGAACTCCAAGAAATATTACTAAATATTAAGAAACTTGAGTTTTTACACCCATATTGCTCGATTGTAGTTACAACCATTAGTGTTCTCGATAGTCTCATTGTCAACTAGTATAAAAATACTATCTATCTTGCCAAGTTAAAACTAAGCTGTAGTTCATGGTTCATATAAAGCGCGTTGAACTGTCTCACTTTAAATCTTTTGGTGGTACAACTAAAGTTCCTATCTTACCTGGTTTTACCGTGATTTCTGGGCCAAATGGTTCGGGAAAATCAAATATTTTAGACGCGCTGCTATTTTGTTTGGGCTTAGCAAGTTCTAAGGGAATGCGTGCCGATCGCTTGCCCGACTTGGTTAATAATAAGCATATGGGTAATGGTAAGACAGCCGAAGCAATTGTTGCGGTGACTTTTGACTTGACGGATCTGGGAGATCTGTCGGATGTGGTGACGACTATTAGCGATCTTAAGGATCTAACTCCGATTAATTCTTCTCAGGAATTACAAGCAGCATTGGGGGATAGTAATAATGGGAATGGTAACGGACACCAAGATCGAGAGAACGATCCAGAATTAGCAGCAGAAGTAGAGTCGGAAGATACTACTATTAACCAAGACGATAAAAAGATCATTGCGATCGCCAACGGAGATAGTTTGGAGTGGAAAGTAACGCGACGCTTGCGAGTCGGGAAAAAGGGCAATTATACTTCTACGTTTTATATTAACGGGCAAGTATCTAGCGCGACGGAAGTTCACGAACAGCTGGAGAAGTTAAGAATTTATCCCGAAGGCTATAACGTAGTCTTGCAGGGTGACGTTACCAGCATCATTACCATGAATGCTAAGGAAAGACGAGAAATTATCGATGAATTGGCGGGAGTAGCAGCATTCGATCGCAAAATCGATCAAACTCGCAAAACGCTTGATAAAGTGCAGGAAAGGGAAGAGAAATGCCAGATTATTGCTCAAGAATTGATCGCCAACCGCGATCGCCTGGCTGCGGATCGAGTCAAGGCGGAGAAGTATCGTAAGTTAAAAGAGAAGGTACAAGCAAAGAAAACTCAGGAGAAGGTATTAGTTTGGCGATCGCTTACACAACAGCAGGAGGAGTTACAGGAGAAGTTTTCGCTTGGAGAAGCAGATAAGGTTCAGTTAACTGCAAGTATTGCCAAGTTGGATGGGGAAGTAAAAGAATATAGCCAGAAGTTGGAGACTTTAAACGCCAGGGTAAAAGCCTTGGGAGAAGACGAACAGCTATCGGTAGCCTCCGATCTGGCGACTCAAAAAGCCAAACAATTAACCCTACAGCAAAAATTAGCAGAGTTAAGCAATACCAGCCAGCAGAAACAATTAGCACTGGTACAAACACAACAAAATCTGGAACAATATCAGCAGGAAATCGAACAACTAGGCAAAGAAAAAAGCAAATTAGAAACAGAAACAATTCCCGCCCTAACACAACAGACTTTATCCGCTAGAGAAACTTTAATTGAAAGCAAAGAAAATGCCAATGCGATCGCCGAAGCTTCCGAAGCTTGGGTACAGGAACAAGCCAACCTTTCCCGTCAGGTATCGGCAATTCAAAAAACCCTCAACCCCGAACGCACCGAACAAGCGAGAATTAGCGAGAAGTATAACCAGTTAGATAATAGTATCAAAGAACAAACTCAGTCTTTAGAAACAGTTGAAGCCGAACTCAAAGCCAAGCAAACTGAATATGACTCGCTTTCTGGTAAGGTAGCAACCGAACAAGCCCAGGTACAAGATATTGCCCGACAACTAGCAGAAGCCGAAAGCGATCGCAATTTACAGCAGGAAACTCAACAACGTCTGTTAAAAGAACAACGGGATAAACAAAGAGAATTAGATAAACTGGAGGCAAAAAAACAGGCACAACAAGAAGTACAGGGGACTTATGCCAGTAAAATTATCCTTAACTCCAACCTAGCGGGGGTAGAGGGGTTAGTAGTGCAGTTAGGACAAGTCGAACAGCGTTACCGTTTGGCTTTAGAAACTGCTGCGGGAGGAAGATTGGGCTTTATTGTCGTCGAAAGCGATCGCGTTGCAGCCCAAGGTATTGAATTATTAAAAAGAGAAAGGGGAGGGAGAGCCACATTCTTACCGTTAAACAAAATCCAAGCACCTAAAATTGGTAACCTTGCCACTATGCGTTTTGGCATGGGCTTTATTGACTTGGCGGTTAATTTGGTTGAGTGCGATCCGCGTTATGACCGAATTTTTGCCTATGTTTTTGGCAACACCGCAGTTTTCGATAATTTACACAATGCTCGTTCTCAGTTAGGCAAACACCGTATCGTCACCTTAGAAGGAGACATTTTAGAAATGAGTGGGGCGATGACGGGAGGAAGTAAATCTAGTCGTTCTAGTTTGCATTTTGGTGGTACTATCAACCGCGAGTCGGGACAGGTAGAAGCGTTACAGGCTCGTTTGGCAGAGATATCCCACATCTTAACTAACTATGACCAAAGAATAGCAAATCAGTTAGCACAAATCAAGGATTTATCAGAAGAATTAACCGAAGCCAGACAGTTGGGTAGAGATAATAAAATGCTTTGCGAGCAATTAAAGAAGGAAATCAAACGCCTTGCCGCCCAACGGGAACTATTGATTAACCAATTACATAATAACCGTCAAGAAAGAGACACTATTCAAGCTCGTTTAGCAGAATTAGACCACTCTATACCCGAACAAGAAACTCAATTAAATTCCTTACAAGAACAACTAAAAGTATTAGAAGAATCTCATTCTCAAAGCGAATGGCAACAGGTACAGGCAATAATTAAAACTCAAGAAGAACACTTACAGATCCAGGAACAAAATCTCAGACAGGCTGAAACCCAACTGTTAGATATAACCAACAGATATCAGCGTCTAACGGAAAAAATATCCGAAGCTCAACAATACAATGAACAATTAGATCGCGAACAATCGATAATTAAACAAGAACAAGAAAACACAGAAAAAAAACTAAGAGAAATAGCCGATCGCATAACCGAAACTGAAACAAAATTAGAGCAACTCACAGCCAAACTAGGGGAAACCAAACAAGAACGCGATCGCCTTGAAATCGAACTAAAGCAATTACGCGACAAGCATCAAAAACAGGCTTGGCAACTAGAAAAACTCAACTCTACTCAACAAGAACGACAAGCCACCCTCCAGACTTTATCTCAACAGATAGCCGAACAAGAACGAGAACTTCCCGATCCTCTTCCTGAAATTCCTCAGTTAGTTAATGATGGTGAGATAGAAGCAGGAGAAGCGATCGCTTTTGCTACCCTACAAGAACAAGTAGAACAACTCCAAAAGCAAATTCGTAACGGAGAAAAACGCCTCGAAGCGATGGAACCTGTCAATATGTTGGCGTTAGAAGAATATGAAAAAACCGAAGCCAGGTTGCAGGAACTTTCCCATAAATTAGATACCATCGAAGCCGAAAGAACCGAATTATTACTGCGAGTAGAGAAATTTACTACTCTCCGTTTGCGGGCTTTTAAAGAATCTTTTGATGCGGTAAACGAAAACTTTCAAAAAATCTATGCCGAACTCTCCGATGGTGACGGACATTTACAACTAGAAGACGAAGAAGATCCTTTTAACGGCGGTTTAAACCTAATTGCCCATCCCAAAGGTAAACCCGTCCAAAAACTCAGTTCTATGTCTGGGGGGGAAAAATCTTTAACTGCGTTAGGTTTTATTTTCTCCCTGCAAAAATATCGCCCTTCCCCCTTCTATGCCTTCGACGAGGTAGATATGTTCCTCGATGGTGCCAACGTCGAGAAGTTATCCCGCATGGTGAAAAAACAAGCACAGTCAGCGCAGTTTATTGTCGTCAGTCTGCGTCGTCCGATGATTGAGGCTTCGGAAAGAACTATCGGGGTGACTCAGGCTAGAGGCGCGCATACCCAGGTGTTGGGAATTAAGATGAAGTAGTCTCGCGCAAAGGCGTTTATACCCGTCGCCTTGGGTGCGAAGGCGCGAAGAAAAGAGATAAATATAATCTATTTTATGTACAGTTTAAAATTGTTATTCGGTTATGGGAATAATACTATGAAGCGTTTTGAAAAAAAATAAAACTTTCTCATGAGCAATTGGCATAGTTATGATTTGCATAGTGAATATATTAATAAAGAACTTGAAATATTAAAGTTGAAAATTGATAAACAAGTTCTAGGAAAAAATAATTCAAACCATAATAATATTAATTGTATAGATGATATTTTAAAAGAATTAAATCAATTGATAGGATTAAAACAGCTAAAAGAAGAAATTAATAATTTAGTTGCTTTTGTCAATATTCAAAACAAAAGAGAAGAACATGGTTTGCCAAAATCTCCTCTAACTTTGCACTTAGTTTTCTGTGGTTCGCCTGGAACTGGTAAAACTACTGTAGCAAGGCTGATTGGTAAAATATATAAATAGTTAGGGGTTCTAAAAAAAGGTCATTGCATCGAAACAGATAGATCTGGTATAGTTGCCGAATATATAGGTCAAACTGCACCTAAAGTCGAACAGGTAGTTGAGTCTGCATTAGATGGTGTGCTTTTCATAGATGAAGCTTATGCACTCAAAACATTAGATTCAGCAAAAGATTTTGGTCAAGAAGCGATAGATACTTTACTGAAAAGAATGGAAGATTATCGCGATCGCTTAGTTGTAATAGTAGCTGGTTATCCAAATGAAATGAAGAGATTTATTGACTCTAATCCTGGGTTACAGTCTCGATTTACTAGATATCTTAATTTTGAAGATTATACACCAGAAGAGTGATTAGCGATTTTTCAAAAAATGTGCGAACAAAATCACTATAATCTTGAATCCAAAGCAGAAAAAACTATTTTAGAAAAGTTTCAACAATTATATACTAATCGAGACGCTAATTTTGGTAATGGTCGATTAGCTAGAAATATCTTTGAAAAAACTATCGAAAAACAAGCTACTAGATTGGCTAAGATTAAAAATCTCAATAAAGAGATAATGATGGAAATTGTTGCTGAAGATATACCTGAATAATATCTTGTTTTTACTCAAAATTGCTATAGCGATCGCTCTTAAATTCAGCGATTGCCATAATATATGAAATGTATTTGTTTGATTTCTATCTAGTAGATAAAAAATATAATTGGTTAATCTCAGAATAACATCATGGCGTATTATACCATTTCTCAAAAGTAATAACAGACTTAGTTAAAAATAAAAATTGAAAAGTCAAAAGCAAAAAGCTATAATTAGCAAGATATTTATCAATAAATTTTAATAAGAAATAATTTGGTTATGTATCTAGCTAGTTTCGAGAATTGGTATTAGTTTCTGTTGGCGAGCCTGTAGCTTCAAATCTGCAAATATATAAAGAACGCTACTGCCAGGAACATAAAATTAAAATCTCATAAATCAAGGCGATCGCTTTTTTAAAATATAATCTCACAAAAAAATAAATAATTGCCATTTGCGATTATAGAAAATCTATCTGTCAGACCGTAAAACCCTGTAGAGACGTAATATATTACGTCTCTACGATCTGTTGTCGTATTCTTACGATTGACCCATTTTTAAAATATTTTGATGATTGCATCAATTATTGAATATAAATTAACTACCTGAAATCAGACGATCGCTTTTATTATTAAGGCTTTGATTTTATAATACGCTCACCTTAGCTAATATAAAATGTAATTACTTTAGATAATAAGCATACTATGAGTGACTATCCATTTGCCCAAGAACTAATTACCGATACTCAAGGCAACATCAGCAAAGTTATTATTAATTTTGAAGACTATCAAAAGATTCTAGAGATGCTCGAAGATCGTGGTCTTTATCGAGCAATGCAGGATACAGAAAATGAAACTCCGATGAGTAAAGAAGAAGCTTTGAAAGAGTTAGAATCCTAAAATGCAGGTTGAATATTTACCAAGCTTTATTAAAGACTTGAAGAAATTAAAAAAGACTTCTTATTATACAAGTATAAAATCTATAGCTTTTGAGACAATACCAAGTTGCGAAAATATCACAGAAATAAATAATCTTAAAAAAATCAAGGGTACATCAAATGCCTATCGCATTAGAGACTATTTGTTAAACAAAAATTAAATGCTCGTGTAGGTTGAGTTAGGCGAGGATTTTTCTAGAATCAGTCTTCTAATTGGCTATTAGCCGTAACCCAACAAAGTTTAACGTTATACTATGTGTACTCGATTTAGAATTTGATAGTGTTTTTGTAATCACTGCATACGAATTAACAGGAAAACCACTAGCTGCATACAAAATAAGACGGAGAAGAAAATGAATACAACTAAAAATCAATTTCCCAGAGGCTGGAACGAAGAAAAAGTAAAAGCTGTTATTGAGTATTACGATAATCAAACTGAAGATGAAGCTGTCGCAGAAGATGAAGCAATTTTAGATAATAGCGATCGAACAATGATGCAAATTCCTAGCAATTTAGTACCTGTCGTCAGAGAATTACTTGCTCGTCATCAAGCTTCTTAAAGATTAATCTAATTATTGGTAAATCTTAGGCGATCGCGCTTCAGCTTTTCTGCTAATAAGTTAACCAGTTAATAATAATTAAATAGTTTGTATTTGGAAAGACAAACAAAACTAGCTTTTGATAACATAGCTTTTAGCTCTCTAATTTTTTGGGAAACCGACCGCCCGATAGAGTAGTCGCTATCAATATTTAAGATAAATTATACTTTAGTAATTACGCGATCGCACTATCAAACTAAGAGCTTTAAGAATCAAAGCGATCGAGTTTTATCTGGTTTGCTGAGTCGTAATCGTGCCAAACTATTTATAAGCGATTATATTCAGTTTTCGTTTATTTAGATTCCGCTCCGTATTTTTTCGTATAGCTGATTTAAGTTTTTTGTAAAGAAACCTAGATTTAAGGGTAAACTACATAAAAATTCAGTAAATTTCAGCCGCTTCAAGGTATTTACCGCTAGGCAATTAAGATTATTTATGTATATATAGAGAAAGTAAGATTTGATATTTGAATTCTTATTTGCTCAAATACTATTTTTAGTACATTTTAGTCAGATATGAAAATTAATCGACCAGGAAACGATTATATTAATCGCAATGTTATGGAGGTATTGGTTTCAGAAGAAATCGACAGACAATTCGATCGCCTTCCCAGTAATATAAAAAAATTTGTTAATCCAATTGAAGTGGCGACTTATGCTCTTAATAGATTACCTGCATTGTATGCTTCTTCTCAACAAGGCTTCAATAAACAAAAGATCAAAGGACGTTCTGAATACAGCGTGCAAATAACTCAACAAGTTCGTAAAGGTTTTGCTGCCGTTCAAAAAGATTTATTGCGTAGTTCTATTCCTCTGACAGCAGAAACTGAAAAAGATCTCGATCGCGATATTCAAGAGGCTAGAGCTGCGTTAAAAGAACTAGCTAGTTATTTACCAGAAAAAGATTTAACTTGGAAAAATATTGTTAAGCTAGTTAAACCTATCCTAGCAGAGCTTCAAGAGCAAGATGAAGCAGAATTAAAAGCCCGAAAAGTACGGTCTAGATCTAGTAATAAATGGGAAGATTCTATCTATAAAAAATAAAATAATATCTGAATTAATTTAGCTGGCAAATTTTAGTTTGCCAATACAATGTTTGCAATGTTTGCGTCCTAGGAAGATGCAGTGTCTTAAATTTAGTTGCTAGACACTAGTAGCGATCGCCAAACGAGAATATTTTAATGAGATTGAGCCGATCTCATTGACAGTTGATACTGTACATTTCCACATCAATACCATAGTAAATTGTCTTTTTTTCAAACTTCATGCCCAGCTTTCGGGCTACGCGAATAGAACGATTGTTAGCAGGCTCGATTAAACAGACAAAACGGCTGAATTTAAATTTTTTTCGACCATATTGGCAAACTGCCTTAGCTGCTTCTGTAGCTAATCCTCTACCCCAATATTTAGTAGCTAAACGATAGCCTATCTCCACTTCTTTATGGTCATCTATCTTTTGAACAAAAAAACCACAGTAGCCGATTAGTTCTTGGTTGTGTTTATAAATCAAGGCATATAAACCAAAACCTGGATCTAGGTAAGATAGCAATCTTTGTTCGATAAATTGTCGGATTTGCTGCCGAGTGTGTACGCCAATAATGGAAAACTCCATCACCTGCGGATCTGCCAAAATTGGCATCAGAGCTTCTAGATCTCGAATAGTAAAGTATCTGAGTATTAGTCGTGGGGTTTCTAGTACCTGCATTTAATTTGAGATAGCAATCTTTGATTAGGAAACTGTTGCTCCTTGAGTATCGAGAGACAGCGATCGCACGACTGCATCGATGCCCAGTTTTGCCCAAGTTTCCCTCATCCCTCGAACTATCCTCTCGCTATTATCGGGACTAGTTAAGGCTAATAATGTCGGCCCTGCACCACTAATCACCATGCCATAAGCACCTGCATCGAGAGCAGCATCATGAAGTTGCTCGTAACCAACAATTAGCTTCTGACGATATGGTTGATGTATTTTATCTGCTAACGCCGTCTTGAGCCATTCTCGATCGTTGGTAGCTAAAGCTCTAATCAATAAGCCCATACGAGAAATATTAAAGATAGCATCACTGCGGTTATAACTTTTTGGTAATACCGCTCGTGCTTCTTGGGTAGACAGTTCAAAATTGGGGATAGCTACTACAGGAACGATCTCGTGATGCCAGGGAATAGAGCTAACTTGCCAGGTATTTCCCTCGGCTACCGATAACTGACAATTACCCAACAAAGCGGGAACGACATTATCGGGATGACCTTCAATGGCGATCGCCATTGCCATAATCTCCTTCTGACTTAGAGGATTTCCTGCAAGCTTATTTGCTCCCAACAAGCCACCGACAATCGCGGTTGCCGAACTACCCAATCCCCTTGACAAAGGGACTCCTAGCTCTACCTTGATTTCTAGATTCGGAGGTGTCTGCCCGATGTTTTGATAAAGCTTAATCAAAGACTGATAGATGAGATTTTTTTCATCTGTATTTACTTTAAAAGCTTCTTTTCCTTTGACAGTAATTTTCAGTTTGATGTCTGTATCGACGACGGTAAATTGAAACCGATTAGCCATAGTCAAGGCCGCACCAATACAGTCAAAACCTACTCCTAGATTAGCTGTGGTTGCGGGAACGCTAATGTTAACTTGACGCATATAGTTGTTTACTTATCTTCTTAAAAAATCTGGTTTTGGTAATTAAAATCAGTAAGCCAAGTAAAATTTTAATCAAACCACAAATAATTAAAATATCATAAAATAATCTGTTTAAATCATGCATATTTCCCGTAAGATGGTAGCCAAATTACTGGAAACCAAGCCAAGTAATATTAAAAGTTTGAGACAAATTGAAGAAAAAATGTATATCAAGCTGAGAGATTCTCAGGATGAATTTTCAATGACAATTCAAGATTACCGAAATTGTTCCCAACAGCTACGCTGCGATCGAGAGCAAATCGATTATCTAAAGTTTGTTAGTATTGCGCTGGTTATTGGCACATTTATTTTATTGACTCAATCTTCTCTTAAGATCGCTTTGACCAACCAAAGCGAAGCAAAAACTAATACTAGACTAGTAATCAATTATTAAATACCAATCCTGTCAAGACTGCTAACTGGTCTTAGAGTAACTCTTGACGCAAACGGTACATAATCGTACCTGGTTCTACCTGAGATAAGATTTCCTCGATCAAAGTAGAAGCACCCATTTCTCCCCAGGTACAGCCCTGCTCTAAATATACCTGAGCGACCCGACCGATGACATAACTTCCGTAGCCCGCGATCGCACCTTGAGCAGTAGCCGTACCTATATAAGCTGTAATTGCTCCTGCGCTATCAAATCCACTAGAAAGAATTGCTCCACTTTTACTTACTCCCAAAAACAAACTACTGCCCACTTCTCCTAACAATAAACCACCAGAACTAGCTAAGATCCGTCGTAAGAGATTTCCTGCTTCATAAGTAGTAATCGGCAGTCCATATAACTTTGATAGGGAGCGAATCAGAGCTAAATCGGCAACTAATCCTCCCAGTAAATCCAAGGCAATGACAGGATTGATTGCTACAGCGATCGCCTTATAACGAGCATACTTGTCAATGATTTTTCGCGCTTCTTCCTGACGCAATTCAACGGTTTTGCGTGCAATATTCACTTCTGCATCTCTTGCCTGTACCAAAGCATTTAACGCCAATAATGATTTACCTTCCTCTTGCAAAATATGTCTCATTGCCGAGCGTAATTCTTCAATTTGGGGTTTGGGAGTTTCCCAAATAGTGCTAACCTTACCATCTGCCGATTCTACTCTTACTTCAACTGGTTGGGGTTTGGCTGCAATCATCACAATTTCTTGAGTAGAAACAAGATCTTCTAGATCGATTCTGCTATGGGCTGCGTTTAGCTGTTGTAGTTGACGATAAATTTTTTGGCGGTCTAGATCTGGATAGAGGTCTATTTTATTAAAAACTAAGATCAGGGGTTTTTTGGTACTTCTAAGGGCGCACAAAGCTTCGTATTCGGTTCGAGTAATATCTCCCGCTACGACGAATAAAATTAAATCGGACTTTTGAGCTATCTCCCGTGCCATCTTGGCTCTAGATTCTCCTGCCACCTCATCTAGTCCAGGAGTATCAATTAACTCTACGTTTAACCCTTCTTCTGGTAGAGGATTCCAACGCAAAATAGTTAGAGACTGGGTGACACCGTTAAGAGGCCCTGTAGCTACCACGTCTTCTTCTAAAAGGGCATTAATCAAAGATGATTTTCCACAGCTTACCAGACCAAAAGTACTGATCCGAATTGCTTTATGGTCTAATCTATCTAATGCACCCTGAAGAGATTGTAAGTCTTTTCTCACAGAAGCCTGCACGCGATCGTCTGGAGGAGAGTCACCATGACGACGAAAGCCAGAATACCAAGAAATAGCCTGTTGCAAGCTAGCGCGAGCCTGATTAAAATGAGCGTCTTGTTTCGATGTTTTCTTACTCACAATATTTGTCTGTGGATAGGTAAATTAAACGTTTACAGCCAGCAACAAGCAGCAAAGTTCTAGAATTTTTTGTGCCTACCTGTTGACTTATAGACTGCGATCGAACTCTATAGTTAATAGTAACCGTTCAATGTTGCTTGGGATGAGAATCTAAGGCTGCTTTGGGATAGGCAATGCGCTTATGATTGAATTGTTGCCAAACTCGGACAAAGACATCGGCAACGATCGGTAACTCTTCATAATTTAGTCCGCTATCGAGCAATTGACCGTCTTGCCAACGAGACTTAAAAATCTTGCGGACGGTAGTTAGAGCTTGTTTGGGGGTAGCGTCTTTTAGCGATCGCAATGCAGCTTCACAACCGTCTGCTAACATGAGAATTCCTGCTTCTCTAGACTGGGGAATCGGCCCGATGTAGCGAAAATCTGATTCTAAGACCTTGTAGTTTTTTTGTTCTGCTTTTTGCTTCGCCTGATAGTAAAAATAGGCAATCAATAAAGTTCCTTGGTGTTCGGGAATAAAATCGCGAATTGCTTTTGGTAAACCATATTTACGCGCCATTACCAATCCCTCGCTGACGTGTTTTTTAATTATTTCCGCACTAATCCAAGGATCGCCAATCTCATCGTGTTTATTTGGGCCTCCCATTTGATTTTCAATAAAGCCTAGAGGATCGTGCATCTTGCCTATATCGTGATACAAAGTCCCCGCTCTAATTAACTCGACATTGCAGTTTAGTTCCCTAGCAGCAGCTTCTGCTAAAGAAGCTACAAACATGGTGTGTTGAAATGTTCCTGGTGCTTCGGTAGCCAATCGCTTCAGTAAAGGTAAATTGGGATTGGACAACTCAGCTAGTCGGATCGGTGTAATTAGGTCAAAAAATCTTTCTAAATAGGGAGAAACTCCGATGGCAATTATACTCCAAGCAACACCAAACAGACCACAGATAATCGCATCGGGTAAAATTACCGACCAAATAGTTGCGGGACTAGCACTGGCAATTAAGTTACTAATCAAATACACTCCTGCTTGAAATATTCCTACCATAATCCCCAGTCTTGCCATAGCTTCTCGCGAGCGCGATTTTCCCGCAAAAATCGCTGAAATCGCTCCTCCTACAAATCCTGCTAATAAGTATGGAGAACCTAATGACTGACTGCTAAACATTACCAATCCAGCTATCAAAGTCACCTGACATACAGCCAAACTGGGGGTATAAAAACTACTTACCAATAAACCAATGGCTGGCAAGCTAGTATGAGGAAAATCAAAAACACTCAATAGAGGCGCGCTCAAGCTCAATAAACAGAGTAATAAGTAATCGCGATGACGTATAGAAGTATAAACTCTTCTTTGAACTAGCAAAAATATACCGATCATGAAGCTGACAAAAGTTGCAGACAGCTTTAATCCATCCCAGTTAATGCTTCGTTGGCTTAGTCCAAAACCATCTAGCAATACGAAATCAGTTTGAGTAATTCTTGCTCCCTGTTCGACAATTACTTCTCCTGCTTCTATTTCCACTATTACTGTATCGATCGCCATAGCTGCTTTTTCAGCAATATTTCTCGTGGCATCTTTATCTTCTTCGAGATTGGGTTTTAGTATTTCTAGTAGTAAATTATTAGCTAAAAACTCTGTCTTCTTAAGTATGTCTGGATTGAGTTGGGCCGCAACTGCTCTTTCTAAGAGATTAGAGGGCATTCCTTCAGGAATTCCCTGAGTCAAGATGCGATCGACCGCTAAGGATATAGTATTTTTGGTAGCTTTCCAATCTTTTTCAGTCAGATCTAACAGAATAATAATTTCTTTATCGCTTAAACTAACAACTTTTTTCTGGGCTAATTTTTTCCAAGCCTGGGAATATCGATAACGGGTTAAGGTAATTTGAGCGATTAAAGTATTAAACTCAGTTTCCGAAGTTTGTTCGCGGTATTTTTGTAACTCGGAGGCTACTTTTTGCAGTCTAATATTAAAATCTGGTCTTTTTTCTAAAGATAAATTCTTTTCTGAATCGATATTCTGCCGAAGATTTTGAGCTACCGAAGCTAATACCGCTCTAAATTCTTCTTCGGGACAAAAACGAATATATTGCTGACTTGAGATGGAGAGAATTTCTGGATTGAAAAAAGGAAAGGGTTCGGTTAATTTTCTCAGTTCATCTACACTGTCTAGATACAGAGCTAGTTGATTTTTAATTTCAGCGGTTAAATCTTTATTTTGTTTGAGGATGGGAACAACACCAGTCTGTACCTCCTTGCGTCTTTCTAAAGTAGTCTTATTATCTTCAAATTTTCCAGAGCGTGGAGCTTCGATCGTCAGGGGGGAAATTTTTCCTACGGTCAATTGTGGCTGATTGTAGAAACGATAACCGACAACACTGGTTAATGCCATGATACTCAAAATCAGCACTACCAAAAAGTCTCTCAGTTTATTGTGATTATTTTTGTGTCGTTTCAAAGAAGAATGTCTGTAAAGTTTGACAGGTTTAGACCGATTTTTTCCCCACAATAAACCACTGTGATGTAGATACTTGTCTCGCCATCCCTCAAAATTTTGTCTTAGTGAATGCCAATTCATCATCAGTGAGGACTCTTAGAAGCTACAAAAACATCTTGTTCGATCGCTACAATCAACCGATCTAACAACTTTGATATAGGAGACTGGATGTGCTGAATCGATCTTAACTCGAAGCTCGCAGCAATTTTCTGTATTTGATGCTGAAGTTTCAAGCAGCATAAGTCTAACTGCATAATTTTGCCAGGGGATAATCTGGATCTAGATATTTCAATTGCCATAACATTACTGGGTATAAGCTTTCAACAGCCTTAAAAATGAACGACACCATACTGGAAACTGTTTTGATTACAACTTTTTATTCAAGATTATCTTTTTGGGGGATTGACTACTGTATGTTTTGATTAAGATTTAAGATTCTTTTTTGCTAGCTTGAGCTATAAAACATTTAAAAAGCTAATTAGTTTTGTCTTTACAAGGGCTTTTGAGAAATAATTTTTAGAGTTCGACGGGGTTGGATTATTTGGGGAACAGCAACCCCATGGAGTTCTGGAGCGTATAGTAAGTCTTGGTTATTCAGTTGGTATACTCCCGACCAGATTTTAAACAACTCCGCCACGGTTGTCTGGGCTTGCTGACAAATAGAATAGCGACTGGTGAGGGAGCACCAGTTTCTTGGTATTACAGATCTACCATTATATGCCCCTGATATGGTAGCCGTCAGAGCAGTTACCGTTCTGGATAAATCGCCCTTGAGAGTAGATGCACGTTTTACTGAAAGCATAAAATTTCTGGGAGTAGAGGCAAAACAATAAATAGCCAAAGCGATCGCTACATTAGGACTCGACTGCGGATTTTGCTGGAAATTGTCTGTTTGAGACAATTTTTCGGTCAATTGTCGTAAACTCATGCCGATCGACCAAGCTCGATCTATTATG
The DNA here is from genome assembly GCA_030064795.1 of Pleurocapsa sp. MO_226.B13. The sequence goes on along the minus strand of JASJEI010000041.1, from coordinate 5,111 downwards.
CCCAACTTCTCGACTAGAGAAGTGGTTTTAACCCCTACACCATCTAACACTTGCTTGACCAGCGTGCTGACATTGGCATCTTGCAATTTAAGTCGATTGTTTAATGCCAGAGTCAGCAAATAGCTCCATATTAGGATATCTTCGCTCGTTTCTGTTGGATTTTTCAACTCTAAATTACAATCAGTAACCAATTCTGTATATATATCTCGATTGTTTTCGAGAAAAATAAATAAAGGTAACAAAGCCAGCAGCATACTACCATAAGCAGCAATAGATATATTACCAGACCGCTCCTGAGATTTTTTTTTCGGTTCTGAAACTGCGATCGGACAATTTTCTCCCCATAGCTCTCCTAACTGCCCACAAATGTATTGAGTCTCTATTTTTTGGCGATCGATAATAATTTTAGCTACAGCCTCTCTAGTTTCGACCCACTTTGGAGTTGGCTCTGAAAAGACTTGCCTCTCTTTGATTTGACCTGTATTGCCACCCAAAGCTGCTCCAATTACACCTCCCAACCAAGCCATTTGAAATCGGTCAAAAAAAGTAGAGTCATTCATCTTAATATTTATTTCGTCTCAGCCTGTGCGATACCTACTATTGTATTCTCTCTGTTTGAGTTACGGTTACTTGAGAGCAAAAACTAATAGACTGCAAAAACTGATAAAATAACCTCAGCGCATAGCGTAACTCTCTTTGCTTTTATATCTTCGATCTTCATGTTAGTTACCACCACCGATACAATCCAAAACCGCTCTGTTGAAACCTACCTGGGAGTTGTAACTGCCGAAGTGGTATATGGTACGAATGCTCTACGTGACTTTTTTGCAGGAATTAGAGATACTCTTGGTGGGCGTACGGGCAGCTACGAAAAAGTATTTGAAAAAGGACAACAAAAAGCAATAGAAGAACTAACTCAACGCGCCCAAAGATTAAATGCAGATGCGGTTATTGGTATTGAGATAGATACAGGTACAATTAATGTGGATAATAAGGGAGTATTGGTTTTAATCACTGCTTCGGGAACGGCTGTTAAGTTGAGTTAAAAGAGCGCGTTTTTGTGGTTATCCACAAAATAAAATCAAAATTTATGTTGACTAGAGAGAGTAACTTACCTGCACCCAGAACATTTCCGATTCTCAATCTTTACGTTCATCTCCTGGATGACTATCAAAATTGGTTACTGACCAGATTGGAGCGAGGTATTGGCAGTCACGTCGTCACCTTAAATGCAGAAATGACGATGATGGCAGAAGAAAATCCTGCCCTCGATCGAGCAATCAAAACCGCAGAACTAATTATTCCCGATGGTGCGGGAATAGTCATCTATATGCGTCTGCGAGGTGTGAGACATCAACGTTGTCCTGGTATAGAATTAGCTGCCTCTTTAATCGAAGCAGTGGGACAATTTAATTCTGCTAATTCTCTTTGTTTTTTTGGTGGTACTCCTGAAACGGCAGCTAAAGCGGCCAAAACCTGGCAGCAAAAATTTCCCAAGCTCAATATTTTGACTCAACATGGATACCTTACTGGAGATGAAGAGGGTGAATGGAAACAAACTTTACAAGAGAAACAACCTAAAATTATATTTGTGGCTATAGGCGTACCCAGACAAGAGTTGTGGATTAGAGAAAATCGTCATCTGTGTCCTAACTCGATTTGGGTTGGGGTTGGAGGTAGCTTGGATATTTGGGCGGGAAACAAATCTCGTGCGCCTAAATGGTTGAGAAACAACAATCTGGAGTGGTCTTATCGTCTCTATCAAGAACCTTGGCGTTGGCGAAGAATGTTGTCTTTGCCTAAATTTCTCTGGCGTTCTTTACTACCTTGAAGTCTGAAAAAGGGAAGTAAAAAACTGGCTCTAGTCCTTTATTTCCCATAATATTTCCTAACTAAATAACCAATCGTCATTGCTTAATAGAATCTTCGATTAATTTACTTTCAACAAAAGGTTTTGTAGCGACTTCTTTTAATCCTACAGAATCTAATAATTCTGACCATTTGGCTTGGATTGCGGGTCGTTCGGCATTGGATTGATAATTATCTGCCAGAACAGATAGGGCATCATACCAAAAACCCTGCTCGTGATAAAGTTCGGCTTGTTCTACTACATCAGCACCATCTAATTCCTGTTCGATGGCAACATCGATCGCTTCTTGGCGCATCCAACCTTCTACCACAATATCTCGCGAGCGTTGTTGAAAATTGCAAATTAGAGACAGATACCAGCGATAGTTTTTGTTTTCCTCAATCGAATTTGAATAAACATCAGCGGGAATTTCAACACTTACAATTCCTTCACCTTCTGTAGTTAGGAACGCTTCATACATCAGTTCATCTTCTTGGTTACGAAGTACAAATTCTAAAGTTTTTGCTCGATTGATTTTAGGTACATAAAAGAACAACTTAGGAGAGTCTGAACCATTAATCCCCACCGTTTTTTCGGGAATCAAAGCCAGTAGGTTATGGCTATTAGAAGCAGCTATACAGTTATTTCTATTGCCTCTGCTACCTCCATCACGACGGTGAGTTGGTAGACCGTATTCAGAATTATTATTTGCTTCTGTTGTTCCTTGGGCATTTACCGTAGAAACCCAATTCATTAAGACGATATTAAACGTTATTAATGAGCTTAAATAACAGGTAATTTTGTTCTTTATATTTTTTTTATTATGCATAGTTTTGCAACTATTAAGAAAAAATTTTAATTATGTCTAACATTTTAGCTTCGATGAATTTTAATGTCCACTAAGACCAATTGAAACTATACTAAAAATGTAAGAATATATAGACTTTATCTCGACAAGTTCAATATATTTACCGACCTATTTATTATTAATTTGTGTATTTTTACCGAGCTAAAAATTAGAGTAACTTATGAAATCTGCAAACGATAAAATAACCAAGAAATATCTAAAATTCAAACAAATTAAAAACTGGTTTGGTACTTATAGTCTTTCCTTGTTAATCTTAACTATTTTGATTACTACGATAATCTTAGGTTGTAGGCGGTTGGGAGGTCTACAAATTATAGAATTGCTAGCTTATGATTGGATGGTAAATTTAACTAAGACCAACAAAATCGATCGCAGACTATTAATAGTAGAAATTACTGACAAAGATATCGAACAACAAAATAGCTGGCCCATTAACGATAAAACAATTGCTCGAGTGCTGAGAAATCTTCAGCAGCATCAGCCAGAAGTAATCGGTTTCGATCTTTATCGAGAAGTTACCTATCCACCAGGCACAGAAGCCCTAAGACGAGAATTGCAACAAGATAACGTAGTTGTAATTCAATTAATAGGCAATGGAGACAACAGCGTTGCTGCACCACCAGGAGTAGCTAAAGAACAAATTGGCTTTAACGATGTAGTTGTAGACATAGATGACGATGTGCTGCGTCGCAATCTAATGTATGTCCAGTTGGGAGAAGGAGAAGATCGGCAGATGTATTCTTTTGCTCTGCGGGTAAGTCTTAAATACTTGGCGAAGCATAATCTCAAGTTCCAGGTTAATAATGATTTTTTACAAATTGGTGAAGCGATTTTCCCCGATCTCAAGGCAAATTCTGGTGGTTATCAATTAAAGTCTTCTGAAACGGCGGGGAAGCAAATTTTGATTAATTATCGCTCTCCCCGTATTGCTCCTACTGTTACTCTAACCGAAGTACTAGAAGGAAAAGTTCCTCCGAGTTTAATCAAAGACAAAATTGTCTTAATTGGTACGAGTGCGCCCAGTATTAAGGATATTATTCCCACTCCCTATAGAGGTACTGCAACTTTTATGCCTGGAGTTATGGCTCACGCGCAGATGGTCAGTCAAATTGTGAGCGTGGTATTAGATGATGCACCCCTGATTTGGTTTTGGTCGGAATGGACCGAGGGTATATGGATTTGGGCGTGGTCTTTATTAGGGGCAGCGATCGCCTGGAAACTCAAACACCCTCTGGCGATCGTGGGAGTGGGAAGCATGAGTATTGTTGGCTTATGGGGAATCTGCCTGATGATATTTTCAGTTTCGGGTTGGATTCCTTTGGTTCCTGCTGTTCTCGTCCTGGCTGTAACCACGGGTAGCGTATTGGGTTACAAATCACTATATAACTTGCTCTATGATTCGTTGACAGGGTTGCCCAACCGCACTTTGTTTGCCAAACAGCTAAAGGAACTTACCCAGAGAAATCGGTTGAGAACTAAAAATTTTATTGCCGTTATCTGTTTGGATCTAGACCGTTTTAAATTAATCAACGATGGTTTGGGCTATCAAGCTGGCGATCGCATTTTATTGATGGCTACTCGACGTTTACAAGATTGTCTCGATCCTCAAGCAATTTTAGCTAGGGTAGGGGCAGATGAATTTGCGATCGCCTTTAAAACTACGGCAGACATCACAGAAGCGATTGAACTAGCAAAAGAACTGGAGCGAGAACTAACCATTCCTTTTCAATTGAGCCAACAGAATATTTTCACTTCTGCCAGTATTGGTTTAGCTCTCAATCAGATCGAGGAAGATTTACAACCAGAGGAGTTGTTACAGGCTTCCCATACGGCGATGTACAAAGCTAAAGTATCGGGCAAAAGTCAGCATCAAGTATTTGCTACCAAGATGCACGAACAGGCATTAAAACGACTGCAATTAGAGGCAGACTTAAATCAAGCTATTATCAACCAAGAATTTGAACTCTACTATCAACCTATTGTTTCTCTAGCTACTGGCAAACTCTCGGGTTTTGAAGCTTTGGTACGCTGGATTTCTCCGACGCGGGGTTTTATCTCTCCTGGTGCTTTTATTCCCGTTGCAGAAGAAACGGGCTTAATTATACCCATGGGGAAATGGATTTTAGAAACTGCTTGTCGTCAAATGCAACAATGGCGGGAGCAATTTCCTCAAGCCGAAAAAGTAATGATGAGTGTCAATCTCTCTAGCAGACAGTTTACTCAACCCGATTTGTTGGCGCAAATTCAAGAGGCTTTAATCTTGACCGAACTCGACCCTGCCAATCTTAAACTAGAGATTACCGAGAGTATGATGATGGACGACGTTGAAAATACGATTATTTTACTCAATCAGCTAAGAAAACTGAAGATCGAGATTAGCCTGGATGATTTTGG
>JASJEI010000249.1 GCA_030064795.1 Pleurocapsa sp. MO_226.B13 | reverse complement strand
CCCTCCAGAACTGGATTTCCTCCCAAGGCTTATTTTCAATAATTTTGGCTTAATGACAATCGATAACGGGAAAATAAGCCTTGGGGAATCGGTGGTTTAGCGATCGCTTTATTGAAAAAAAGATCCCGTGAAAAGTCAGTCTTCTTAGCTATTTCCAATGATCCTAAAAGGAGGGTTTGAGTTAATTTCACGCTAGAAAAAAATTACAGCAGTCGAAGCAAAGGTTGAGACAAGTAGTATTTATACCAATTCTCATGCATTAACAAGAGACTTCGTAAGTTGGGTTAAACCTGAAGCGCGTGCAACCCTTCCATAGCTTATGGATGTTGGGTTTCGTACCTCAACCCAACCTACATTTTTTTAATCCGATCTATCTAGCTAAATCATGAGAAATGGTATTATCTCTCGCAAAGGCGCGAAGGCGCAAAGAGGTTATACCAAATCCGATCGCCAAAACATTTAAAAAAACAGATGGATCGTAGAGACGTAATATATTACGTCTCTACAGGGTTTAACGATTTAACCAATAAGTATATGTAAACAGGATTTGGTATTAGATTTCGCTCCCCTGCCTTCTGTTACATGGGGAATTACGCCTTTGTCCTGCTTTCTCTACCTTGCTTGTTTGATCGATAAGCCGATACGTTTTAGCTTTTCATTTACCTCTAATACTTTTACTTTAACTACCTGTCCTACCTTGACAATTTCATTTGGATCGCGAATAAAACGATCGCCTAATTGCGAGATATGCACCAAACCATCTTGGTGTACGCCAACGTCAACAAATGCACCAAAGTTAACTACGTTAGTTACTACTCCCTCAAGAATCATTCCTTCACTGAGATCGCTAATTTCGGCAACGCCTTCTTTAAAGACTGCATATTGAAATTGTTCTCTCGGATCTCTGCCTGGTTTTTCTAATTCGGCGATCGCATCTCGTAAGGTAGGTAAACCAATCTCTTCGGTGACAAACTGTTTGAGATCGAGGTTTTTTAAGCTACTACCGACAGTAGTAATTTTATTTAAAGGTACGTTGAGGCTTTTGGCTATTTGTTTAATTACCTGATAACTTTCTGGGTGTACTGCCGTATTATCTAGCGGATTATCACCGTTACGAATTCTTAAGAATCCTGCTGCTTGTTCGTAGGTTTTTTTGCCTAACTTGGCTACTTTGAGCAGTTCTTTTCGATTGTTAAATGCGCCTTGGTCGTTACGATAAGCGACAATATTATTAGCAATGGTAGGAGATATTCCCGATACAAAGGTCAGCAGTTCTTTTGAGGCGGTATTGAGATCTACCCCCACATAATTAACGCAACTTTCGACAGTCTCTTCTAACTTTTGTTTGAGTAATTTCTGATTGACATCGTGTTGATATTGACCTACACCAATCGATTTGGGGTCGATTTTGACTAATTCGGCTAAGGGATCTTGTAGTCTTCTGCCGATACTAATCGCGCCTCTTACAGTAAGATCTAAATCGGGAAATTCTTCCCGCGCTACATCACTAGCAGAATAGATCGATGCTCCAGATTCATTGACAATTACCTTAATTGGTTTCGCTTCAATTTGTTTTAAAACTTCTCCAATAAAGCGATCGGTTTCGCGGGAGGCCGTACCGTTACCAATGGCAATTAATTGAATCTTGTATTTAATAATAAAATCTTTTACTGTTCGTTCTGCTTGTTTTTTCTTATCATCTCCCGAATGAGGAAAGATCGCCCGATATTCCAAATACTTACCCGTATCCGATAGCACTACCGCCTTACACCCAGTACGAAAACCAGGATCGATCGCCAGAGTCGGTTTTCTTCCCGCAGGAGAAGCCAGTAAAAGGTTGCGTAAATTAGCTTCAAAAGTTTGAATCGATTCGAGATCGGCATAGTCTTTGCGATCGCTTCTCACTTCCCTGATTAAAGAAGGCTTAAGCATACGATTAAAAGCATCCTTGAGCATCGCCTGATAAAACTCTTTTAACTCCCTAGCCTTGGTATTAATAACTCGTCTCTCCAAATAAGCCATTACTTCCGACTCGTCAAAAGCAATATCCACACTCAAGACACCTTCGGTTTCCCCCCGATACAAAGCCAAAACATTATGAGGCGGGATTTTGCTCACGCCATAACTATAATCCCGATACATTTCATATTTAGTACTCCCTTCGGGATGTTCGGCTTTAATTTTTGAGATAAATACACCGTTTTTAAAGAAGTAATCGCGTAAATAAGCCCTAATTTCCGCATTATCTGCTACCTGCTCCGCTAATATATCTGCTGCCCCTGCTAAAGCCTGTTCTGCTGTTTCTATTTCTAGTTCTGCATTAATATATTTACTTGCTTCTTTTGCCAAAGAAATACTCGACACCTGGGGTTTATTATTCGACTCAATCCAGTTTGCCAAAGGCTCTAATCCTTTTTCCCGCGCAATAGTCGCCCTCGTGCGTCGCTTGGGTTTATAAGGAAGATATAAATCCTCTAGCTCGGTTTTATTAAAGCAATTAACTATTTTAGCTTTAAGTTCGGAAGTTAACTTACCCTGAGCCTCAATTTCTGCCAGTATCTTCTCTTTTCGCTTCCCTAATTCATCGAGATAGGTATAGCGTTCAAATATATCTCGCAACTGCACCTCATCTAGCGAGCCTGTTTGTTCCTTGCGATAGCGGGCGATAAAAGGAACAGTACCCCCTTCTAACCATAAATCCAGAGCGTTATTGATATTACGCAGTGATAAGGAGAATTCTTGAGCGATTAATTGGGGAATATCAGTCATGGGATTGACAAACAACTAACAATTAACAATCATCATAAAGCTAATAGCTTTGTAAAAAGCTTACTGGGTTCTAGAAAAAATTCAATAGCAGCGATCGCCTTGATAATACGGTTAATTGCCGTACAATAGAAAAGAGGTTAATTACAATTTAAATTATGAATGAATCTAAATCCTTTGCCAGACTAGAGGCTCGTGTCGATCCTGCTGCAAAGGCTTTGTGGCAACAAGCAGCAGAGATTCAAGGAGTAACATTAACTGATTTTATGGTTGCCACTTTACAAGAGTCAGCCATGAAAATAATTAAAAAGCATCAATCGATGCAGCTAAACAAAGAAGAATCCCAGGCATTCGTTGAAGCAATTTTAAATCCTACAGAACCTAATGAAGCATTAAAATTAGCAGCAATAGAACATAAAGAAATATTTGGTTATTAATGGTATTAAAAATCGAATTATTCAACTCTAAAATACACAGTCGTACTGATTTTGACTGTGGAATTCAAAGTTTGAACCATTACTTAATCAAAACTGCATCTCAAGACCAAAGAAGAAAAGTCACAACCGTATTTGTTTTAGTAGATAAGCCTGAAAACCGAGTTATCGCTTATTACACTCTATCGGCTTTTACTATAGAGGTAGAAGAATTAAATGCTTCTGTAGCTAAAAAACTACCCCGTTATCCCAGGTTGCCAGCAACAATGTTAGGGAGATTAGCAGTAGATTTGACTTACCACAAGCAGCATTTGGGAAGATTAATGCTAGTCAACGCACTGAAAAGAGCCTATAAAAATACAGAACAAATAGCGTCCATAGCAGTAGTAGTAGATGCAATAGATGAAAATGCCGTTAGATTTTATCGGAAATACGGTTTTACTTCTTTTGCTTCTCAATCTTCCAGACTTTATCTGTCAATGAAAGCAATATCACTTCTGTAGTCTTAAAGTGCGATCGCCAATAAATTCAAGTAAGAGCGATCGCTCCCTTGCCAGTCGCTCTTGGCTGGAAAATAGTTAACGTTAGTTCGGGTAAAGCAAAATTGACCCAAGCTCAAAGCTGAAAGCTAATAACTAAAACTTTTGGCAAAATTAGCAGGATTTTGGTCGTAACGATGTCTGACAGGAAGGGGTTCGGACTGGCGATCGCCATCTAGTGCAGCAGTTTCTTCCAAAGCGGTGCGCAATCTTTTAGCAGCATAAATCGACATATCTCTAGGTACATTAATTCTATCCCTTAAATAACGCAAAGCGACATCCGAACCCGATGGTGGAGTGCAGCTTTCTCCCGTGATCATCTTGGTTAGGGCGCATCTTAGAGCCTCATCAAATAATTTGTTGTCAGCAGGATTAACTTCGATCAGATTGTCGCGGTGTTTGATAACTCTTTGCAAAGCTTCCTCTCTTGAATTTTCAGGTTCGGGATAAGTTACATCTGGAAGTCCAAACCAGTCACCGCGATCGACTCGTTCTTGATTGGCTAAAGTTTGGGCTTCACCATTGGAATAGCAGCCTCCCATTTGTGGTGGTAAATCGTGGACGTGGGTATGAAAATCGCTTTGTGTACCCCTATAGGTAGGACGAGTTTCCATTGCGTCAAACCAAGCAGAAAAGCGGGGATTTGCTTCGCGCATTGAATAGCCTTTGTAGTAATAGAGGCTAGCATTCATTCTTTCTACGTAGGGAGTAAAAATGACATCAGCGGTACTAAACTCTTCTAGGAAATATGCACCAGGGGTACTAGCTAAGGCTTCTTCTACTAGGGCTACGGTTTCAATAAATTGTTGGCGGTTGTTTTTTTCTTGTCCTGGGAATATGGCTCGTTGACAAAGCCAACTACACCAAGCTCTAAATAAGAGTCTTTCTAATCTGCGTAGCGGTAATACTTGAGGATCTTGCATTCCCAGATACAGTACGCCAAATTCTCTTTCTAAAGCAATTAAAATATCATCACTTTCGGTAATAATTCGTCCGTCTAACTCTAGCGCAGGTAACATCCCCGAAGGAACTTTACGCTTGTACCAGTCTTCTTTTTTGCCGTAACAAAACATGGTTACTTTTTGGATGCGATAGGGGATTTGCATCTCTTCCAACCATAGCCAAATCTTTTGACAATAAGGACACCAAGCATGATTATCCCGAAACAAGGTTATGCGTACATCTGCTTCGCTTTTGCCAAACAAACGTAGGGTAGCTTGAGCGTTGGTTTCACCATTGATATAGTCTTTTTTAAAATCAGTCAAATCTGCTAATTGTTGCCAAGTCAGAGGAGTCGTCATTTTGTTTATCCCGATCGCATTTATTATTTGTCATTTATTATCTAACAAACACTTTGCCAAATTTCTGACCTATTTGGGTATTGAAAATTGGCGATCGCCATAAAAGGAGCGTGTACTTCCTGCGATAGTGGAAATAAAAATTTAGAATCTCAATCTTGTGCCAACTTTATTGATTTAGGAGAATGCTGTAGCTGAATTGGGATTTTTACTGGTGGGCGTTTTGCTCGTATTACTTGTTGTGCATCTAAAAGGTCTAAACTTTCGAGTAAAGCATTTGTAACTGTTGGTAACTGAGGCTGAGATAGCATCAAGCGAAAATATTCAATTGACTGAGAATAGCGATCGCAAGTCAAACCGCGATCGATCAGTAGGTGAGTTAATTGTCTGATGGCGATCAAACGCTTTAGGGCATCAGCATGACTCAAATCTGCTAGCAGACTATCTAGTTTAGTTTCTATAGTGTTTTCTTTTCGCTTCCACAAAGACCATAGTAAGGTTGATAGTGTAGCTAAACTAACAAAACCCTGCAAAATTGCTCCTGTTGCCAGCCATTGATTTTCAGCCTCTACCCAAATCGAAGCAGCTAAGTAAGTACAAAATGAACCCGCTGCACCAATGCCTACAGCTATAATTAATTGTCGATTGGAACCGACCAAAAAATCTTGCCATTTTTTACAGTAACGTTGCCAATAAGGATTTTGTAGCAGATAACACAAAGACATTAAGCCTATACCAACAGAGGTAGCCAGGAATAATGTCCAGTTTAGCCACCACAATAGTGCTATTATCCCCAAGCAGCATAACCATCGGCCTGCTTTGCGTGTCTGCTTGTCTTTAATAATTAGGTTTAATAGTTCCTGCCAGCCAGAAGGTGCTTTGGACACAGAGATTTACCAATCTTATCTTCGATACAATATACTATCAATTTTTGACTATCGGTGACTGTATAAATTAAGTGTTGTAATTATGTCGCTTTGTGGACTAATGACTATTTAATTAAACTAAAAAGCACAGTCAAATATTCGCTTGCTCTATAATTTGCTAGACTAAAAAATCATTATTTAGTTCTTCAGTACTATACAAAAGATCAAACTCATGAGTCTCAATGTTGTAAATTTAGTCGGTCGTGCTGGTGCCGCGCCAGAAATTATTCACTTTCAATCGGGTTCGGTTTTGTGTAAATTACCTTTAGCTGTCGATCGCCGTAGTCGTAATAGCGATCGCCCAGACTGGTTTAATCTGGGTGCGATTCGTTAGCCACAAACCGCGTCCCAATAGGGATTCGGGGGAAAGGCTGCAAAAGAAATAAGAGTTAAATCTTAGACTTTTGACAACTGAACGAACCATGTTAGTGAGTTAAGGAATATAACGAAGTTAATAAAAATTAACAATCAGATTGAACTTAGCAAGTCTAACCCTCTTGGATGCTGGAGTGAAAGCATTTTCCACACTATTAGGAACTAGCAACCCTAATGGTGAACAGCTTGGAAGAAATGGAGGTAACTCAGAACTCACTGGGAATCCCTTCTAGCAGGAGGTTATGGGTAGGAATACAAAGACACTAAAACCGTCGTTAACCAGAACTAGCGAAATGAGTTGACCACGCTAGAGCCAAAAGGCAACAGGCTCAAGGAATCTAAGTTGACGTATTAGATTCATAAAGGACTATTCATCTAGGTGGACTAGTCTGCATCCCAATACAGCCTCGGCGGATTGTGTCACCCTAAAGCCTCAAAACAATGGTCGTTCGGAACGAATAAACCCTTTAGGATCTCTTGGGTAGGTCGATTAACCCAAGTAGGAAGCTATCTATATGGTGCTAGAGGGAAAGATTGAGACTGAAGCCAATGCCTAGCTGTAATGGCTATGGATACGCCCAAAGTCTCACGATGACTTGGAGATAAATAAGTGATTTAGCAATGAATATGTCTAAAACGAGTTTAGAGACTAACGTGGATTGGAATACCATCAACTGGCGCAAACTAGAACGATCGGTATTTAAGTTGCAAAAACGAATTTATCGAGCCTCTCAACGTGGAGACAAAAGAGCAGTACAAAAACTTCAGAAAACATTAATGCGCTCATGGTCAGCGCGATGTATAGCTGTACGTAGAGTAACTCAGGATAATAAAGGACGGAACACGGCTGGCGTGGATAGAGTTAAATCTCTCGAACCCACACAACGTCTAGAATCTGCCCTCAAACTGAGAATCGACCACAAGGCAAATGCTCTTAGAAGGGTCTGGATACCCAAACCTGGGCGAGAGGAAAAAAGACCGTTGGGAATACCCACAATCAAGGACAGAACCAAACAAGCACTAGCTAAAATGGCTCTCGAACCTGAGTGGGAAGCGAAGTTTGAGGAATCGAGCTACGGCTTTAGACCTGGAAGGTCAGCACATGATGCAATAGAACATATCTTCACTGGAATCAACCAGAAGGTAAAATACGTTCTAGATGCAGACATTGCCAAGTGTTTTGACCAAATAAATCACGCCGAACTACTTAAGAAAATTAATACCTTTCCCAAGCTAAGGAGGCAAATCAAAGCATGGCTAAAAGCTGGAATCCTAGAAGGGGACACGCTATTTCCAACCAAAGAAGGAACGCCACAGGGCGGAGTAATATCCCCTTTACTTTCAAATATCGCCCTACATGGAATGATAGATGAAATCAGGAGTCAATATTCTAAAACTAAAAGGGTAGGAGGTCGCTCCCACCCCTGGAAGCCTAGTATCATCAGATACGCAGATGACTTTGTGGTAATCCATCCTTCTCTGGAGGTAATTCACGAAATTAAATCTAAGATTTCAGATTGGTTAAAACCAATGGGACTTACCCTCAAAGAAGAAAAGACTAGAATCTGTAACTCACTCCGCAAAGTGGGAGATGAAGAACCTGGATTTGATTTCCTAGGATTCAACATCAAACAATTTAAGGACAACAGAACCAGATTGGGATTCAAAACAATCATCCAACCTAGCCAAAAGAGCGTCAAAAATCACGTCCAGAAACTAAGAGACGTAATTCACAAAAAACGCCATGCCAAAGTGGTCGATTTAATAACTGAACTCAACCCAATTATTAGAGGATGGGCTAACTACTTTAGAACAGTATGCAGTGCGACAACCTTCAAAAGAGTTCACCATGATTTATACTCAATGCTTTTGCATTGGGGCAAGAGAAGGACAGGCAAGTACAAAAAATCCTACCAGAAATACTGGAAGGAAATAAATGGAAGAATGACCTTCGCCAGTGAACCAAAAGGAGGAGAACCCATGATGCTCAGAACTCACAACCAAGTAACCATTAAAAGACATACCAAAGTTAAAGGGGGTAAAAGTCCCTATGACGGAGATTGGGCTTACTGGGGAAATAGGTTAAAGTCATACACTGGCTTAAAAGCCAGAGTTCATTTGTTACTGAAGAAACAAAGCGCTAATTGTAATTGGTGCGGACTGAAATTTCTGCCAAATGATAAATGGGATGTAGATCATATTATCGCCAAAATCGATGGTGGTAAAGATGAACTCAAAAATCTACAACTACTTCATCGGCACTGTCACCACGAGAAAACTGGTATGGAAAACCAGCAGAGGTACGCGGATATATCCCCAATGCAGCCAAGTCATTGAGGAGCTGTATGCAGTGAAAGTTGCACGTACAGTTTTGTATTAGAGGTGGAAATAGTGATATTTCCATCGACTATTCTAAATGTGGGGGAAAACTGCCGAGGTAGCTGGAAATTACGTCCAGAAAGGCAAATTAATCGGAGTCCAAGGCTCTTTGAAGATAGAAACCTGGACGGATAAGAATACTGGAGGACAAAGATCGCGTCCGACAATCAAAGTCGATCGCCTGGAGTTATTAGGTTCTAAACGAGATAACGATCCAGATGCAGTTAGTGGCTATCCAGAGTAGTTGTCAGGAATGAAAGCCGTTGGTTAAAACCGTGGGAAGATGGGGAGATAGCAAGAAATTATTGAGTAGCGATCGCTTTTGGATTCTAGGTTTGTTATTGGCTGCGACTGCTCTTTATATTTCTGGATTGGGCGATCTGACTCTGAGGGATTGGGATGAAGGTATTGTGGCGGAAGTAGCCCGTAATATTTGGCGTGGTTTTCCAGATAGCGATACTTGGCTTTATCCTACCATTAACTACGGTCAGCCCTATTGGAATAAACCCCCTCTGGTACATTGGTTAATTGCTTTTGCCTATAGTTTGTTTGGAGTTAGCGAGTGGAGTACCAGGCTTTTTCCCGCCTTGCTTTCGGCTTTTACCGTGCCTTTGCTCTATCAGATCGCCAGAGAAATTTTTGCCTCTCGTGCAGCAGCCATCTTTTCGGCTTTGGTGTATCTAACTCTGTTGCCTGTAGCCCGTCACGGTAGAGTGGCGATGTTGGATGGAGTTATTAATTTTTGGTTTTGTTTTGCTGTCTGGTGTCTGCTGCGGGGAAGAAAAAATCGAGGCTGGCTATTGGGTACGGGCGTGGGCATTGGTTCGATCTGCCTGACCAAAGGGATCATGATGGGGATCTTACTGGGAGGAATTATCTTTATCTTTCTCCTGTGGGACAATCCTCAATTGCTGCTGAGTCCTCATCTCTGGATCGGCTCGATTTTGGGAGTAGCACCAGCGATCGCCTGGTATCTGCTGCAATATTTACAATACGGTCAAGAGTTTTTGGGGATCAACCTGGGCAAACAGACCTTTAACCGCATTTGGCAGCCCGTTAGCGAGGTTTCTAGCCCTCCTTGGTATTATTTATTGGAAATCGCTAAATATAGCCTTCCTTGGCTCATATTTTTGCCCAGAGGAGTTCGACTAGGGTGGAAAAATCGCCGATTTAGTTGGGGAAAGCTAACCTTAATCTGGAGTGGGGTCTATCTGCTGGCGATTTCACTCATGGCGACTAAACTACCCTGGTATGTAATACCGATTTATCCAGGGTTATCTTTGTTAATCGGTTATAGTTTGGCGATCGCCTGGCAACAACAGGTATATTCTCAGAGTTGGAAGATTTGCTTGAGTTTAGTCACTGCAATTTGCTGGCTAGGCTCTCTATATTTATTCTTAAGCGGTCAGATCGAGTCGGATTTAGCTGCGATTTTAGGACTAGTCGCGATCGCCTTTTCGATCGCGCTAATCTTACTCTGGTCATCTTCGCGTTTATTTATCCCCACCCTTTTTGGGGGATTTTATTTAGCATTATTGCTACTATTTAATACTCCTCACTGGCTATGGGAATTAAATGAAGCTTTTCCCGTCCAACCTGTGGCGACAATCATCAAGCAGTATGTACCCCCTCAACAAAAAATCTATACCGCTTATCCTTATTTTCGACCTTCTCTAGATTTTTACAGCGATCGCGTCATCGTTCCTGCCGACGATGCCAAACTAAAACAAACTTGGCAAAACCAGCCAGCCTATCTATTACTAAACCGAGAGGCAATCGACAGATTAGATTTAGAATCTTACATTAGATTAGGCGATCGAGCAGATCGTTCAACCTGGCAATTAATAACCAATGACCAATGACTAATGACCGATAACCAATTAATGGTTTTGTGTAGTAAGCTTAACTACTAACTACTGTACAGACAAGGCATGCCTTGTCTCTCCCAACTACTAACTACTAACTAATAACTACTAATGTGAACTTAAAATATGCCTTAGTACATGAATGGTTAACTCCCAAAGCTACTGGGGGGTCAGAATTAGTAGTACGAGAAATTTTGCAACATATTGATGCAGATCTCTATGCTTTGATTGATTTTGAATCAGTTAACCCCCAAAGCTATCTTTATCAAAGAAAAATCGGTACTACCTTTCTTCAAAAATTTCCCCTGGCAAAAAATGGCGTACAAAAATACTTACCTTTCTTACCGATCGCGATCGAGCAACTAGATCTCAATCATTACGATGTCATCCTCTCTTCTTCTCATGCAGTAGCAAAAGGAGTCCTGACCAATCCGCATCAACTACATATTTGTTACTGCCACACTCCAATGCGCTATGCTTGGGATTTAACCTTTGATTATTTAAAAGGCGATCGCCAAGGTAAAGGAATCAAAGGCATTATTGCCAGGTATATCCTGCACCGCTTGCGTCAATGGGATGTTATCTCGGCAAATCGAGTTGATTATTTTATTGCCAATTCTCGACATACAGCTAGGCGTATTTGGCGTTGTTATCGTCGCCCAGCCCAAGTAATCTATCCTCCAGTCGATCTAGAAAAATTTGGGTTTGAGCCAGAAAAGGATGATTTCTATCTGACAATTTCTCGCTTAGTAAGTTATAAACAAATATGCTTAATTGTTAAAGCATTTAATCAACTCAAAAAACCTTTAGTCATCATTGGAGGTGGTTCGCAACTAGAAGAAATACGTCAGCTTGCCCAACCTCATATTCAAGTTTTGGGTTGGCAACCGCATAATCTAGTCAAAAAATACATAACCAAAGCCAAAGCTTTCGTTTATGCAGCTTGCGAAGATTTTGGGATTGCCCTAGTCGAAGCACAAGCCTGTGGTACACCAGTAATTGCCTACGGTAAAGGAGGTGCATTAGAAACAGTCAAAGATATTCGTGTCGAACCAAAAACGGGAACGGGTTTATTTTTTGACGTTCAACAACCAGAAGCTTTAGTCCAGACGGTAAAACTATTTGAACAACTGCAAAATCAAATCGAGCCAGAAAATTGTCGCTTACAAGCATATAAGTTTAGCCCGAAAATCTTTAAACAATCCTATTTGCAGTTTATCGAAGATTGTTATCGAGAGTGGAAACAGACAAAATAAAACCTTAAAGGAAATTTTTCAGCCGATCGAGCTTTATAGCTTTATGATTGGACAGTGTGGTGTGATGTGTGAAGGAGTAAGATGACTGCTAACAGCCAACTTATTTCCGTTAAAGTTTTACAGGGATTAGTGAGAAAAGGTATTCGCTCTTTATTCAATCTCAATTGGTTGAGTTTATCTCTCTCTACTTTTAACGGAAATCTTGCTAAACGTATATTTGATATAGTTTTTGCTCTATTGTTTCTAATTGTATTTTCTCCCGTATATCTAATTTTGATGGTACTAATTGCCCTCAATTCTCAAGGACCAATTTTTTATGTTCAACAAAGGGTAGGCAAAAACCATCAGCTTTTCAAATGTATTAAGTTTAGAACCATGGTTAATAATGCCGACGAAATGCTAGAAGCGATCGTGCAAGACTCAGACCAGATGCGTCAAGAGTTTCGCGATAGTTTTAAACTCAAGCAAGACCCCAGAATTACTAAGATCGGCAAATTTTTACGTTTAACTAGCCTCGATGAGTTTCCCCAATTTTGGAACGTACTCAAAGGCGAAATGAGCGTAGTTGGGCCAAGACCCCTCGTACCCGAAGAGTTGCCTAAGTATGGTCGGAAAATTAACACGGTGCTGCAAATTAGACCGGGTATTACGGGACTGTGGCAAGTATCGGGACGAAACGACATACCCTATCCTAAAAGAGTTCAAATAGACGTTTACTACGCAACTAGCCATAATTGGTTGTTGGATTTATGGATTATCTATAAAACTATTGGTGTAGTTATTTTCCCTCGCAATAATGGTGCTTATTAAACCGCTCAATTTATACTTAGGTTTTAGACCATTGCTTGTCAATAGCTGTCTTTAGTCTTGATTGCGTCTAGTGCTAAGGCGCGATCGCTCTAATCATTCATCTAGTTTCTATTTGAATTGTTTATCGTTTTTGCCTCTCGATAACCAGTCTATCTGCTCTGGTTCGTATCGATCGAATAACTGGTTTTGTATGAATATTTGTATCTTCTTTCTTGATTTTGTAATCATTTACCTACTTACGGAGTAAAAATTTTAGTGTCAACTTAATTTAAGTAACTTGGCAGTTAACCAGAATAATATTCCGATCTTTTTCTCCTGTCTCAACGCGAAAAGTGATTTTCTGTTTTAAAATCTTAAATAAAAATAGATAAATATAAAGTTTTATTAAGCGAGGCTTAAAATATGTACATCGTGCAGATTGCATCCGAATGCGCTCCTGTAATCAAAGCTGGCGGTTTAGGAGATGTAGTTTATGGATTGAGTAGAGAATTGGAAAATCGCGGTCACTGCGTTGAATTAATTCTGCCGATGTATGACTGCATGAGATACGACCATATCTGGGGATTGCATGATGCTTATCGCGACCTGGGTGTACCGTGGTATGATGGCGAAATTAAATGCGACGTTTTTTGTGGCTGGGTACATGGTAGGCTTTGTTTCTTTATTCAGCCCAAAAGCCAAGACCAGTTTTTTAATCGAGGCTATGTTTACGGTGGTCATGACGATCCAATGCGTTTTGCTTTCTTTAGTAAAGCAGCGATGGAATTTTTGCTCAAGAGTAATAAACGACCCGATATTATTCATTGTCACGACTGGCAAACTGGTTTAGTTCCCGTCATGCTGTACGAAATGTATCAGTATTATGGTATGGAGCGTCAAAGAGTCTGTTACACCATTCATAACTTCAGACATCAAGGTAGTTGCGGTAACGAAGTTTTGATAGCTACGGGTTTAAACCGTCCCGAATATTATTTTCATTACGATCGCCTGAGAGATAACTTTAATCCTTTTGCTCTCAACATGATGAAAGGCGGAATCGTCTATTCCAACTATGTTAATACTGTTTCTCCTCACCATGCCTGGGAAGCGCGCTTTACCGATGTCGGCTATGGTTTAGGACATACTTTAGAAATTCACCAAGAAAAATTTAGCGGTATTCTCAACGGTGTCGATTATAGTGTCTGGAATCCTGAGTCAGATAAGTATATCCCTTTTCAGTATAGTATTGACGAGCTAGAAGGCAAAGCTAAAGACAAAAAAGCTTTACGAGAACGGCTGTTACTTCAAGATTCCAATAAGCCAATTATTGCCTACATTGGTAGACTAGACGATCAAAAAGGCGTACATCTAGTACACCATGCCATTTATTATGCCCTAAATCGCAATGCCCAGTTTGTCCTCTTAGGTTCGGCAACTTCTGCGGACGTTAACAGTAGATTTTGGCATGAAAAACATTTCCTCAACAACAACCCCGACGTACATTTAGAGCTTGGTTTTAATGAAGAACTAGCACACTTAATTTATGCAGGGGCAGATATGGTAGTCGTGCCGAGTAATTTTGAACCCTGTGGCTTGACTCAACTAATCAGTCTCAAATACGGAACCGTGCCGATTGTGCGGGGTGTTGGTGGCTTAGTAAGCACTGTATTCGATCGCGATCACGACCAAAATCGTGCACCCGAAAAGCGTAATGGCTACGTTTTCTATCAGACAGATCACCACGCTCTCGAATCCGCTATGGAAAGAGCGATCGGCTTGTATTACGAGTATCCCAAAGAATTCGAGCAATTAGTACAACAGGGGATGGAATACGATTATTCCTGGCACAGTGCGGGGACGCAATATCTCAATGTTTACGAGTTTATTCAGTTTAAGTAAATTCAGTTAATCGGTTAAGTTAAGCTCATCCCCCGCTGAAAAGATGGGGGGATTTTGTGTTAATTGTCGATCGACCAAAGCGCGAACAGATTGCTCGATCTTCATCTTTAATTGAGATGATTCGGCAAAATACCAGATTGTTTTAGACTTTATTTGCTGGCAAGCGATCGCCTGTAATCAGCTCGAAAATATTTGTGATCAGAAGGAAGTAATTCGCGATCGCATGATTCAGGTTTAGTCAGGAAAGATTGAAGATGGCGATCGCCACCCGAAAAATTATGATCTTGAACTGAGATGATTCGACCAAATACCAGATTGTTTTATACTTTATCTGCTGGCAAGCGATCGCCTGTAATCAACAACGCCAATATTTGTGGTCAAAGGAAGTAATTCGCGATCGCATGATTCAGGTTGGTTAACGAGAGATTGAAGATGGCGATCGCCACCCGAAAAATTATGATCTTGAACTGAGATGATTCGACCAAATACCAGATTGTTTGAGACTTTATTTGCTGGCAAGCGATCGCCCGTAATTAGCTCGAAAATATTTGTGGTCAAAGGAAGTAATTCGCGAGCGCGCCCCGTTTCCATTTCAAACAAAGAGCGATTTTTATTACTGATTAAAGTTAGAATCGACGATGAGCTTAAATTCCATAATATCAACAGGATCGAACCAAACTCTAGATGAATTTCACCAAACTTTTAAGGTAACTGTTTTAAGAGATTCGCTATTTTTTCAGCAAACTCAGTATTATTTTGAGAGATGAACAACTGTTGAGCTTTTTGTAAATTTAATCTTGCTTCTTCAGTGTTTTTCATTTGCATATGTATTAAACCTAAATTATTGTAAGCAATAGCATATTGAGGATTGAGTTGAATTGCTTGGTTGTAGTCCGCTAGTGCTAAATCCGATTTTCC